>NZ_CP007212.1:3503110-3821575 GCF_001411805.1 Burkholderia plantarii | reverse complement strand
CGCGCGTCGCTGATGCGCTGCGGCTGATCGAGGCGGCCGCGGCGTACCGCCGACGGCGGGGAGGGTAGGAATGACAATTTTGGGTAAGGAAGCCATGAAAACAATCAAGCGCGCCCTCACTGGTTGGCTGGCCGTCAGCGGACTCATCGCGTCCGGTGCCGCATTCGCCGTCGGCGACAGTCCAGGCGGCCCCCGCGTCAACGAAATCAACCTCCAGCCGCCCGTCACGAAGATCGCGCAGGAACTGTACGACCTGCACACGATGATGCTGATCCTCTGCACGGTGATCTTCGTCGGCGTGTTCGGCGTGATGTTCTATTCTGTTTTCGCCCATCGCAAATCACGCGGCCACAAGGCCGCGAATTTCCACGAAAGCACCACCGTCGAAATTATCTGGACGATCGTGCCGTTCGTGATCGTGGTGCTGATGGCGCTGCCCGCCACCAAGGCGGTGGTCGCGATGAAGGACACCACCAACGCCGACGTCACGATCAAGGTCACCGGCTACCAGTGGAAGTGGGGCTACGACTACGTGAAGGGGCCGGGCGAGGGCATCAGCTTCGTCTCCACGCTCACCACGCCGCGCAGCGAAGTGAACGGCAGGCAGCCGATCGGCGAAACCTATCTGCAGGAAGTCGACCATCCGCTGGTGGTGCCCGTCGATAAAAAGATCCGCATCATCACCACCGCCAACGACGTGGTCCACTCGTGGTACGTGCCCGCGTTCGGCGTGAAGCAGGATGCGATTCCGGGCTTCGTGCGCGACACCTGGTTCAAGGCCGAGAAGGTCGGTACCTATCGCGGCTTCTGCACCGAGCTGTGCGGCAAGGAGCATGCGTACATGCCGGTGGTGGTGCAGGTGCTGTCGGCCGACGACTACGACAAGTGGGTCAAGGACGAAAAGGCCAAGGCCGCCGCCGCCACGCTCGACCCGAACAAGGTGTGGACCAGCGCCGAGCTGGTCGCGCACGGCGAGGACGTCTACAAGGCCAACTGCGCGGTCTGCCACCAGCCGAACGGCAAGGGCCTCGGCGCGTTCCCGGCGCTCGACGGCAGCAAGATCGCCAACGGCCCGATCGCGCAGCACGTGAGCCTGGTGCTGAGCGGCAAGGGCGCGATGCCGAGTTGGGCCTCGCTGTCGGACGTCGATCTGGCCTCGGTCATCACCTACGAGCGCAACGCGTGGGGCAACCACATGGGCGACGCGCTGCAGCCGAAGCAGGTGGCCGACGCGCGCAACGGCAAGCTGCCCGAAGGCGGCGCGACGCAGGCGGCGGCCCCGGCGGTCGAGGCGTCGGCGCCCGCGGCGGCGGCATCGGGCGGCGACGCTTCGGGCACCGCGGCGGCCGCGGCTTCCGCGCCGGCTGCGGCGCAATCCGCCACCCAGTCCGCCGCGCTGCCGGCCGCCGTCTATTTCGATACCGGCAAGAGTGAACTGCCTGCCGACGCGAAGGCCGCGCTCGACGCCGCCGCGCAATACGCGAGCGCGCATCCGGACGCGAAGCTCGCGCTGTCGGGTTTCACGGACACGACGGGTTCGGCCGATGCCAACGCCGAACTCGCGAAGCGTCGCGCGCAGGCCGTGCGCGACGCGCTGAAGGCGGCCGGCGTCGCCGAGGACCGGGTCGTATTGAAGAAGCCGCAGACGATCACGGGCGGAGCGGATGCCAAAGCGGCGCGTCGTGTCGAAATCGGCCCGGCTGCCTGACGTGTTGTTCGTCGTCTGGGTCGACGTCATCGGAACAAGAATCAGGAGACATCCATGTCTAGCATAGGACACGACGTAACCGCGGGACACGCGCACGACGATCATGCGCACGAGCTACCGCACGGCTGGCGCCGCTGGCTGTTCGCGACCAATCACAAGGACATCGGCACGCTATACCTGCTGTTCTCGTTCGTGATGTTCCTGTCGGGCGGCGTGATGGCGCTCGGCATCCGCGCCGAGCTGTTCGAGCCGGGCCTGCAGATCATGCGTCCCGAGTTCTTCAACCAGCTCACCACGATGCATGGCCTGATCATGGTGTTCGGCGCGATCATGCCGGCCTTCGTCGGCTTCGCGAACTGGATGGTGCCGCTGCAGATCGGCGCCTCGGACATGGCGTTCGCGCGCATGAACAACTTCAGCTTCTGGCTGCTGCCGGTGGCGGCGGTGCTGCTGGTCGGCTCGTTCTTCGCGCCGGGCGGCGCGACCGCGGCGGGCTGGACGCTGTATGCGCCGCTCTCCACGCAGATGGGGCCGGGCATGGACTTCGCGATCTTCGCGGTCCACCTGATGGGCGCCTCGTCGATCATGGGCGGCATCAACATCGTCGTGACGATCCTGAACATGCGCGCGCCGGGCATGACGCTGATGAAGATGCCGATGTTCGCGTGGACCTGGCTGATCACCGCCTACCTGCTGATCGCGGTGATGCCGGTGCTGGCCGGCGCGATCACGATGGTGCTGTTCGACCGCCACTTCGGCACCTCGTTCTTCAACGCGGCGGGCGGCGGCGATCCGGTGATGTACCAGCACATCTTCTGGTTCTTCGGCCACCCCGAGGTCTACATCATGATCCTGCCGGCGTTCGGGATCGTCTCGCAGGTGATCCCGGCGTTCTCGCGCAAGCCGCTGTTCGGCTACAGCTCGATGGTGTACGCCACCGCGTCGATCGCGATCCTCTCGTTCATGGTCTGGGCGCACCACATGTTCGCGACCGGCATGCCGGTCACGGGCCAGCTGTTCTTCATGTACGCGACGATGCTGATCGCGGTGCCGACCGGCGTGAAGGTGTTCAACTGGGTCGCCACCATGTGGCGCGGCTCGCTCAGCTTCGAGACGCCGATGCTGTTCGCGATCGGCTTCCTGTTCGTGTTCACGTTCGGCGGGCTGACCGGGCTGATGCTGGCGATGGCGCCGCTCGACATCCAGTACCACGGCACCTACTTCGTGGTGGCGCACTTCCACTACGTGCTGGTGGCGGGCTCGCTGTTCGGGCTGTTCTCGGGCTGGTACTACTGGTCGCCGAAATGGACCGGCTGGATGTACAACGAGATGCGCGGCAAGATCCACTTCTGGGCGTCGATGATCTTCTTCAACGTCACGTTCTTCCCGATGCACTTCGTCGGCCTGGCCGGCATGCCGCGCCGCTATGCGGACTACCCGGCGCAGTTCACCGACTTCAACCAGGTCGCGACGATCGGCGCGTTCGGCTTCGGCCTCGCGCAGGTCTACTTCCTGTTCGCGGTGGCGCTGCCGGCCTATCGCGGCGGCGGCGGGCTCGAGAAGGCGCCGGACAAGCCCTGGGACGGCGCGATCGGCCTCGAATGGACGGTCCCGAGCCCGGCGCCGTTCCATACCTTCGAACATCCGCCGACCGTCGACTGACCCACCGCGCGCTGGCCGCCCGGCCCGGGTGGCGGCGCACCAACCCGCCCGAGCCGATGAACCGCAACCGTTCACAAGCACGCACGCCCGCGCAGATCCGCGCGGGCAACCGGCGGCTGGGCCTCGTGCTGCTGGCCGTGGTCGCCGCCTTTTTCATCGCCGCCGTCGTCAGGCAATGGATCGCTTCCACTGCATGACGCCGGCATGAGTGCATAACGGAGAGGATTCCTCACCATGTCGGAACCGTTCGTCGACGGTGATTCCAGCTTCAATCGCACGATGCTGCTGAAGCTCGTGGTGGTCGCGGCGCTGATGTTCGGCTTCGGTTTCGCGCTGGTGCCGATCTACCGCGCGATCTGCCAGGTGACGGGCCTCAACAACCTCGTGCAGCGCGACGTGAGCGCGCGCGAGGCACGCAACACGCAGGTGGACCTGAGCCGCACGATTTCGGTGGAGCTCGACGCGAACGCGCGCGGCCCGCTCGGCTTCCGGCCCGAGCAGCGCAGCCTCGACGTGCATCCGGGCGAGGTGATGACGGTGGTCTACGAGGTCACCAACGCGCAGGACCGGCAGGTGGTCGCGCAGGCGATCCCGAGCTACGCACCGAAGCAGGCCACCGAGTATTTCAAGAAGATCGAATGTTTCTGTTTCACGCAGCAGACGCTGAAGCCGAACGAGTCGCGCCGCATGCCGGTGGTGTTCGTGGTGGACCGGGCGCTGCCGAAGGACGTGAAGACGATCACGCTGTCCTACACGTTCTTCGAGCTGAACCCGCCCGCCCAGACGGCGGCCCAGGCCTCGAAGCAGGGCGCGTGAGCGGGCGGCAACCGAGGCAGCGCCGGGGAGGCGACGATGACGCAGGGCTCGTTTGGCAAGACGCTCAAGGCCGTGTTCTGGTCGTTCTTCGGCGTGCGCCGGCGCAGCGACCTCGAGGCCGACGCGCAGTCGCTGAATCCGCTGCACGTGCTGATCGTCGCGCTGCTTGCGGCGGCGGTGTTCATCGGCCTGCTGCTGCTGGTCGTGCATGCGGTGGTCGGCTAGCGCGGGCGGCAGGCGGAGCCGGCGGGGGGCGGCGCGCGCGAGGGGCGCGGCCGCGGTTTTGGCGCGAGGCGGCGCGCTCGCGAAGCTTTCCGGATCGTTCCGGAATCAACTGGACTGAAGTGGAGAATCAAGCATGAGCGGCCAACACGAAAGCCCTTACTATTTCATCCCGCAGCCGTCGCGGCACCCGATCAGCGCGGCGCTCGGCCTGCTCGTCATGCTCGGCTCGGTGGCGCTGTGGATCAACGGCCATGCCTGGGCGCCGATCACCGTCACGCTCGGCCTGCTGTGGGTGCTGTTCGTGCTCTATCACTGGTTCGGCGACGCGATCTCCGAGTCGGAGGGCGGCATGTACGGCCAGCGTGTCGACAAGTCGTACCGCTGGAGCATGAGCTGGTTCATCTTCTCCGAGGTGATGTTCTTCGGCGCGTTCTTCGGCGCGCTGTTCTACGCGCGCGAGATCGCGCTGCATCAGCTCGGCAGCCTCGACTACCGGCTGATCTGGCCGGACTTCAGCGCGGTCTGGCCGAACGAGGGGCCGGCCGCGCTGGCGGGCCACTTCCGCACCATGGGGCCGTGGCCGGTGCCGACCATCAACACCGCGCTGCTGCTCAGTTCGGGCGCCACGCTGACGGTCTCGCACCATGCGCTGCGCGAGGATCACCGGCGCCGGGCGATCGCCTGGCTCGCGGCCACCATCGTGCTGGGCGTGAGCTTCCTGTTCCTGCAGGGCTTCGAGTATTTCCATGCGTACAACGAACTGAACCTGACGCTCGCCTCGGGCGTGTACGGCTCGACGTTCTTCCTGCTGACGGGTTTCCACGGCTTCCACGTGTTCCTCGGCGGCACGATGCTGACCGTGGTGCTGGTGCGGATGCTGCGTGGGCACTTCAAGCCCGATCACCATTTCGCGTTCGAGGGCGCGGCCTGGTACTGGCACTTCGTGGACGTGGTGTGGCTGGGCCTGTACGTGGTGGTGTACTGGCTGTCGTAGGACACGCGCCGAGCCGCGCGCGATGCGCGCGCGGGATGCGGAGGAGGCCGGTGCAGCGACGCGGACCGCGATCTCAGCGGCCGAGCGGAATGCCGGTCGAGTGGATCCAGCCCATCCAGTTCGCGAACAGGATGAACAGGAACAGCGAGATCGACAGGCCGACGCGCGTCGCGAGCGACCAGACCATGCGCTTCGTCTGGCCCCGGTCGTGCATCATGAAATAGAGGGCCGAGGCGAGGCTCGCGAGGATCAGCGCAAACGCGATGGGAACGAGGATGTGCATGGCACTTACCGTGGAATGGCGATTCGTCGCAGACGTGTCGATTATCCCACTTCGATCGCGCCGATGTGACACGTCGGCGACCGTGCGATGAAGCTGCGCTGGCTGCCCGCGCTGCTGATCCTCGCGGTGATCGCCGTGACGCTGCGGCTCGGCTTCTGGCAGCGCGATCGCGCGCATCGCAAGGAGGCGCTCGAGGCGCAGGTGCTGCGCTACGAGCATGCGACCCCGTTCGAGGCCAGCTCGGCGCCGGTGGCGCTCGACGCGGTCGAGTTCCATCGCGTGCGTGCGACCGGCCGTCTCATTCCCGGTGCCGTGGTTTATCTCGATAATCGCGCCTACCGTGATCAGCCCGGCTTTTACGTGGTGATGCCGATGCGGCTCGCGGATGGCGGTTACGTACTCGTCAATCGTGGCTGGCTGCCGCGCAACAGCGCCGACCGCACCGCGATCGCGCCGTTTGCGACGCCGTCCGGCAATGTGACGATCGAGGGCATCGCGCGCGCCGACGCATCGCGCGCGTTCGAGCTGGGGCGGGGCGGTTCGGCCGGGCACCAGCGGATTCGCCAGAATCTCGAGGTCGCCGCCTATGCGCGGGAAACGGGGCTGCCGCTGCAGCCCTACGTGATCCAGCAGACCAGCGACGGCGACGACGGCCTCGTGCGCGACTGGCCGCAGCCGACCCAGGACGTCGGGCGCAACTACGGCTACATGGTGCAGTGGTGGGCGATGGCCGCGGCGGCGGCCGGCTTCGGGCTCTACGCGGCGCGGCGCGCGGCGCGCAAGCCTTCGGGTGCGACCTGAGCGCGCCATGGGCGGCGCCCGGCGCCGCGACCGGATTCGTATCCAGAGGATGAAGAGGAACTTCGTGTCGACCCAGCCTTCCCGTCCGACGCCGGCCCGACCAGGGCCCGATCGCCAGCCCGGCCAGCCCGGCGAGAGCACCGCGGGCCATGACCCCGATTTCGGGCGCGGCACATCGTCGCAGCGAGGCTCGTGGCGACGCGGGCGCTGGGTGGTGCTCGCGCTGTGCCTGATCTGCGCGGCGCCGCTCCTCGCTTCCTACTTCACCTACTACGTGGTCAAGCCCCGTGGCGGTTCGACCAATTACGGCACGCTGATCGAGCCGCAGCGGCCGATCCCCGCCACGCTCACGGCGACCGACGAAAACGGCCGGAGCGTGGCGCTGGCCTCGCTGCGCGGGGTCTGGCTGCTCGTGATGGAAAACGGCAGTTTGTGCGATGATGCGTGCGCCCGGAAACTGTACTTCATGCGGCAGGTCCGCGCGACGCAGGGCGGCGAGCGGCAGCGCATCACGATGGTCTGGCTGCGCCGCGACGCGGCGGGCGTCGATGCGAAAATCCTGGCCGCCTATCCGGACACCCGGCGCCTCGTCGCCGATCCGGCCGCGCTCGACGCGTGGCTGCCGGCCGAGGCCGGCACGCAGGCGACGGATCACATCTATCTGGTGGACCCCAACGGCAACCTGATGATGCGCTTCCCGAAGGACCCCGACCCCAGCCGGATCAAGAACGACGTGACGAAGCTGCTCAAGTGGTCGAGCATCGGCTGACCGGCCGGTACCCGCAATCGAGAATTCCCGGATGTACTTACTGCAACTGGGCCTGATCGGCCTCACCATCGCGCTTCTGCCCCTCTCCTACGTGTGGGTGAAGGCCGACGACGACAAATTCCGCAAGCTCGTCTGGATGACGACGTTCTTCACGCTCGATCTCGTGATGTTCGGCGGCTTCACGCGGCTCACCGACTCCGGGCTCGGCTGCCCGGACTGGCCCGGCTGCTACGGCACCTCGTCGCCGTTCATCGCGCACGCGGCGATCTCGGCCGCGCACCTGGCGATGCCCACCGGCCCGGTCAGCATGAGCAAGGCCTGGATCGAGATGATCCATCGCTATTTCGCGATGGCGATCGGCGTGCTGATCATCGCGCAGATGACCATCGCCTGGGTCGCGAAGGCGCGCCGCCGGCCGCTGTCGGTGTCGCCTTGGTGGCCCACCGGCCTGCTGCTGCTGATCGTCGTGCAGGGCGTGTTCGGCGCCTGGACGGTCACCATGAAGCTGCAGCCGGTGATCGTCACCACCCACCTGCTGCTCGGCCTCGCGCTGCTCGGCGCGCTCGGCTGGCTGGCCGCGCGCATGACGCCGCTGCCGGCCCACGATCCCGAGGCGGGGCGCCACCGCGTGGCCGCGCTCACGGCGCTGGTGCTGCTGGTGGTGCAGATCGCGCTGGGCGGCTGGGTCAGCACCAATTACGCGGTGCTCGCCTGCACCGATTTCCCGACCTGCAACGGCCAGTGGCTGCCGCCGATGGATTTCGCGCACGGCTTCCACCTGTGGCGCGCGCTCGGCATGTCGGGCGACGGCGAGGCGATCACGCAGGACGCGCTGGTGGCGATTCACTGGACCCACCGCACGTTCGCCGTGGTGGTGGTCGCCTATCTGGTCGCGTTCGCGCTGCGCATGCGCCGTTTCGAATCGCTGCGGCGGCCCGCCAACGGCGTGCTGCTGGTGGTCGCGATCCAGTTCGTGACGGGGCTGTCGAACATCGTGTTGCAGTGGCCGCTGCCCGTCGCCGTCGCGCACAACGGCGGGGCCGCGATCCTGCTGCTGTTGCTCGTCATGTTAAACTTTCGAATCCTTTCAAGCCGTCCCGGCCGCGTCGCGCTCCCCGCGCGCGATATCGCGCCCGCCTGACGCTCCCCACGCTCATGGAATCCTCGCTTTCCCAGTCCCCCGGCAGCCGCCTGTCGCAATATTTCGCGCTGACCAAGCCGCGCGTCACGCAGCTCGCGGTGTTCTGCGCCGTGATCGGGATGTTTCTCGCCACGCCCGGCATGGTCCCGCTGCGCCCGCTGATCGGCGGCACGATCGGCATCTGGCTGCTGGCCGGCGCCGCGTTCGCGATCAACTGCCTCGTCGAGCAGAAGATCGACGCCAAGATGCGCCGCACCGCGTGGCGGCCGTCCGCGCGCGGCGAGATCACCACGCCGCAGATCCTCGCCTTCTCGGCCGTGCTGGGCGGAGTCGGCGCCTGGACGCTCTACACCTTCACCAACCCGCTGACGATGTGGCTGACGATCGCCACCTTCGTCGGCTACGCGGTGATCTACACGCTGCTGCTCAAGCCCGCCACGCCGCAGAACATCGTGATCGGCGGCGCTTCCGGCGCGATGCCGCCGGCGCTCGGCTGGGCCGCCGTGACGGGCACCGTGCCCGGCGACGCGTGGATCCTGGTGCTGATCATCTTCGTCTGGACCCCGCCGCACTTCTGGGTGCTCGCGCTCTACCGGATCAAGGACTACGAGAACTCGGGCCTGCCGATGCTGCCCGTCACGCACGGCGAGAAGTTCACGCGGCTGCACATCCTGCTCTACACGTTCATCCTGTTCGTCGTGACGATGATGCCGTTCATCTCGGGCATGAGCGGCGTGCTCTACCTGGCGAGCGCGGTGCTGCTCGGCGCGGTGTTCATCGCCTACGCGTGGAAGGTCTACGTCGACTATTCCGACGCGCTCGCGCGCCGCGCGTTCCGCTACTCGATCGTCTATCTGTCGCTGCTGTTCATGGCGCTGCTCGTCGATCACTACGTGCGCCCGCTGCTCGGCTTCTGAGCGCGCCGCGATGATGCCGCGTTCCTTCCCGCCCGCGCGGCGGCGCTGGCTCGCCGCCTGCGCCGCCGCTGGCGTGCTGCTGCTCGCCGGCTGCAGCCGCCAGCCGGCCTTCGAGAATCTCGACATCACCGGCAACACGCAGTTCGGCCAGGATTTCGCGCTGCCCGACACCGCCGGCCACACGCGCACGCTGGCCGACTACAAGGGTCGCGCCGTGGTGCTGGTGTTCGGCTACACGCATTGCCCCGACGTCTGCCCGACCACGCTGGCCGAGCTCGCGCAGGCGAGGCAGCAGCTCGGCGCCGGGGCGAAGCGCGTGCAGGTGCTGCTCGTTACCGTCGACCCCGAACGCGATACGGCGCCGCTGCTCGCGCAGTACGTGGCCGCGTTCGATCCGTCGTTCGTCGCGCTGCGCCCGGCGAGCGACGCGCAGCTGAAGCAGGTGGCGAAGGATTTCCGGATCTATTACGCGAAATCGCCGGGCAAGACGCCCGACGGCTACACGATGGACCACACGGCGGCGAGCTACGTGTTCGACCCGGCCGGCAAGCTGCGCCTGTTCGTGCGCGACGGGCAGGGGCCGGCGCCGTGGGTTCACGATCTGAAGCTGCTGCTGGGCTGAGCGCGGTACCTTCGGCCCCGGCGTCCTTCCGCGCTTCCGAAACGATCGACGCGCCGGCCATGGACCTTCGGAGTCCTGTCGGTCCCCGCCGGGCACCATCATTGCCAGCGCGCGGCATACCCATATGAGCGGGATGTATTTCACTCGGCGCCGATCCTGTGACACCATTCGCACTCTTTGACGGGCGGGGCGGCCACGAGCCGCGTCGTCCTTTTATCAAGTCGGTACCGCAACAACGCAAGCGAGAACAACAGATGAAGCGTCGCAATCTCCTGAAAGCAGTGTCCGCCGTCGTCGCCGCCAGCGCGGCCCTCGGCATGTCGTTCGGCGCCCACGCGCAGGACAAGGTGATCAAGGTCGGCACGGTGGCCGGCCCGGATGCGCAGGTGTGGCAGGTGGTGCAGAAGGTTGCGAAGGAGAAGCAAGGCCTGAACGTGAAGGTCATCGAGTTCAACGACTACGTGCAGCCGAACGCGGCGCTCGATTCGGGCGACCTCGACGCGAACAGCTTCCAGCACCAGCCCTACCTCGACAGCCAGATCAAGCAGCGCGGCTACAAGCTCGTCAGCGCGGGTCTGACCTACATCTCGCCGATCGGCGTGTATTCGAAGAAGGTCAAGTCGCTGAAGGACCTGCCGGCCGGCGCGAAGCTCGCGGTGCCGAACGATCCGTCGAACGAGAACCGCGCGCTGCTGCTGCTGCAGGCGCAGGGCGTGATCAAGCTGAAGGCCGGCGCGGCCACGGGCGGCAACAACGCGACGGTGCTCGACATCGCCGACAACCCGAAGAAGCTGAAAATCTCGGAACTGGACGCGGCACAGCTGCCGCGCGTGCTCGGCGACGTGGACGCGGCCGTGATCAACACCAACTACGCGCTGGCCGCGAACCTGCAGCCGACCAAGGACGCGATCGCGCTCGAATCGCTGACGAGCCCCTACGCGAACCTGATCGCGGTGCGCGCGCAGGACAGGAACCAGCCGTGGGTGAAGAAGCTCGTCGCGGCCTACCAGTCGCCGGAAGTGAAGGACTTCATCAACAAGCAGTTCAAGGGTTCGATGGTGCCGTCGTTCTGAGCGCGCGACCCGCGGTTCGCGCGGTCCCCCGGTAATCGATCGAAAGGCCCCGCGGGGCCTTTCGTCGTTTCCGACCCCGACAAAAAGTCAGCGCGGAATCTGTCGTAGCCGGGCGGCTTCCCCTATACTGTATAAACGTACAGTAATCGGCTGCCTCATGCCCACCGCCTCCGTCTCCCCCGAATCGCTGCATCCGTCGCTCTGGCGTGGCTCCCAGCTCGCCCGCGGCGGCTCGCGCACGCTCGGCACCGGCTATCCGGCGCTGTCGGCCGAGCTGCCGGGCGGCGGCTGGCCGGTGGGCGGCCTCGTCGAGCTGCTGGTGCCGCACGCGGGCTGCGGCGAGATGCGGTTGCTCGCGCCGGGGCTGGCCGGCAGCGTCGCCGAGCGGCGTCCGCTCGCGCTGGTGGCGCCGCCGCATCCACCGCACGCGGCCGCGCTGGCCGAATTCGGCGTGCCGCTCGATGCATTGCTGTGGTTACGCACAGCCAGCCGGCGCGATGCCCTGTGGACAGCCGAGCAAGCGCTGAAGGCGGGCTGCTGTGGCGCGCTGCTGTTCTGGCAGACCGAGGCCGCGCCGGCCGACGTGCTGCGGCGCCTGCATCTGGCGGCGGCGCGCGCCGGCGACACGCTGTTCGTGATGCTGCGCCCGCTCGCGGCGGCGCGCCAGCCGTCCCCGGCGGTGCTGCGGCTCGCGCTGCGGCCGCTGCCGGGCGGCGTGTCGGTCGAGATCGTCAAGCGCCGCGGGCCGGCCTGCGCGGCGCCGCTCGAACTCGCGTTGCCGTCGCCGATCGTGGAGGGTCGTTATGCGCGTCTTGCTCGGCATCCATCTGCCGCGCCTGCCGCTCGACGTGTGCGCGTGCTCGCCTGAGCCCGCGCCGGCCGCGGGCAGCGCCGTGCTCGAGCAGGGCGTGGTGCTGGTGGCCGACGCGGCGGCCCGCGCGCGCGGCGTGCGGCCCGGCATGAAGCGCGGCGGCGTGCTGACGCTCGCGCCCGACACGCATCTGGTCGAGCGCGATCTCGCGCGCGAGGCCGATGCGCTGCGTGCGGTCGCACTGGCGCTGCTGCGCTTCTCGCCGTCGGTCGCGCTCGACGAGGAGGCGACGCTGATCGTCGACGTCGGCGCGAGCCTGCGGCTGTTCGGCGGGCTGCCCGCGCTGTGCCGGCAGGTGGGCGCGGCGCTGGCGGCACTCGGTTACGCGGCGCGCATCGGCGCCGCGCCGACCGGCCGCGGCGCCTGGCTGCTGGCACGCGGCCGGCCGGGCCGCGGCCGGCGCCGGCGCGTGGCGCGCGAGGCCAGCCTGCGGCGCGTGCTCGACGCGCTGCCCTGCGTGCTGATGCCGGCCGCGCGGCCCTATGCAGGCTGGCTCGACGGACTCGGCTGCGCGACGCTCGCCGACCTGCGCCGGCTGCCGCGCGCGGGGCTGCAGCGCCGCTGCGGGCCGGGGCTGCTCGAGGCGCTCGATCGTGCCTACGGCGAACTGCCGGAGCCGTTCGCGTGGCTGCCGATCCCCCCCGAATTCGACGCGCGCCTCGAATTGCCGGAGCGCGTCGAGCACGCGGAGGCGGTGCTGTTCGTCGCGCGCCGGCTGGTGGCGCAACTGGGCGGCTGGCTGGCCGCGCGGCAGCTTTCGCTCGCCGCGCTGCGCTTCGACCTCGAGCACGAGCGCGGCCGCTGCGCGGTGCCGCCGACCTCGGTCGAGCTCGCGTTCGCCGAGCCCACGCGCGACGAGCTGCACTGCCTGCGCGTGCTCGGCGAGCGGCTCGCGCGCGCCGAACTGCCAGCCGCCGTGCTGGCGGTGCGGCTCGTCGCGACGCGCGTCGAGTCAGTCGCGCCGCCGCCCGTCGACCTGTTCCCCGAGCCGGGCCGCACGCGCGAGGCGCGCGCGCGGCTGGTCGAGCTGCTGAGCGCGCGCCTCGGCGCCGACAACGTGCTGTGCGCGGCGCCCGGCGCCGACCATCGGCCCGAGGCCGCGAACCGCTGGCTGCCCTCGCATGCGCCGGCGGGCCGCCGGCCCGAGGCGCCGGCCGCGGCGCCGCGCCCCGCCTGGCTGCTGGCCGAGCCGATCGCGCTGGCGATGCGCGAGAACCGGCCTTGCCATCGCACGCCGCTGCGGCTGATGTCGACGGCCGAGCGCGTCGAAGGCGGCTGGTTCGACGGGCAGGTCGTGCTGCGCGACTACTACGTCGCGCAGGACGACGACGGCGCCTGCTACTGGATCTACATGGACCGCGACCGGCGCCACAGCGAGCCGCGCTGGTTCCTGCACGGCCTGTTCGGGTGACGCGATGGTGATGCCGTCGGCCCTGCCTGCCTACGCTGAGCTGTTCTGCCGCTCGAATTTCTCGTTCCTGTGCGGCGCGTCGTCGGCCGACGAACTCGTCGCGCGCGCGCACGAACTTGGTTATCGCGGCATCGCGGTCACCGACGAATGCTCGCTCGCCGGCGCGCCGCGCATGCATGTGGCCGTGAAGGCGAAGAACGCCGAACTCGAAGCCGCCTGGAAGGCGGCGGGCGGATTGCCGGCCGACCAGCCCGAGCCGTTCCGGCTCGCCGTCGGCGCGTATTTCGCGCTGACGCCCGACCTCGTCGCGCCGGGCGGCGACCCCGGCCCCGGCGCGTTCGGGCTCGTGCTGCTGGCGCGCAATCGCGAGGGCTACGGCAACCTGTCCGAGCTGATCTCGTGGCGGCGCATGGCGGCGCCGAAAGGCACCTACACGCTCACGCCGCGCATGCTGGCCGCGCCGCCGCCCGAGCTCGCGCATCTGCGCGGCATGCCAGACTGCTTCGCGATCCTGGTGCCGGCCTATCCGGTGCGCGCCGACGTGCTCGACGCGCAGCTTGCGTGGTGCGCGGCGCAGTTCGGCGAGCGCGCGCGGCTCGGCCTCGTCCAGCTGGGGCGCTCGCTCGACGGCGTGTATCGCGAGACGATCGAGGCGGCCGGCGCGCGGCGCGCGATGCCGCTCGTCGCGCTCGGCGACGTGACGATGCACGTGCGCTCGTGCAAGCCGCTGCAGGACCTGATGACGGCGATCCGGATCGGCCGGCCGGTCGGCGAGTGCGGCTACGCGCTGGCCGCGAACGCCGAGCAGCACCTGCGCGGGCTCGGGCGCATCGCGCGACTGTTTCCGGAGGAGGCGATCGCCGAGACCTGCCGGATGCTCGACGCCTGCCGCTTCGACATGGACGACCTGAAGTACGAATATCCGCGCGAGATCGTGCCGGCGGGCATGACGCCGACCGAATACCTGGCGCAGGAAACCCGGCTCGGCGCGCTGAAGCGTTTTCCGGAGGAGACGCATCCCGACGGTGTCCCGGCCGACGTGCTGGCGCGGATCGACTACGAGCTCGCGCTGATCGCCGAGATGGAATACGAGCCGTTCTTCCTGACCGTCTACGACATCGTCAAGTTCGCGCGTGAGCAGGACATCCTGTGCCAGGGGCGCGGCTCGGCCGCGAACTCGGTGGTCTGCTATTGCCTCGGCGTGACGTCCGTCGACCCGCAGCGTAGCACCATGCTGTTCGAGCGCTTCATCAGCAAGGAGCGCGGCGAGCCGCCCGACATCGACGTCGATTTCGAGCACGAGCGGCGCGAGGAAGTGATCCAGTACATCTACTGGAAATACGGCAAGGATCGCACCGCGCTCGCGGCGGCGGTCTCCACCTACCGGCCGCGCGGCGCGCTGCGCGAGACCGGCAAGGCGCTCGGCGTCGATCCGGTGCTGGTCGAGCGCGTCGCCAAGGGACACCGCTGGTTCGACGGCAGTGCCGACCTGCTCGCGCGCTTCGCCTCGGTCGGGCTCGATCCCGAGGTGCCGCTGATCCGCGCCTGGGCCGAACTCGCATCGCGGCTGCTCGGCTTTCCGCGCCACCTGTCGCAGCATTCGGGCGGCTTCGTGATCAGCCGCGACAAGCTCACGCGGCTCGTGCCGATCGAGAACGCGGCGATGGAGGGGCGCCGCGTGATCCAGTGGGACAAGGACGATCTCGAGGCGCTCGGGCTCATGAAGGTGGACGTGCTCGGGCTCGGCATGCTGACCGCGCTGCATCGCGCGTTCGATTTCGTCGAGGCGTGGCGCGGCACGCGCATGCGGATCGCCGACATCGAGGAAGGCGACGGGGCGACCTACGCGATGATCTCGCGCGCCGACACGGTGGGCGTGTTCCAGATCGAGTCGCGCGCGCAGATGTCGATGCTGCCGCGCCTGAAGCCCGCCTGCTACTACGACCTCGTGATCGAGGTGGCGCTCGTGCGGCCGGGGCCGATCCAGGGCGGTGCCGTGCATCCGTACCTGCGGCGCCGGCAGGGGCTCGAGCCCGTCGAGTATCCGAAGGAGGACCTGAAGCCGGCGCTCGAACGCACGAACGGCGTGCCGATCTTCCAGGAGCAGGTGATGCAGATCGCGATCATCGCGGCCGGCTTCACGCCGGGCGAGGCCGACGAGCTGCGCCGCGCGATGGCGGCCTGGAAGCGCAAGGGCGATCTCGGCAAGTATCGCGAGCGGATCGTCGCGGGCATGCGCGCGCGCGATTATCCGGAGAAGTTCGCGGACCAGATCTTCGAGCAGATCAAGGGCTTCGGCGAATACGGCTTTCCGGAGAGCCATGCGGCGAGCTTCGCGATCCTCGTCTACGCGAGCAGCTGGCTCAAGTGCCACGAGCCGGCGATCTTCCTCGCGGCGCTGCTGAACAGCCAGCCAATGGGCTTCTATCCGCCCGCGCAGCTGGTGCAGGACGCGAAGCGGCACGGCGTGACGGTGCGGCCGATCGACGTGACGGCGAGCGGCTGGGATGCCTCGCTCGAAGCGCTGCCCGGCGAGCCGCCGCCCGCGGGCCGGCCGGCGGTGCGGCTCGGCATGGCGCTGGTGGCCGGGCTGGGCCGCGAGGCCGCGCTGCGCATCGAGGCGGCGCGCGCCGCGCGGCCGTTCGAGAGCGTCGACGACCTGGCGCGCCGCGCGCGGCTGGAGCGGCGCGAGCTGGAGGCGCTGGCGGCCGCGAACGCGTTCGCGACGCTCGCCGGCAACCGGCGCGACGCGCTCTGGCAGGCGGTGGCGGCGGCGCCGTCGCGCGACCTGCTGGCCGCCGCGCCGATCGACGAACCGGTGAAGCCGGCGTTCGGCGCGCCGTCCGAGGCCGACGACATCCTCGCCGACTATCGCACCATCGGCCTGACGCTGAACCGGCATCCGGTGGCGCTGCTGCGCGACGCGCTGCGCGCGCGCCGGCTGTCCTCGGCCGAGGAGTTGAGCGTCCACCGCAACAAGCGGCTCGCGCGCGCCTGCGGGATCGTCACCGCGCGGCAGATGCCGGGCACCGCGAAGGGCACGCTGTTCGTCACGCTGGAGGACGAGACCGGCAGCGTGAACGTGATCGTGCGGCGCGAGCTGATCGAGCGGCAGCGTCGCGAGATTCTCGATGCGCGGCTGCTGGCCGTGTACGGCGTGTGGCAGAGCGAGAACGAGGTCCGGCACCTGATCGCGCAGTATCTGGAGGACCTGACGCCGCTGCTGGGCGGGCTGCGCACCTCGAGCCGCGAGTTTCATTGAGGTTTCGTCGAGGTTTCGACCGAGGCGCGGCGGCTTGACCGGTCCGGTGGCGCGGCCGATCGCGTGCGGTAAGATGGACGCCGCCACGGGTGGCGAACCACTCGTGCCGTCGTGTCGGGGAAATGGATGAAAGTCCACAGTCATTATGACAATCTGAAGGTATCGCGCGATGCGCCTCCCGAGGTGATTCGCGCCGCCTATAAAAGTCTCGCGCAGAAGTACCATCCCGATCGCAATCGCGACCCGCGGGCCGCGCAGATCTTCAAGATCATCAATGCCGCTTATGACGTGCTCGGCGATCCGGCCGCGCGCGCCGATCATGACGACTGGCTGGCGAGAAAGGAGCGCGAGGCGGCGCATGCCGCGCGTCGCGACGCGTCCGCGGCGCGCGCGCCCGAACCTCCCGCCGCCGCGGCCCGCCCCCAGCGCCCGCCGCCGACGCGAACCGGCCCGGGCCGGCGCAGGCTGGGGAGCGTGCCGCTGCGTGCCTGGCTGCTGATCGGCGTGATCGCCTGGCTGGGCATCAGCGCGCTGTCGAAGCAGGCGCGTGCGCCGGACAAGGTGGAGGGCGGCGCGCCGCCGCCGGTCGAGACTCCGGCCGGGTCGTACACGCCACCGTCGCCAGGCGCCATTCCCCTGACGAAGGACGGCCCGCGCTACGTCCGTCCCGCGTTCGCGCCCAACGGGCTGGCGTGGCCGGAGCGGGCGGCCTATCTGAGCGGCTATCCGGTGTCGGCGAACGAGGGCCATTCGGACATCACGATCGACAACGCCGGCAATCCGTTCGACGTGTACGGCAAGCTGATCCGCGTCGACGAGGCGACGGGGCCGGCGGTGGTTCGCCAGTTCTTCATCCCGGCCGGCCGGTCGTTCCGGCTGCAGGCGCTCACGCCCGGCCGCTACGATCTGCACTACCGGCAGCTGGACGACGGCGGCACCTTCAGGACCGAGCGCATCGGCCTTCGGGAATATGCCACCGATGGCGATCTCCATTACCAGAGCGTGAGCGTTACGGTGCCGGGCGGCGGCATGAGCCCGCGGCCGATCGCGGACGACATGTTCTAGCGCTTCACGTCGAATCCACGGCAATCGCCGGCCCGACGCGTCTCCCGCGAGGTCTACGCCTCGCGCATCACCGCCTGGAAGCCGATGTTGCGCGACTCGGCATGGAACATCGCACTGGCGTTGACTTCGCGGGTCCGCCCGACGATCGCCGCGAACGCGTCCAGCAGCGGCCGTCCTTCGCCGCACAGGTAAGCCGTGCGTTCGCGGATCGACTTCGCGCCCTCGAGGCGCGCCCGCGCCGCCGCGAGATCGATGCCGTCCAGGCTCACGTCCTCGTCGAGCGCGCCGGCCGCGGCTAGCGGCGCGCCCGCCGCCGTCGAGCCCGGCGCGTGGCGCTGTACCTGACGCGCCGTTTCGGCCACGCGCCGGAACGGCGCCGACGCGTAGTAGCGGAAGAACTCGTTGGTCTTCGGCGCGTCCTCGAGTGGCGTGCCGTCCTGCGCCGCGCGGGCCTTCGCGTCGAGGAACTCGGCATAGCGCTGCACCGTGTCGACGATCGTCGAGGCCGTGGCGAAGTAGCCGTTGCGCACGCGCGGATGCGCGTCGAAGCGCGCCGCGAGCCCGGCCGGCGTGGCCGCGTCCGGATGATCGAGCAGCGCGGCGAGCTTCGGATGCTGCAGCATCAGGTAGCTGAGGTCCGAGCCCATGATCTCGCCTTCGAAGCCTTGCGACGAGTCGGTATGCGAGATGCCCGGCGTGAACATGCCGACGTGGGTCGGCACCGTCACCGAGAGGTTGAGGCCGGCATTCTGGTTGTTGAGCACGCGCACGTACTGCAGATGCGTCGAGCGCACGCCGAGCCCCGGCGGCTGCCGGAACTTCATCACGATCGAGCTGCCTTCCGAGGCGTCGAACACGAGCCCCTGCATCTGCCGCGCGATTTCGGCGCTGTCGATCTTCGGCTGGTCGGTGGCGAGCGCCTCGTTGAGCCGGCCGACCGCGCCGCGCACCGCCGCCTGCAGCGCCGCGCCGGCGAGCGGCTTGCCGCCGTTCGCGGTGAGCGTGATCTGCCAGAACTTGCCGACCCGGCTCGGGTTGATCTGGTGGTCGGCGTAGAGGAATTTCGCCTCGGCCGAGAGCGTCAGGCCGCCCGTGTCGCTGGCGATGCTGACCGGCCCGAGCGACTTCTGCCAATGGCCGAGCAGCGCGCCGAGCGCGTTGATTTCCGCGCCGCCCGAGGCCGTGGCGCGCACCAGCACGTCCCAGCGCTGCCACAGCGCCTGCTCCTTGAGCGGGCCGTTCTTCTGCACGTCGTGCTTCTTCATCGGCAGATAGAGGCGGTCGAGCAGCTCGCGCGCCTCCGCATAGCCGCGGTCGGCCTGCTGCGCGGCTTGCGCGTGGGCCACGTCGCCGTGCGAGAGGCGCTCCTTGGTGATGCCGATGTGCGTGCCCACCGCGCCGAGCGCGAGGCTGATGCTGGCCTGGCTGGCCGCCACGAAGCGCTCGGGGCGAGCCAGCGCGTCGGCGCGCGAGTAGCCGCCGTGCCAGACCTCCGCGTTGATCCGCTCGAACGCCTCGCCGCGCAGCGCGTCCAGCTGCTCGCGCGCCGGCCGCGGCAGCGCGCGGTCGCTGCGCGCGAGCAGCGTGGCGGCATCCTCGATGAAGTTCAGGTAGAGATGACCGAGCCCGTCCGCCTCGGCCGCGGCGCGCTCGAGCTGCGCCACCGAGGGTTCGGCGATCGCGTTGCGGAACTGCGCGGGGATCGACGCCTCGTCGCCGTACAGTTCGCGCACGGGCGCCGCCATGGCGGGCATCGCCTCGTCGCCGGCCGCGCCCTGCAGGCGCCGGCGCATCAGGTCGTAGAGCCGCAGCGCGGGCGGCGTGGCGCCGCCGCAGCGGGCGTCGAGCCGCTGGTGCAGCGCGAGGGTCGCCCGGAAGTCCTTGTGATGCGCCGGATCGAGGATCTGGTGCGGGGCGTTGGCCGTCTCGGTGAAGAACTGCAGCAGGTCGCCGCGCGCGAGCAGGTCGAACGTGCCGCCCGCGCCGAGGTTCGGGCTGCCGTCCGTGGCGCGGCCGAGGCTGCCGTCGACGGCCAGCGTCGCCTCGCGGAACGCCACGCGGCGGTCCGCGTAGGCCACCGAGTCGGGCACGTCGCGGCGCGGCGCGGGCGGCAGCGGCTGCCGGTCGGCGATACGCCGGCGCAGCACGTCGCCGGTGGCGGGGTAGGCCTGCGCGACGATCGCATCGAACACCGGCGCGTCGCCGTGGGCGCGCTGCTGCTCGTCGAGCGCCATGGCAAGCAGCGCGGTCTTCACGCCGTTGAAGCCCTTGGCGAGCTTCCGGTCGGTCAGGAAGTACGGCCGCTCCGGCGCCGGCACGTAGTTGCGGTTGAGGCCCTGCGAGACCTTGTCCTTGAAGTGTTCCCAGCCGTGGACGAGCTTGCGCGTCTTCGGGCCGGACGAGGTGATCCACGAGCGGTTCGCGTCCATGTTGGCCACCAGCTTCACGAGCTCGCGCAGGTCGTCATGCTCGAAGTAGGTGCCGCCGGCCGAGTACGCGGCCTGGCCGTTCAGGCGCGCGGCCCAGTTCGCGATCTTGCTGCCGATGCCGCCCTGCAGCGCGACGCTGTACGAGGTCCAGAAATCGATGTCGCGATCGTCGTCGGAGAAGAAGGTCCGGCCGGCCGACGCGCTGCCGCCGACGTGGCCCACGCCGACCGAGTATTCGAGGCTCGCGCCGGTACTGGTCGCGACGTTCGGGCCGGACACGCCCTGGCTGATGCCGGGCGCGACGCGTTCGAGCCGCGCGACCTCGCGCTCGGCGTAGTGCGCCATCAGGTCGGGCGCCGCCGCGCTCAGGTGGATGCGCTTGAGCTCCGTCATCAGGCCGGCGAGCAGGAAGTACGACATGGCCCGTTCCCGCGCCGGCACGCCGCCGGCGGCATTGCCGTGGTTCGCGTGATCGCGGTCGAGGTAGCGCGCCAGCACGCGCGCGGCGCGCGACGCGCGGGCGAAGCCGTCGCGGATCGCGAGGCCGCGCTGGTCCGGGCGCAGGCCGGAGTCCGCGGCGACCGTGCCGATCCCGGCGAGTTCGCTGGCGAGCCGCTCGCGCAGGCGCGTGCCGGCGGCGGACGCGGGAATCTCGGGCAGCGCCGCGGCCAGCGCGGCGACGGTCTGCTGCAGGTGCGCGACGTCGAGGCCGCCCTGTTCCATATCGATCACGGCGCCAGTGGGCAGCGCGACGGCGGCGGGCGCGGGCGCTTCGATCGCCGCGGGCGCGTCGAGCCGGATGCCTGCATCGGCGGGCGCGGCGTCGCCCACGGTGCCGGGCGTGCTCGTCGCATCGGGGGCCGCGGCCTGCCGTTGCGCGGACTCGCGTTGCAGCGCGCGCACTTCGCGTTTCGACCGCGTGGCCGGATCGGCGAGCCGGCGCGCCAGTTCCGCATCGCCAAGCCCGGCGGTCTCGGCGATCTGCGAGCGCGCCGTGTGCCGGTCGAGCGCCGCGCGCATCGCGTTCGGCAGGCGCGAGGTGCGCAGCGGCGGTGGCGGCGTGCCGGTGGCGGTATCGGCGGACGCCTCAGCGGGCGCGTGGGTCGCGGCCTGCCGCTGTGTCGCTTCGCGATGCAGCGCGCGCGCGCCGCGCCCGTTCAGGTTCGGATTGCGGGCCGCCAGTGCCAGCTCGCTGTCGCCGAGGCCGCTCGCGCTCGCGGTCTGCTTGCGGGCGGTCGCCTTGTCGACGAGGTTGCGCAGCCCCTCGGGCAGGGCCGTGCTCGCGCGGGCGCGGCGCTCGAGGTCCTGAAGCGGTGCCGGAGCCGGGCGCTCCTCGTCCGGTTCGGTGTGCGCGCGACGCGAATTGATGCTCGTTGGCTTCATGGCAGGCTCCAGCTGGGCGCGGGCGGCCGGCGCGTCGCTTCGCCGGGTTCCGTGCCGGCGCCGGACGGCGCGGCGTGTCTGCACGATCCCGGTGCGAGCCGACGACGGAGCATGCCCGCTTCACGGCCGCTCACGGGCCATGGTGGGTCGATGGTTCGGGTCTGGGGCGAACTCGCCCATGTCATCGAGCATGGTAGGGACGCGCCATCGCGTTTCGAGACGAAAGGCGAAGCGGCGAATGCGGCCGCGAAGCGCGCGGCGCCGGTCGCGCCGGTCCGCCGGTCCGCCGCCGTGGTGCGGGCGAGGTGCGCGTACCGCGTGTCGTCGCGCCGGTCGCATGCCTCGACGACGCCGGACGATCCCGGCGCCTCGTGGTGCCGGAGGCAGCGCATGGCCACCTGCGCGGACTGCCGGCCAATCCCGTCGCGCGCGATGGCATCCGCGCGGCGCGGTCGAATGGAACAGCCGTCGCGGCGGCGCGCGCGATGCCGCCGCGCTCGGCCATGACCGCGGCGTGAGAGGCGCGGCGCGTGCGCCGGACGCCGCGATCCGCCATGCCATAATCGTGGCGCATTCCGCTCCCACCGCAGGCGATCCCGTACATGGCCATCCGACCCAATCTCGACATGGACGTCCTGCGCACCTTCGTGCTCGGTTTCCGGCTCGGCAGCTTCGCGCGCGCCGCCGAGCGGCTCGGGCGTTCCCAGTCGGCCGTGAGTACCCAGCTGCGGAAACTGGAGGATCAGATCGGCGCGCAACTGGTGCAGCGATCGGGCCGGGGCCTGGCGCTGACCACCGCGGGCGAGGCGCTGCTCGGATATGCGCAGCGCCTGCTCGAACTCAACGACGAGGCCGTCGACAAGGTGCGCGGCGCCGAGCTGGAAGGATGGGTCCGGCTCGGCATGCCGCAGGACTTTGCCGACACCTTCCTACCCGGCGTGCTGGGGCGTTTCACGCGGGCGCATCCGAAGGTGCGCGTCGAGATGCATGTCGAGCGCAGCGCGCCGCTGAAGGAAAAGACCCTGCGGGGCGGCCTCGACGTCGCGCTTGCCTGGAACGACGGCGGCCCGGCTCCGCATGCCTCGCCCATCGCGGACGTGCCGATGGCCTGGATCGGCCGCCCGGACCTGCTCGACGTCGGGTCGCTGAAGGCGGCCTCGCTGCCGCTGATCGCGTTCGAACCGCCGTGCCCGTTCCGCGCGGCCGCCATCGCCGCGCTGGACGGGGCGGGCATCGCCTGGCACGTGGTGTTCTCGACGCCGAGCCTGTCGGGCTTGTGGGCGGCCGCCGAAGCCGGGCTCGGGCTGGCCGTGCGCACCGTCGTCGCGGTCCCGCGCGGCGTGGAGGTGCTCGATCGCGCCGCGCTCGGCCTGCCCGCGCTGCCGCGCATGCCGCTCACGCTGTATCGGGCCGACGGCGCCGCCGGCGCCGCCGTCGAGCGGCTCGTCGAACTCGTGCTGGAAGCGGTGCGCGACCAGATCGGCCACGCGTGAAACGCGCGCGGCCGGCACCGGCTCGCGCTGGAGAGCGGCTTCGATAAACCCGAAGTCGGTCTTCGGAATTATCGAAGCCCCTCGAAGGTGGCGGGTGATAGATTGCCGTCAGCCGATCGTCACGGCGGCGCGCTCGTCACGACGGGGTGCCATCGTTCGTTGCATGCGCAACGAGATGATCGTGGTTCCCGTCTTTCGAGAGATTTCCGATGGTCGATATTTCACACGAAACCGCCGAACTGACCGAGCAGCGCCTGCGCCGCGTGATCACCGAGGCGCGGCTGGTCGTCTATCCCGGCAGTTACCGGTTCGACGAATTCCCGCTGGATCGTTTTCCCGCCGCGGCCCGGGCCGACGCGCTCGCGCTGGTGCGCGACGACCAGGTATGGAGCCAGCTGGTTCCGGGCGAGGAGGCCGGTCACGAACGCTTCGGCGTGTTCCGCTTCCACTTTCCCGAAGGCGCCGACAACAGCGGCTTCGTCGGCTGGCTCGCCACCCACCTCAAGCGCCGCTTCGGCACCGGCGTGTTCGTGACGTGCGGCCAGAACAGCGCCGCCGGCGGCATCTTCGATTACTGGGGGGTGCCGGCCGAGCTGGCGCAGCCGGTCTTCGCCGAGGTCGGGCGGCTGGTACGCGGCGACGGCGATGAATCGGACGCCTTGCCTTGAGTGCGTCGGCCACGGCCCGCCCGGCGCCTCGATGCGTGCGTTCGCGCAGCGTCGCGATCACCGAGGCCGTCGCGCGGAACGCCGCCGACATCGGCGTCGTCACGCGCCTGCCGCATGACGCCGACGTCGAGATGCATGCGTTCGGGGCCGACGAGCTGATCGTCGTCGTGCCCGGGCGTCATCCGCTCGCAGGCCGGCGGCGCGTGTCCTTCGCCGAGACGCTCGACCACGAGCACGTGGTGCCCTGCTCGGGCACCCATCTGCGTTTCCAGATGCTCGGCGCCGCGAGCCGGGCCGGCAGGACGCCGCGCGGCAGGGTGGAGGCGGCGTCCCGCGATGCGTCGTGCGCGATGGTGCGCGCCGGCGCGGGCATCGGCATCCTGCCGCGCGCCAGTGCGAAGGCCTGCCGGCCGCCCGCGACGCGGCTGCTCGCGCTCGACGAACCGTGGGCCCGGCGCGAGCCGGCGGTGGGCGTGCGCCTGGCCGACGCCCTGTCGGCTGCGGCACGGCTGTTCCTCGATCATTTGCGCGCCCGCGCCCGCGCCCGCGCCCGCGCCCGCGCCGACGCCGACGCCGACGCCGACGCCGACCGGCCGTCGTAACGGTTCGCGATGGCAGGCTGCCCAATCGCTGTTGTACAGCGGCGCGCCGCTCCCCTGGCATCGTCTTGACATGACGCGGGTCGAGCCGGCCGGCGTGGCCGATCGGATCCGGATGCGACGCGCGATCGTCGCGACGACACATAGGATCGCCGACCATCGCGTGACGGCCGTGCGCCTCGATCGCCGCTCCCAACTTTCGAGGAAACACCATGGCCACCTACCCGATCGGCCAGATCGTGCCGAGGTCCAACACGACGAGGGAAACGGAAATTCCGGCGATGCTGAACGCGCGCCGCGAATGCTTTCCAGACGAGCGCTTCACGTTTCATGCGGCACGCATGCGCATGATGCACGTCACGGCCGACGAACTCGCGAAGATGGCCGAGCAGGACGACCGCCGCGTGCTCGAACCGAGCGATGCGCGTTGCGACGTGCCGGCCTACGCGGGCCTCGTCGCCATCATGGCGCAGGGGGCCGGCTATCACCGCGTGTCGGAGGCGCGTCTGCGCGGCGTGGTCGAGCAGAGCGGCGCGCCGACGCCGATCCTGAGCTCCGCCGGCGCGCTGGTCGAGGGCATCCACGCGCCCGGCACCCGGCGCGTCGCCATCGTCACGCCGTACATGAAGCCGCTGACCCGCGAGGTGATCGATTACATCGAAAGCGAGGACATCGAGGTCACCGATTCGATCAGCCTCGAGGTGGCGGACAATCTGGCGGTTGGGCGCCTCGATCCGCACGACCTGTCCGGCCATGCGGCTCGGCCCGACAGCCTCGAGGCCGATGCCGTGGTGCTGTCCGCCTGCGTGCAGATGCCGTCGCTGCCGGCCATCCAGCCGGTGGAGGACCGCCTCGGCAAGCCGGTGTCGTCGGCCGCCGCGTCGACTGTTCACCGGATGCTCAAGACGCTCGGGCTGCAGGCGCGGGTGCCGAATGCCGGCCGCTTGTTGACGGGCGCGTACTAGCCGGCCGACGGGGCGCACGATGGGGCCGCCCGCGTGCGGCGAGTTTGCCGTGGCGTGCCGCGCGCCGTCGGGCGCTCGCGATCGAAATCCGGCGCGGCGTCGCCACGCCGGTCCGGACGGCCAGCCGGCTTCGCGACGGCGCATCGACTCCGTCCGTCGATACCAGTACGACCAACTGGTTCTATGCAGGTATGGTTGCCGACCGGCATGGCGCCTCCGCCGGCCGCGTTCGCATCGTGCCCCGGACACCGTATCGGGGTAAATACCGAACCGAAAAAACCCCGTAAACAAAGCGTTACTTCAACTAAAACACGCGAGCGGCGCGGCATTTCGGAGGATGCGTTCACCGCCGAAGTTAAAATTGACTGGTATTAGTTTGGTTATATAATCGGCTCGCTTCGGCTGGGTCGGCCGGGTCGGCACGAGCAGCCCGCCGGCGCGACGCAGGCGCCGCGCCTCGGCGGACTCGCTCCGACTTCGCCGTCGGCCCGCCGTGGCGACGGGACGCGAATCGCGTCGCGTGGGCGTGCTGGAACCCGCCGCGCCGCCGCGCTGTCCCGTTAATCAGCCGCCGTCATCGAGGCATCGGTGCCATGTCCATCGGCGCCCGCCGGCCGGCTTCCTCTCGCAACCCGCATGACCCGGATACAAGTGAACGAGATGCTGACCGGAAACCTACTGACCGCCGAAGGCTGGCGCCACGGCACGATCGAGTTCGGCAATGGCCGGATCACCGCGCTGTCGGGGCACGCCGTCGATCCGTCGAAGAACGACGCGCCGTACATCGTGCCGGGCTTCATCGACCTGCACGTCCACGGCGGCGGCGGCGCCGACGTGATGGAGGGCGGCGACGCGATCGAGACGATCGGCCGGACCCATGCCCGCTACGGCACCACCAGCCTGCTCGCGACCACCATGACGGCGCCGCGCGACGAACTGATGAACGTGGTCGCGCAGCTCGGCGAGCGCGCGCGCAACCGCACGCCGGGCTGCGCGCGCGTGCTCGGCGTGCATCTCGAAGGCCCCTACATCAACCCCGGCAAGCTTGGCGCGCAGCCCGACGCGGCCGTGTCGGCCGCGCTCGACGAGGTGCTGCGCTATCTCGCGATCGCGCCGATCCGCGTGGTCACGCTCGCGCCCGAGATCGCCGGCCACATCGAGATCATCTCGGAGATGGCCGCGCGCGGCGTGCGCGTGCAGCTCGGCCATTCGCTCGCCACCTACGAGGACGGCGTCGCCGCGCTCAAGCACGGCGCCTGCGGCTTCACCCATCTGTTCAACGCGATGTCGCCGCTGCACCACCGCAATCCCGGCCTGGTCGGCGCCGCGCTCGCGCACGCCGAGTACGCGGAGATCATCCCCGACCTGCTGCACGTCCACCCGGGCGCGATCCGCGCCGCGCTGCGCGCGATTCCGCGCCTGTACGTGGTGACCGACAGCACCTCGGCCACCGGCATGCCCGACGGCGAATACCGGCTCGGCAGCCAGCACGTCACCAAGTGCCTGGGCGGCGTGAGGCTGGCCGACGGCACGCTGGCCGGCAGCACGCTGACGATGGATCAGGCGTTCCGCAACCTGGTGTCGATCGGGCTGCCGATCGCCGACGTGTCGAACCGGATGTCGCGCTACGCGGCCGACTATCTCGGTCTCGAGGACCGCGGCCGCCTCGCGCGCGGTGCCTGGGCGGACATCGCCGTGTTCGATCGCGACCTGAATCTGAGCGCGACCTACGTCGAAGGAGAATCGATTGTCGAATATGCTTGAAGAGGCGCGCGAAGCGTCCCGCGTGGTCGCCGCGCAACTGGCCGATACCTCGCGCGTCGAGGCGCTCGCCGGGCGCCTGCTCGCCGCGCCGCCGCAGGTGGTGCTGACGGTCGCGCGCGGCAGCTCGGACCACGCCGCCAGCTATTTCGCGAGCCTGACGATGAGCCGGCTCGGCGTGCCGGTGGCCTCGCTGCCGATGTCGGTGGCGACGCTGCAGCAGGCGCCGCTGCGCGTGCGCGGCCAGCTCGCGATCGGCTTCTCGCAGTCGGGCAAGAGCCCCGACCTCGTCAACACCCTCACCGCGCTTCGCGATGCCGGCGCGCTGACGGTGGCGGCCGTCAACGTGCTGCCGTCGCCGCTCGCCGACGCCTGCGAATACGCGCTGCCGGTCGAGGCCGGTCCCGAGCTGTCGGTGGCCGCCACCAAGAGTTATATCGCGATGCTGTCGATGTCGGCGCAGATCGTGGCGCTCTGGCAGCGCGACGCGGCGCTGATGACGGGCCTGCGCGCGCTGCCCGAGACGCTGGCGGGCGCCGGCCTGCTCGACTGGACCGCGGCGATCGACGAGCTGCGCGAGGTCGAGCGGATGATCGTGATCGGCCGCGGGCTCGGCCTCGCGATCGCGCAGGAGGCCGCGCTGAAGCTGAAGGAGACCTCCGGCATCCAGGCCGAGGCGTTCTCGAGCGCCGAGGTGCGGCACGGCCCGATGGAGCTGATCGACCGCGACTACCCGCTGCTGGTGTTCGCGCCGCCCGGCCCCGAGCAGGCCGGCCTGCTGCAGCTCGCGGCCGACATGCGCCAGCGCGGCGCGCGGGTGCTGCTGGCCGCGCCCGAAGGCACGCCCGGCGCGATGCTGCCGCTCGCGCGTGCCGCCCACACGGCGCTCGATCCGATCGCCGCGATCCTGTCGTTCTACGTGATGGCCGCGCAGCTGGCGGTCGCGCGCGGGCGCGATCCGGACGCGCCGCGCCACCTGAACAAAGTCACCGAAACACATTGAGCCGCGAGACAGACGATGAGACGTGCCGAGGAGTCCCAGTTGAAGAACGCATCCCCTGACCAGTTCGTCCTGCTCGCGCCGCTGACGGGGCCGGTCGTACCGCTTGCCGAGGTGCCCGATCCGGTGTTCTCGGGCGGCATGTTCGGCGACGGGATCGGCATCGATCCGCTCGAGGGCCGGCTCGTCGCGCCGTGCGCCGGCATCGTCACGCACCTCGCGCGCACCGGCCACGCGGTCACCATCACCACCGCCGAGGGCGCCGAGGTGCTGCTGCACATCGGCATCGACACGGTCGAGCTGAGCGGCCGCGGCTTCACGCCGAAGGTCGAGGCCGGCGCGCGCGTCGAGCCCGGCGACGTGCTGGTCGAGTTCGATACCGACCTCGTCGCGCAGGCCGCGCCGAGCCTCGTGTCGGTGGTGGCGATCGCCAATTCGGACGCGTTCGAGATCGTCGAGCGCGCCGGCAGCGGGCTCGTGCGCGCGGCCGTCTCGCCGCTGCTCACGCTGCGCGCGACCTCGACCGAGGTGGCCGCCGCCGCGCGCGACGTCGCCGACGCGATGGAAGCGCGCCGCCAGATCACGCTCGCGCACGCGGGCGGGCTGCACGCGCGGCCGGCCGCGCGGGCGCGCGAAGCGGCGCGCGGGCTCGACGCGCGCGTCCACGTCCATTTCGGCGAACGGCGCGCGGCGATCGAGAGCGTGGTCGGGCTGCTCGCGCTCGGTGCCGGCGAAGGCGCCGTGATCGAGCTGGTCGGCGTGGGGCCGCAGGCGGCCCAGGCCGTCGACGCGATCGCCGAGGAACTGCTGCGCGCCGCCCACGGCGAGGTCGAGACGCGCGCCGCGCATGCGTTCCAGGCGCCGCCCACGGTGCCCCGGATGCCGCACGCGAACGGCGCCGCGCTCGATCCGAACACGCTGGCCGGCGTCTGCGCCGCGCCCGGCATCGCGGTCGGCAAGCTGGTGCGCTGGGACGAGGCCGAGCTGAACCCGCCCGAACTCGCGAGCGGCACGCCGGCGGCCGAGAGCCGCCTGCTCGACAACGCCCTCGCGGCCGTCGACGCGGAACTCGAGCACACCGTGCGCAGCGCCTCGCAGCGCGGCGCGGTGGGCGAGGCCGGGATCTTCGCCGTGCATCGCGTGCTGCTCGAGGATCCGGCGCTGATCGATGCGGCGCGCGACCTGATCAGCCTCGGCAAGAGCGCCGGCCACGCGTGGCGCGAGACCATCCGCGCGCAGATCGCGGTGCTCGGCAAGCTCGACGATCCGCTGCTCGCCGAGCGCGCGGCCGATCTTCGCGACATCGACAAGCGCGTGCTGCGCGCGCTCGGCCTGACCGCCGGCGTCGCGCGCGAGCTGCCCGAGGAAGCGGTGCTCGCCGCCGAGGAATTCACGCCGTCCGACCTCTCGTCGCTCGACCGCCAGCGCGTGACCGCGCTCGTGATGGCGCGCGGCGGCGCCACCTCGCACGCGTCGATCATCGCGCGCCAGCTCGGCATCCCGGCGCTGGTGGCGGTCGGCGACGCGCTGTTCGCGATTCCCGAGCAGACCCAGGTGGTGGTCGACGCCACCGCCGGCCGGCTCGAACACGCGCCGACCGCGCTCGACGTCGAACGCGCGCGGCTCGAACGCCAGCGCCTGGCCGGCGTGCGCGAGGCGAACCGGCGCCAGTCGGGCGAGGCGGCCGTGACGGCCGACGCGCGCCGCATCGAGGTGGCCGCCAACATCGCGACGCTCGACGACGCGAGGACGGCCGTCGAGAACGGCGCCGACGCGGTCGGCCTGCTGCGCACCGAGCTGCTGTTCATCCACCGCCAGGCGGCGCCGACCACCGACGAGCACCGCGACAGCTACCAGTCGATCGTCGACGCGCTGCAGGGGCGCACCGCGATCATCCGCACGCTCGACGTCGGCGCGGACAAGGAAGTCGATTACCTGACGCTGCCGCCCGAGCCGAACCCGGCGCTCGGCCTGCGCGGCATCCGCCTCGCGCAGCTGCGCCCCGACCTGCTCGACGACCAGCTGCGCGGCCTGCTCGCCGTGCAGCCGCTCGGCGCGGTGCGGATCCTGCTGCCGATGGTCACCGACGTCGGCGAGCTGGTGCGGATTCGCGAGCGCATCGACGGCTTCGCGCGCGAGGCCGGCCGCAGCGAGCCGATCGAGGTCGGCGTGATGATCGAGGTGCCGTCCGCCGCGCTGCTCGCCGACCAGCTCGCGCAGCACGCCGATTTCCTCTCGATCGGCACCAACGACCTGACCCAGTACACGCTCGCGATGGACCGCGGCCAGGCCGATCTCGCGGCGCTCGCCGACGGGCTGCATCCGGCCGTGCTGCGCCTGATCGAGGTGGCCGTGCGCGGCGCCGAAAAGCATGGCAAGTGGGTGGGCGTATGCGGCGCGCTCGGCGGCGATCCGCTCGCCGTGCCGATCCTGATCGGCCTCGGCATCACCGAGCTGTCGGTCGATCCGGTGTCGGTGCCGGGCATCAAGGCGCGCGTGCGCGGCCTCGACTACGCGCTGTGCCGGCAGCGCGCGCAGGATCTGTTGTCGCTCGAATCCGCGCAGGCGGTGCGGGCGGCCAGTCGTGAAATCTGGCCGCAGCCGTGAGCGGTAGCGGGCCCGGATTCGCGTCGTGTAGTTCCCTCACGCAACATCAACACATCAACAACGAAAGACGAGACGATTTGGAGGTCTGAATGGACGGGAATCCGTTTCTGAAAATACAGAGCCTGGGACGGGCGCTGATGTTGCCGATCGCGGTATTGCCCGTGGCGGGCATATTGCTGCGGCTGGGCCAGTCCGATGTGCTCAACATCAAGATGATCGCCGACGCGGGCGGCGCGGTGTTCGACAACTTGCCGCTCCTGTTCGCGATCGGCGTGGCCGTCGGTTTCGCGAAGGACAACAACGGCGTCGCGGCGCTCGCGGGCGCGATCGGCTACCTGATCGAAACCGCGATCATGAAGGACATCGACCCGAAGCTGAACATGGGCGTGCTGTCCGGGATCATTGCCGGCATCGTGGCGGGGCTGCTCTACAACCGCTACAAGGACATCAAGCTGCCGGACTACCTGGCGTTCTTCGGCGGCAAGCGCTTCGTGCCGATCGTGACAGGCCTGGTCTGCGTGGTGCTCGGGATCGTGTTCGGCTACATCTGGGGGCCGATCCAGAACGTGATCGACGCGGCCGGCCACTGGCTGACCACGGCGGGCGCGATCGGCGCGTTCGTGTACGGGTTCCTGAACCGGCTGCTGCTCGTCACCGGGCTGCACCACATCATCAACTCGCTCGCCTGGTTCGTGTTCGGCACCTTCACGCCGCCCGGCGGCGGCGCGGCGGTGACGGGCGACCTGCACCGTTTCTTCGCGGGCGACCCGACCGCGGGCGGCTTCATGGCGGGCTTCTTCCCGATCATGATGTTCGGCCTGCCGGCCGCGTGCCTGGCGATGTTCCACGAGGCGCCCAAGGAGCGCCGCGCGGTGGTGGGCGGCCTGCTGTTCTCGATGGCGCTGACCTCGTTCCTGACCGGCGTGACCGAACCGATCGAATTCAGCTTCATGTTCCTCGCGCCGGTGCTGTACGTGATCCACGCGGTGTTGACGGGGCTCTCGCTCGCGATCTGCCAGCTGCTCGGCGTGAAGCTCGGCTTCACGTTCTCGGCCGGTGCGATCGACTACGTGCTGAACTACGGGCTCTCGACGAAGGGCTGGATCGCGATCCCGCTCGGCCTCGCCTACGCGGTCGCCTACTACGGGCTGTTCCGCTTCTTCATCCGCAAGTTCAACATGGCCACGCCGGGCCGCGAGCCGGCCGGCGACGTGCCGCCGGCCGCGGGCAGCCTCGGTGGTGTGGCGGGCGCGGCCGGTGGTTTCGCTGCGGCGCAGGTCGCGGGCGGGGCGGCGGCGCCGCGCGCGGTGCGCTACATCGCGGCGCTCGGCGGCGCGGCGAACCTGACGGTGGTTGACGCCTGCACGACGCGGCTGCGTCTGTCGGTGGTCGATCCGGAGCAGGTCTCCGAGGCGAACCTGAAGGCGATCGGCGCGCGCGGCGTGCTCAAGCGCGGCGGCAGCAGCGTGCAGGTGATCATCGGGCCGGAGGCGGACCTGATCGCCGACGAGATCCGCAGCGCGATCGGCAGCGGCGCGGCCGTGGCGGCGGCTCCGGCTCCGGCCACCACGCCGGCAGCGGCGGCGGTGCCGGCCGGCGAGGCCGGCCCGCTCGATCCCGATCCGATGCGCTGGCTCGCCGTGTTCGGCGGCGCGACCAACGTGGTGTCGCTCGACGCGGTCGCGGCCACGCGGCTGCGCGTGGTGGTACGCGATCCGTCGGCCGTTGATCGCGACCGGCTCGCGAGCGTGGACGTGGCCTGGGTGTCGACCGACACGTTCCACATCGTCTGCGGCAGCTCGGCCGCGCGCTACGCGCAGCAGATGTCGACGCGCCTGCCGCCGGCCGGCGGCGGCGCGGCCGTGCAGCCCGCGTGAGCGTTGCGCGGCGCCTGCCGCGCGGCCAGCAAAAACGGCGCCCTCGGGCGCCGTTTTTTCATGGCGGTGACGGCCGCACGCGCGGGGGCGCGCCACCGTGGCCGGCGATCAGCGATCGCTGCCGGGTTTGCGCGCGTCGAGCGCTTCATGCGCCTCGTGCGATTCGAGCCACATCGCGTTGATCACGCCGAACGACAGCGCGACGCCGATGCCGAGAATCCAGGTGAAGTACCACATGTGTCGGGCTCCGGAAGAATGGGGTTCGGGTGAGCGGCCGGGCGGCGGGCGCCCGGCGCGCCGGTCAGTACAGCGTATGGTGGTTGTCGTTGAGCACCTGCGAGGTGACCTTGCCGCGCATCACGCGGTAGACCCAGCCCGTGTAGAGCAGCACCAGCGGCAGGAACACGATCACGGCGCCCAGCATGACCTCGAGCGTCAGGTGGCTCGAGGTCGAGTCCCAGACGGTCAGGCTGCTGCGCGGATCGAGCGAGGACGGCATGATGAACGGGAACATCGAGAAGCCGGCCGTCAGGATCACGCCGACGATCATCAGCCCGGTTGCCACGAAGGCCGTCTTTTCGCGCCGCGAGGCGGCCAGCAGCGCGGCCAGCAGGCCGCCCGCGAACGCGATCACCGGCGCGACGATCATCCACGGATAGGTGCCGTAGTTCGCGAGCCAGAGCCCGTGGCCGGCCGCCACCTGCTTCATCAGCGGGTTCGCGACGGTGTCGAGCGGGGCGGCCTGCGTGATGTGATAGCCGCCGATCGACGAGGCGACCAGCGCGCCGGCGATCGCGAACAGCACCACCGCGGCCAGCGCGCTCAGACGCAGGGCGCGGCCCGCGCGCTGCGCGATCACGCCGTCGGTCTTCATGCGGATGAACGCGGCGCCGTGCGCGAGCAGCATCGTCAGCGAGACCAGCCCGCAGAGCAGCGCGAACGGGTTGAGCAGGGCCCAGAAGCTGCCCGTGTAGGTCACGCGCAGATCGCTGTCGAACGCGAACGGCACGCCTTCCAGCAGGTTGCCGAACGCCACGCCGAACACCAGCGCCGGCACGAAGCCGCCGATGAAGAGGCCCCAGTCCCAGCCGCTGCGCCAGCGCGGATCGGTGCGCTTGCTGCGGAAGTCGAAGCCGACCGGCCGGAAGAACAGCGCGAACAGCACCAGCAGCATCGCGAAGTAGAAGCCCGAAAACGAGGCCGCGTACACCAGCGGCCAGGCCGCGAACATCGCGCCGCCGGCCGTGATCAGCCAGACCTGGTTGCCTTCCCAGGTCGCGCCGACCGTGTTGACGATGATGCGGCGCTCGTCGTCGTTCTTGCCGAGGAACGGCAGCAGCGCGGTGGCGCCCATGTCGAAGCCGTCGGTAAGCGCGAAGCCGATCAGCAGCGTGCCGACCAGCACCCACCAGATCACCTTCAGAGTAGCGTAGTCCATAACGATTCCTTGTCGGGGTTCGGTGAAGCGGCGCGCGTCAGGCGGCCGAGCCGGCGGCCTGCTGCTCGTGGTGATAACGCCCGGTGTGCAGCGACGACGGCCCGAGCCGCGCGTACTTGAACATCAGCGTGATCTCGATCACGAACAGTGCGGTGTAGAACGCGACGAAGCCGGCGATGCTCAGGTACAGGTCGCTCGACACGAGGCTCGACGCGGACAGATGGGTCGGCAGGATGCCGGCGATGGTCCACGGCTGGCGCCCGACTTCCGCGACCACCCAGCCGAACTCGGCCGCGAGCCACGGCAGCGGGATCGCCCAGACGGCCCAGCGCAGGAACCAGCGGCGCTTCGGCTGCAGCAGGTCGCGCCGCAGCGAGAACCAGAACGCGAGCACGAAGGTGGCGAGCAGCAGGAAGCCGAACAGCACCATCAGACGGAACGAGAAGAACACGGGCGCCACGGGCGGGATCGTCTTCTTCGCGGCTTCGGCGATCTGCTGCGGCGTGGCATCGGTCACGTTCGCGGTGAACTGCTTGAGCATCAGCCCGTAGCCGAGATAGGCCTTGTGCGCGTCGAACTGCGCGCGGGTGGCTTCGCTGGTGTCGCCGGACTTGAGCTTCTGCAGCGCCTGGTAGGCGACCATGCCGCTGCGGATGTGATCCTCGCTGCGCTTGATCAGGTCGTTGAGGCCCACCACCGGTTCGTCGATCGAGCGCGTCGCGATCAGGCCGAGCGCATACGGGATCCGGATCGCGTAGTCGGTGCGCTGCGTTTCCTGGTTCGGGATGCCGAACACGGTGAACGCGGCCGGCGCCGGCGCCGTATCCCATTCCGATTCGATCGCGGCGAGCTTCACCTGCTGCACTTCGCCGGTGGTGTAGCCGGACTCGTCGCCGAGCACGATCACGCAGAGCGCCGAGGCGAGGCCGAAGCCGGCCGCCACCGCGAACGAGCGCAGCGCGAACGCGGTGTCGCGGCGACGCAGCAGGTACCACGACGAGATGCCGAGCACGAACATCGAGGCCGTCACGTAGCCGGCCGAGACCGTATGCACGAACTTGACCTGCGCGACCGGGTTGAACAGCACGTCGGACAGGCTCGCCAGCTCCATGCGCATGGTCTGGTAGTTGAACTGCGCGCCGACCGGGTTGTTCATCCAGCCGTTCGCCACCAGGATCCAGAGCGCCGACAGGTTCGAGCCGAGCGCGACGAGGAACGTGACGATCAGGTGCTTGACCTTCGAGAGCCGGTTCCAGCCGAAGAAGAACAGCCCGACGAAGGTCGATTCGAGGAAGAACGCCATCAGCCCTTCGACGGCGAGCGGCACGCCGAAGATGTCGCCGACGTAGTGCGAGTAGTAGGACCAGTTGGTGCCGAACTGGAATTCGAGCGTGATGCCGGTGGTCACGCCCATCGCGAAATTGATGCCGAACAGCTTGCCCCAGAACTGCGTCATGTCCTTGTAGACCTGCTTGCCGGTCATCACGTAGACGGCTTCCATGATGACGAGCAGCCAGGACATGCCGAGCGTGAGCGGAACGAACAGGAAATGGTAAAGCGCGGTGACGCCGAATTGCAGGCGTGATAGATCGACGACTTCACTGCTGATCATGGTGGTCCCCGGTGGAAGTGTGGACGGCGGTCGTCCCGAGCAGTTGCGCGGCGACCGCGGCGACTGGCAGCGACATGTGCTCCGCTTGTGGATGATTGAAGAACGCGTATTTGAGCGTCATCAACAGGACCAGCTTGATGGCCAGCACGACCGATATATCGCGAATCAGCGTGGGGCCTTTCGTCCAGGAGATGAAGCGCGCGCGCAAGGACGGCGGTCCGTCGCGAGGCGCGGATTTGCGGGTGAGGATCAGCGGCATGATCGTGTGGGTGACGCTCGAAAGTGAGGAAGACGAACCGGTGAAAAATCGCCGATTTAGGTCAACTGCAGCACTGCAATTTTAAAATTGTGCGCTGCGATAATTGACCGCCTCGATGCGGCAGACGGTCGCAAAACTGGCTCTACGGTTTGATGTGACTCAAATGTCGATTGAGCGGCGCGCTGAGCACCTGATTTGCGGTAAATCGCGGGGACAAGTGCTGATTGTATTTATAGTTCGCGATCCTGAGCTTGTCAGCGTCGAGTGCAATAGTGCGACGATTGGCATCACGCGCCGGGAGGGACGCCGACCGATCGGCGAAACAGGTAGTGCGGGGGAGGGGGGAGCGCACCATCAAGAGAAAGGCCCGCGGTGTTGCCACCGCGGGCCTTGAACTTCGGAGCTTGAAAGCCGGACGCTGCCGCCGGTGCCGGCGGCGCGTATCAGGCGTAGGCGGCCAGCGCCGCGCGCATCTTCTTCATCGCACTGGCCTCGATCTGGCGGATGCGTTCGGCCGACACGCCGAACTCGGCCGCGAGGTCGTGCAGCGTCGAGCCGCCGGAGCCGTCGTCGTCGACGTTCAGCCAGCGCGCCTCGATGATGCGGCGGCTGCGCGCGTCGAGCGATTCGAGTGCTTCCGAGATGCCTTCCGTCTGCAGACGGTCGCGCTGGCGCGAGGCGATCACCGAGGTCGGCTCGTTGTGCGAGTCGGCCAGGTAGGCGATCGGCGCGAACGATTCCTCGCCGTCCTCCACCTGCCCTTCGAGCGCGATGTCGCCGCCCGACAGACGCGTTTCCATTTCGGCCACGTCCTCGCGCTTGACGTTCAGCTCCTGCGCGAGACCGTCGATTTCCTCGGGCGTCATCGCCTGCATGCCTTTCTTGTGGCTGCGCAGGTTGAAGAACAGCTTGCGCTGCGCCTTCGTGGTGGCGACCTTCACCATGCGCCAGTTGCGCAGGATGTATTCGTGGATCTCGGCCTTGATCCAGTGGATCGCATACGAGACGAGCCGCACGTTCTGGTCCGGATCGAAGCGCTTGACGGCCTTCATCAGGCCGATGTTGCCTTCCTGGATCAGGTCGCCGTGCGGCAGGCCGTAACCGAGATAGTTGCGTGCGATCGACACCACCAGGCGCAGGTGCGAGAGCACCAGCCGGCGGGCCGATTCGAGATTCTGCTGATCGCGGAATTCCGTCGCATACTGACGCTCTTCCTCGGGCGTCAGCATCGGGATCCGGTTCACGGCCTGGATGTAGGCGTCGATGTTGCCCAGCTGGCCAGGCAGCATCGAATTCGAGGCGAGCGCGAGCGCGCCTGCCGGGGAGGCCTTCGCCGGCATCGAGCCGAGGGTATTCGGAAGGGTCAGAGCGTTGCTCACATAAACTCCTTTGGAATCAGGGACGAGCCCCGTAACAAGGCGATTCCACCGGGCTATCTTAGCACTCTCGCCAAGCGAGTGCTAAACACTTAGAGGGGAAAGGGCCATTCGAGTTCCCGATGAGCTATTGATGAATATATTTTGATAGTTTTTGTATGTCGCCAGGGTCAACTCGTATTCAAATCGACGTGTTTTGGTGAGATTTGCGGGAGACGTTTTCGATTCTTGTCGTTTGCGAAGCAAACCATTTCGTTCAACGATGCCGATCGGAAAAGTCCTTTACCATAATATGCAGTTCGTTTTTTGAGCCAGCCGTGATGGCTTGCGGTGGCGCTCCATTCAACCCCGGAATCTGGAGTAAAGGATGCATAACAAGAAGAATCTCAGGACGGGACGGTGGCTGGCCGGCATGGCGCTGGCGCTGACACTGTCGGGCGGATGCAATGCCGCATTCGCCGATCGCTGGGGTGTGCAGGTGGCGGGCGGTATCGCCGACCACGACATGAAGAAGGCAGACCTCGGCATCGTCTGGGATCCGGGCTGGTCGTGGTGGCAGGTCGGCGACTGGCATTTCACGTTCGTCGCCGAAGGTCATGCGGCGTATTGGCACTACGGCGGAGACCACGCGGTCAATTCGAACATCGGCGAATTCGGGGTCACGCCGGTGTTCCGCTTCATCAAGCGCACCGGCTACGTGCGACCGTTCTTCGAGGCCGGCGTCGGCGTGCGCCTGCTCACGCATCCGCACATCGCTACCGACTACACGATGTCGACGGCGTTCCAGTTCGCCGACATGGTCGGGGTGGGCGCGCAGTTCGGCAGCCGCCAGCAGTATCTGGCCGGCTTCCGTTTCCAGCACGAGTCGAACGCCAGTATCAAAGATCCGAATCCTGGTATAAATTTCAGCCAGATCTATCTGCAGTACAACTTCTAAGCGGCACGCGCGGCGCGCGCGGGGCCTGGGAGTACGGCGATGGTGGCGAAGATGATCGATGCGATTCGCGCGCTCGAACGTGACCGGTTCCGCGCGATGGTCGAAGGCGACGGCGAGGCGCTCGATGCACTGCTGTCCGACAGCGCCTATTACGTGCATACGAACGGCAAGCGCGAATCGAAGCAGCAGCTCATCGACGCGATCGTCGCCGGCCGCCGCCGCTACCGCCAGATCGAGGTGCAGACCCAGGACGTGATGCCGATCGGCGGAGAGGCGTTCGTCGTGACGGGGCGCCTGATCGTCGAACTGGAGGCCAACAACGGCGGCATCGTGTTCCCGGTGGCCTACACCGCGCTGCAGGCTCAGGAGCAGGGCCGCTGGCGCCTGCTGGCGTGGCACGCGACGCGCTGCGCCACCGAAATCTAGGCTTCGCGGGTCGCGAGGCCGTTGCCGGATGCGGGTGGCATCCTTGTCGGTTCCTTCCGGGGCGGCCTGTCGGGCCGCCCTTTTTGCGCCCGTGCGCCGCGGATCTCGCGGGACGGGACGGGGCGGTGGCGCGGCGCATGCGGCCGGGCCGGACGGTGAGGCCTGCTGCCGCCCGACCCGCGCGCCTCAGGCCGCGGCGCGGTGATCCGAGCAATGCCAGCCGGAGCGGTTGAGCGCGCTCGTAACCGCGTCGACGGCGGCCACGGCCGGTTCCTCGTGAATCCCCACCCCGTAGCGCAGTGCCGAGCCGCCGAGCCGCGCGCCGACGAACACCGCGCTGCGGCCGTCGCGGCCGCGCAGCGCCTCGACCGATACCACTTCGACCGTCGCGCCGGCCGCGCCGGAGAATGCCGTCGCCACATGCGCGGCGATCACTTCCGGCGTGTCGCCCGTGAGCGGGCCGCCGGGAGCGATCTCGCGCCGCTCCCAGGTCATCGCGCTGCCGACGCGTGCGGCCGGCCCGCTGGTTTCCAGGTACTCGCGGCGGAACAGCGCGCAGACCGCCTCGCCCGTGACTTCCTCGCCGGAGCGGTCGGCCACCGCCTGCACCGCGTGGCTGAACTCGATCTGCACGCGGCGCGGCGGCGCGAAGCCCATGCCGCGTTCGAGCAGGTAGGTGGCGCCGCCCTTGCCGGACTGGCTGTTGACGCGGATCACCGCGTCGTAGCCGCGGCCGAGGTCGGCCGGATCGATCGGCAGGTACGGCACTTCCCAGGGCGCGTCGGCGCGCTGCCGCGCGAGGCCCTTGCGGATCGCGTCCTGATGCGAGCCCGAGAACGCCGTGAAGACGAGATCGCCCGCATACGGATGGCGCGGATGCACGGGCAACTGGTTGCAGCGCTCGACCACGGCGCGCACCGCGTCGATGTCCGAGAAGTCGAGGCCCGGGTCGATGCCCTGCGTGTAGAGGTTGAGCGCGAGCGTGACGAGATCGACGTTGCCGGTGCGCTCGCCGTTGCCGAACAGGCAGCCCTCGACGCGGTCCGCGCCGGCCAGCAGCGCGAGCTCGGTCGCGGCCACCGCGGTGCCGCGATCGTTGTGCGGATGCACGGACAGCACGATGCTGTCGCGATAGCCGAGGTTGCGGTCCATCCACTCGACCTGGTCGGCGAACACGTTCGGCGTCGCGGCCTCGACCGTGGCCGGCAGGTTGATGATTATCTTGTGGTCGCGCGTCGGGCGCCAGGTCTGGGCGACCGCGTCGCAGACCTCGCGCGCGAAGCTCAGCTCGGCCATGCTGAAGGTCTCGGGCGAGTACTGATAGGTCCAGTGCGTGTCCGGCCGCGCCTGCGCGTGCGCCTTGATGATCCGCGTGCCGTCCACCGCCAGCGCCTTCACCTGCTCCTTCGAGAGGCCGAACACGAGCTTGCGGAACGACGGCGCGATCGCGTTGTAGAGGTGGATGATCGCGCGCGGCACGCCGTCGAGCGCCTCGAAGGTGCGCGCGATCAGGTCCTCGCGCGACTGCACCAGCACTTCGATCGTCACGTCTTCGGGAATCCGCCGCTCGTCGATCAGCTTGCGCACGAAGTCGAAATCGGTCTGCGAGGCCGACGGGAAGCCGACCTCGATCTCCTTGAAGCCGATCGCGACGAGCATCTCGAAGAACTCGAGCTTCTGCTCGATGCTCATCGGCTCGATCAACGACTGGTTGCCGTCGCGCAGGTCGGTGGACATCCAGATCGGCGCCTGCGTGAGGGTGCGGGACGGCCACTTGCGGCCGTTGAGGCGAACGGGTTCGAACGGGCGGTACTTGTCGGCGGGGTTGCGCTGCATGGTGGCCTCGGGGCGTTGCGGTCGCGAGCGAAGACGGGGCGGCAACCGGATCGGCGGTTGACTGCGCACGGGCCGCGCGAATTCGCGGACGGCATGCGGCGGGTCTTCGCGATCGCCCGACGGATGGACGGACGACGGCTGACGACTACGGGTTACGAAAAACGAGAAGGAACTGCGGGAACGGCTCAGGGGGGACCGTGCCGGAAGCACGGCGCGACGACAGCGTTACGCTAGTCGTAGCGATAGCGACCGCGCTAGGCGGCCGGAGGTAATTCGGAGGGGGTTCGGAAGGGAACGCATGGCGACAACTTTAATGCGGGTGGTTCCGCGTTGTCAAATGCCAGGACGGGATCGCCCGCGTCTCGTGCGCGTGTTTCGCGTCGGCAGCGCGGCGGCGAGCCCGGGATGGCCGCGATCGCCGCCGCTCGCCTGGTTCAGCCCTCGACGCGCACGATCCGCAGGATCGTCTCGACCTGGCGCGCGAGCGCGTCGGGCACGGGAACGGCGCCGTCGAGCACGGCACGGGTCCAGGCTGCCGTGGTGGCCGCGTCCTTCGACTCGGGCAGCGCGACGGGCGGCGCGTCGGGCGACGAGCGCTCCGGTTCGAGCAGCGTCTCGCAGCGCCCGTCGTGCAGCCAGTCCACTTGCACCTGCCGGCGCGTGTCGGCCACCGCCTCGCCCTCGGTGCCGCGCGCGAGCAGCGCGCCGCCGGCCGCCGCGTCCGGATGCTCGCTGAACAGTTGGGCGAGGCTGTCGCGATAGGGCGGATGCGTGTAGTTCACGAGACGCAGCCCGAGCGGCTCGAACGGCTGCAGCAGCTTCACCAGCGTATGCGTGGAGTTGCGCACGCCCAGCACGCCGCGCAGCGCCAGCAGGCGCGCGAGCTTCGGCGCGAGCACCTCGAGCGGCGTGAAGGCGACGCGCCGTTCGGCCAGCGCGCGTTCGGCGGCCGCATGCGAGGCGGCGGCCGGCATCGCGAGTTCGGTGAAGATCTCGGCGCTGGTCACGCGCCCCGGATCGGTCGCGACCCCATGCACGAGTACCGGCACGCCTTCGCGGGCCAGCAGCAGCGCGAGCAGCGGCACCAGGTTCGGCTGCTTGCGCGCGCCGTTGTAGCTCGGGATCGACACCGGCCGCGCGGCGCCGGCCGGCGCGCGCAGCGGCGCGAACGACGCCTGTGCGGCGGCCAGCATCGCCGCCAGTTCGTCGGCCGTCTCGCCCTTGAGCCGGTACGCGATCAAGACGGCGCCGAGCTCCACGTCCGACACGCGGCCGTCGAGCATCGCCTGATACAGCTGGAAGGTGTCCTCGGGTGATAGCGCGCGGGCGCCGTGCGGGCCGCGGCCGATCTCCTTGATGAAGCGGGCGCAGGAAAAGGGGGCGGTCTGGGGGGCGGTGGCGGCGTCGGTCATCGAGGCGTGGAGGCTTGGGCGCGGCGCCGGTCCGGCGCGGCCGCCCTGGGTATGCGGGAAGCCCACTGATTATCGCATTTGCGGCATTCTTGCAAGCGCGCCGGCGCCGTGCCGCCGGCGCGTCGGCGTGGCCGAAGCCGGCACTGACGGCGGCGCCGCGGTCGGCACCGCAGTCGGCACAACACGCGATCGTTATCCGCAGGAGGGCAAGCGATGGAGCTGTATGGTTATTTCCGCAGTTCGGCGTCGTACCGCGTGCGCATCGCGCTGCACCTGAAAGGCCTGCCGTTCGACTATCGCGCCGTCCACATGCTGCGCGGCGGCGGCGAACAGCTACGCGACGATTATCGCGCGCTGAATCCCGACGCGCTGGTGCCGACCCTGGTCGACGGCGACACCACGCGGCAGCAGTCGCTCGCGATCATCGAGTATCTCGACGAGATCGCGCCCGAGCCGCCGCTGCTGCCGCGCGCGCCGGCCGAACGCGCCTGCGTGCGCGCGATCGCGCTGCAGATCGCCTGCGAGATCCATCCGCTCGACAACCTGCGTGTGCTGCGCTACCTGAAACGCACGCTCGGCGTGGCCGACGAGGCGAAAAACGCCTGGTACCGGCACTGGATCACGGAGGGCTTCGCGACGCTCGAAACGCGGCTCGCGAACGACCCGCGCACCGGCCGGCTGGCGTATGGCAACACGCCTACGATTGCCGACTGCTGCCTGATTCCGCAGCTCTACAACGCGCAGCGCTTCGGCGTGGACCTGGCGCCGTATCCGACGCTGGTGCGGATCCACGATCACGCGATGACGCTCGACGCGTTTCGCGCGGCGGCACCGGAGGCGCAGCCGGACGCCGAATAGCGGGACAACAAACCAAACAGGACGCCGGAGCGTCCTGATGGGGGCGCTCCGGCCGCGGCGGCCACGATGGCCGCCCACCGGCCGTGAAGCACGACGCGCGCGGCCTCAGCCGAGCAGCGCGTCGGCGAATTCCTCGGCGCTGAACGGCTGCAGGTCCTCGACCTTCTCGCCGACCCCGATGAAGTAGACGGGCACCGGCCGCTGGCGCGCGATCGCGGCGAGAATGCCGCCCTTCGCGGTGCCGTCGAGCTTGGTGACGATGAGCCCGGTGAGGCCCAGCGCGTCGTCGAACGCCTTGACCTGCGCGAGCGCGTTCTGTCCGGTGTTCGCGTCGATCACGAGCAGCACCTCGTGCGGCGCGTCGCTCTGCGCCTTGCCGATCACGCGCTTGACCTTGCGCAGTTCTTCCATCAGGTGCAACTGCGTGGGCAGCCGGCCTGCGGTGTCGGCCATCACCACGTCGATCTTGCGCGCGCGCGCGGCGCCGACCGCGTCGAAGATCACGGCGGCCGGATCGCCGCTTTCCTGCTGCACCACCGTCACGTTGTTGCGCTCGCCCCAGATCGCGAGCTGCTCGCGCGCGGCGGCACGGAACGTGTCGCCGGCCGCCAGCAGCACCGACTGGTCGAATTGCTGCAGGTGCTTGGCGAGCTTGCCGATGCTGGTGGTCTTGCCGGCGCCGTTGACGCCCGCGATCATCATCACGAGCGGCTGGGCGCGGCCCAGCATCAGCGACTTCTCGAGCGGCTCGAGCAGGTCGACGAGCAGCGCGCGCAGCGCGGCCTTCACCTGCAGCGGATCGCTCAGGCGTTCGGCGCGCACCTTCTCGCGCAGCGTGCCGAGCAGGTATTCGGTCGCGTCGATGCCGGCGTCGGACATCAGCAGCGCGGCCTCGAGTTCCTCGTAGAGTTCGTCGTCGATCTTGGTGTTGACGAACACGCTGGTGAGGCTCGTGCTCGTCTTCGAGAGACCCGAGCGCAGCCGCGCGATCCAGGATTTCTTCGCGGCCGGTTCGGGCGCGGGCGGCGGCACGATCTCGACGGCGCTGGCGGGTGAGGCGTCGGCGGTGGCGGGGGCCGGTTCCGAAGCAGGCTCGACAGCGGCCCCGGTGGCCGGCTCGGCGGCGTGTGCCGGCGCGGGCGCGGCGGCATCTTCGGCCGGGTCCGGCGCGTGAGCCGCGCTGCCTTGCTCGTCGGCCGCCGGCGCGTCCTGCGACGCGTCGTCGGCCTTCGAGCCGATCAATCGTTTGAAGAAGCTGAACATGGTCTGCTGGCTTGGGGGAAGAGGGATCGGCAGCGCGGCGGCCGTGGCCGGCGCCCGAAACGGGAGATTTTATCAGGCGCGCCGCGCGGGCAGCGGCGAAGCGCTGCGCCGGCTGTGGTAACGTGCGCCTGTTCGCGGCCCGGGGCCGCGCCGATCCACCCGTTTCGTCCCGTTCGACCCGATTCCGTATGTCCCGTTCGCCCTCCGCCCGCCCGTCGGCCGGCGCCAGCCGCGGCAAGCCGCACGCGATCCGCATCATCGGCGGCCAGTGGAAGCGCACGCCGCTGCCGGTGCTCGACCTCGACGGGCTGCGCCCGACGCCCGATCGCGTGCGCGAGACGCTGTTCAACTGGCTCGGCCAGGATCTCGACGGCCGGCGCTGCCTCGACCTGTTCGCCGGCACCGGCGCGCTCGGCTTCGAGGCCGCCTCGCGCGGCGCGGCAAGCGTCGTGATGGTGGAGCGCAACGCGCGTGCCGCGGAGCAGCTGCGCGTGATTCGCGACAAGCTCTCGGCGCGCGCCGTCGAGGTGGCCGAGGCCGATGCGCTGCGGCTCGCGGCCGGCCTGGCGCCCGGCTCGTTCGACGTGGTGTTCCTCGATCCGCCGTTTGCCGACGCCGAGCTGTTCGAGCGCGCGCTCGCGCTGGCCGTGAAGCTCGTCGCGCCGGGCGGCCACCTGTACGTGGAGTCGGGCGACGCGCTCGACCCCGCCGCCCGCGAGGTGCTGGCGGGCTGGACCGTGACGCGCGAGGGCAAGGCGGGCGCGGTCCGCTATCATTTGCTGCAACGCGAAAATGATGAATAATGCGCGTTCCAAACGAGGCGCCGCGCGCGACGCGCGACGCGCGCCCATCGTGGTGGCGGCCGTGATCCGTATCGCCGCCGCCCCAATCGCATGATCACAGGAGGAGCGACATGGTAGTCGCCGTGTACCCGGGTACGTTCGATCCGCTCACGCGCGGGCACGAGGATCTCGTGCGGCGCGCATCGAGCATTTTTGACACGCTCGTCGTCGGCGTGGCCGACAGCCGGGCGAAGAAGCCGTTCTTCTCGCTCGAGGAGCGCCTGAAGATCGCGAACGAGGTGCTCGGCCATTACCCGAACGTGAAGGTGATGGGCTTCACCGGGCTCCTGAAGGATTTCGTGCGCGCCAACAACGCACGCGTGATCGTCCGCGGGCTGCGCGCCGTGTCCGATTTCGAGTACGAGTTCCAGATGGCCGGCATGAACCGCTATCTGCTGCCCGACGTCGAGACCATGTTCATGACGCCGTCCGATCAATACCAGTTCATCTCGGGCACGATCGTGCGCGAGATCGCGCAACTGGGCGGCGACGTCAGCAAGTTCGTGTTCCCGTCGGTCGAGAAATGGCTGACGGAAAAAGTGGCCGCGATGGGCCAGACGCCGGCCGCCTGACATCTTCCACGCATTCGCGCTCCGGCGCCGGCAGTCGCCCGGCCCGGGCGGTGCGAGGCGCGCCGGCAGGCCCGCCTTTTCCCCTTTCCGGACCAGTACCCGTGCGGCGTTCGCGCGGGTCCGGCCTCCCGTAATCGGGAGGCCGCCTGCTCACTCAGAACAGGTACAGCCCCGCGACGAACACCACGCCCGAGAACAGCAGCGCCGTCACGCAGTAGCCCATGATGTCGCGCACGCCGAGCCCGGCGATCGCGAGCGCGGGCAGCGCCCAGAACGGCTGGGCCATGTTGGTCCAGGCCTCTCCGTAGGCGATCGCCATCGCGGACTTGCCGAGATCGGCGCCGAGCGCCTGCGCGGCCGGCATCACGAACGGCCCCTGCACGACCCAGTGACCGCCGCCCGAGGGCACCGCGAAGTTGATCACGGCCGAGCTCAGGAACGCGAGCAGCGGAAACGTGTGGACGTTGGCGATGTCGACGAACCAGTTGGTGATCACGCCGGCCAGGCCCGAATGATCCATCAGCGCCTGGATGCCCGCATAGAACGGGAACTGGATCATGATCGAGCCCGCGCCGCGCGCGGCCGCGCCGATCGCGCGCGCATAGGCCATCGGCGTGCGGTGCAGCACCAGGCCGGCGGCGAGGAACACCAGGTTGACGGTATCGATGTCGAGCGTGAAGCCCTTGGTGCGCGTGCGGATCACGAGGAACACCAGGCACAGCAGCGCGACCAGCAGCGACAGCAGGCGGCTTTCCTCCATGCGCTCGGCCCAAGTCGCGCCGGGCGCGAGCTTGCGCTCGAAGCTGGGCGGATCCTCGAGCAACTTCGGATCGACCGTCACCACCTCGTCGGGCTTCGGCATCATCAGCCGCGCGAGGAACGGCAGCATCACGATCAGGCCGATCGTGACGAACGCGTTGTAGCCGGTGAACAGCGTCTGCGAGACCGGGATCAGGCCGATCACCTTCTCCATCGGGTTGCCCTTGGTCGCGGCGACCAGCGGCACCGAGCCGGACAGGCCGCCGTGCCAGGTCAGGAAGCCCATGTAGGCCGAGGCGACGAGCAGGCGGTAGTCGGAGCCCGGCACGCGCCGCGCGACCTCGCGCGCGAGCATCGCGCCGAGCACGAGGCCGAAGCCCCAGTTGATCGCGCAGGCCACGCCGGCGACGAACGCGACCAGCATCACGCCCTGCGCCGGCGTCTTCGGCGCGCTCGCGAGCGCGACCAGCAGGCGCTTGACCGGGCCGGAGCTGGCGAGCGCGTGGCCGGTCACGAGGATTAGCGCCATCTGCATCGTGAACGCGAGCAGGTTCCAGAAGCCGCTACCCCACAGCAGCACGAGTTCGGCGGGTGCCTTCGGCGTGAGCGAGAACGCGAGCACGAAGGTGATGACGGTCAGAAAGATCGCGAAGATCAGCGGGTCGGGCAGCACCCGATGCACGATCTGGGTGAAGAAGCGGGAAATGCGGGAAATCACGGGTCTCCTCCTGTTTATGAGTTCGGTCGTTGTGGTTGATATGATTCGCTGCCCGGTGCCGGGCGGGCGGCGGGAACCGGATTTTCATCGGAAATCGGCGCCGCGGCGGGAATGGTAACGAAATACGCGGCGCGGCGTGCTGCTTCGCCGGATTCGCCGGTCATGCCGAGGGGTTTTCGTATCGGTTTCGTGCCGGCGCGGATGCGGCTAGGCCGTGATTGCCGGCGGATGGTCCGGATCCGTTACGGTAGCGCGTCGATGTCGGCGCCGTGTAGCGCGGCGGCGGCACGATACCCGCACACGCGGCATGGCCTGGGCCGGCGGCCCGCGCGTGCGATCTCGAAAAGTTATAATGTGTTGTTTTTTCTAGGAAAGCTGGTGCCAGCATGGCTTTGATGATTACCGACGAGTGCATCAATTGCGACGTGTGCGAGCCCGAGTGCCCGAACGGCGCGATCTCGATGGGCCCGGACATCTACGTGATCGACCCCGGCAAATGCACCGAATGCGTCGGCCATTTCGACGAACCGCAGTGCCAGCAGGTCTGCCCCGTCGAGTGCATTCCACGCGATCCGCAGCATGCAGAGACGCAAGATCAACTGATGGTCAAGTATCACGCGCTGGTTGCCGCGGCCGGCGAGGCAGGCGCGCAGTAACGGCGCGCCGCGCGTCGGGCGTCCGGCATCGGAGCCGTTCCTGCCCGGCCGCACCGGCACCGAATCCGCCGTCGGGCGGGCGCCTGCCGGTCTTTCCTCCGGACTCCGCTCGAGCGGAGCCGTCCTCCCTCAGCCGAGCAACTCGCGCAACGCGTCCACCAGCACGTCGCATTCGGCGTCGGTGCCGACCGTGATCCGCAGGTACTGGTCGATGCGCGGCAACTTGAAATGCCGCACGAAGATCTCGCGTGCCTTCAGCGCGGCGGCCAGCGTGCCGGCGTCGTGCCCTGGATGGCGCGCGAACACGAAGTTCGCCGCCGACGGCACGATCTCGAAGCCGAGCGCCCCGAGCGCCGCGTTGAGCCGGGCGCGGCTCGCGACCACGCGCGCGCAGCTCGACTCGAACCACTCGCGGTCTTCATAAGCGGCCTGCGCGGCCACCTGCGCGAGCCGGTCGAGCGGATACGAGTTGAAGCTGTCCTTCACGCGGTTCAGCGCCTCGATCAGCGACGCCTGGCCGAACGCGAAGCCGACGCGCATGCCAGCCAGCGAGCGCGCCTTCGAGGTCGTGTGCACGACCAGCAGATTCGGATGGCGGTCGATCAGCGCGATCGCCGATTCGGCGCCGAAATCGACATAGGCTTCGTCGACCACCACCGCATCCGGATTGCCGGCCACGATCCGCTCGACGTCGGCGAGCGGCAGCGCGCGGCCGGTCGGCGCGTTCGGGTTCGGGAACAGCACGCCGCCGTTGCCGCCGAGGTAGTCCTCGACGCGAATCGAGAGATCGTCGGCGAGCGGCACCGCCTCGTACTCGACGCCGTACAGGCGCGCGTAGGTCGGATAGAAGCTGTAGGTGATGTCGGGGAAGCGGATCGGCCGGTCGTGTTTCAGCAGCGCCTGGAACGTGTGGGCCAGCACTTCGTCCGAGCCGTTGCCGACGAACACCTGCTCCGGCGCGAGGCCGTGATGGGCGGCCACCGTCTCGCGCAGCCGGCGCGCGAGCGGATCGGGGTAGCGGCGCAGCGCTTCGCCGGCCGCGCCGATCTCGCGCGCGATCGCCTCGACGACACGCGGCGAGGGCGGATACGGGTTCTCGTTCGTGTTCAGCTTCACGGGGTTCGCGAGCGCGGGCTGTTCGCCCGGTACATACGGAACGAGCTGCTCGACGATGTTGCTCCAATAACGGCTCACCACGGACTCCTGACTGAAAACGAGCAGATTAACGCACGCCGGGCGCGCGTGGCGCAAAACGCGGCGCGCGCCCGCGCTAGGCGGAATTGCGATGCAACTGCATCACGGCGCGTTCGGCCTCGCCCTTCACGAAGATCGGCATCACCGCGAGCGCGCGCTCGATCGACGCGTCGATCAGGTCCTGTTCCTCGCGGCGCGGCGGCTTCAGCACGAAGTTCGCGACGTCGGGTTTCGCGCCGGCGCGCGAACCCTCGGGAATCAGGTCGCGCGGATGGCCGATGCCGATCCGCAGCCGCCAGTACTGCTGCGAGGACAGATGCGCGGAGATGTCCTTTAGCCCGTTGTGGCCGCCGCTGCCGCCGCCGAGCTTGAGCTTCACGGCGCCGGGCGGCAGGTCGAGTTCGTCGTGCGCGACGAGGATCTCGTCGGGCAGGATCTTGAAGAACTGCGCGACCGCGACGACCGACTGCCCCGAGCGGTTCATGTAGGTCTGCGGTTCGAGCAGGTGGACTTCCTCGCCGTACAGGCGCGCCTTCGCGTAATGGCCGTGGAAGCGGCGCTCGTCGCGCAGCGTCGTGCCGGCTTCGCGCGCGAGCTGGTCGACGCACCAGAAGCCGGCGTTGTGGCGCGTCGCCGTGTATTCAGCGCCGGGATTGCCGAGTCCGACGATCAGTTTGATCATGATGAGTAAGTCGATGGGACCGGTCGGGCCGCGTGAGCAGCATGGGCCGCAACAATGAAAAAACCCGCCGGGCGAGCCGCGGCGGGTTGCTTCGGACCGTTGTCGAGACGGTGCGAACGCGGCTCAGGCAGCCGGCGTTTCGCCTTCGCCGGCAGCGGCTTCGTCCGAGACGGCGCCGGCCGGGATCGTGGCGGTCGCGATCACGGGGTTTTCCGCGTCGATGTGTGCCACCAGCGCGACGCCGTTCGGCAGCGCGATGTCCTTGGCGTGGATCGACTGGCCGGCCTCGAGCTTCGACAGATCGACTTCGAGGAATTCCGGCAGGGCCGACGGCAGGCACTCGACGTCGAGTTCGGTGATGACGTGCGAGACGACCGCGCTCGACAGCTTCACCGCCGGGCTGACTTCCGCGTTCAGGAAGTGGACCGGCACCTTCGTGTGCAGCTTCTTCGAGGCATCGACGCGCTGGAAGTCCACGTGCAGCACGAGCTGGCGGAACGGGTGGTATTGCACGTCGCGCAGCAGGACGCTTTGCGACTTGCCGGCCACTTCGAGATCGAGGATCGACGAGTGGAACGCTTCCTTCTTCAGGGCGTGCCACAGGGCGTTGTGATCGAGTTCGATCATTTGCGGGGCTGCTTCACCGCCGTACACGATACCCGTGGTCTTGCCGGTGTTACGCAGGCGGCGGCTCGCACCCGTACCTTGCAGAGTACGCTCGAAAGCGACGACTTTCATGACTTTCTCCAATGACTGCCCGCGACCAGGCAGTGTAATGGGGCCTTTCGGCCCTTGATGCGGCCCGGGTTTCGTCCTTCCGGGCCGATGTGCAAAAAGCGAAGCGCGGACGCTTCGCTTTTCGCGTACAACCGGATACGTCGTGGTTCGCGTGCCGGGCGTGCGGCGCTACGCGAAGCGCCGCGCCGTGATCAGGACTCGGCGAACAGCGACATCACCGAATCGCCGCGGCGGATCCGCGCGAACGTTTCGGCGAGCAGATCGGCGCTCGACAGCGCACGGATCTTCGCGCAGCCGAGCGACTCGGCCGACAGCGGGATGGTATCGGTGACGACGAGCTCGTCGAGCTCCGACGCGTCGATGCGGGCGGCCGCGCCGCCCGACAGCACCGGGTGCGTCGCGTAGGCGAACACGCGCTTCGCGCCGCGTTCCTTCAGCACCTGCGCGGCCTTGCAGAGCGTGCCTGCCGTATCGACCATGTCGTCCATGATCACGCAGGTGCGGCCTTCGACTTCACCGATGATGTTCATCACCTCGGCGACGTTCGCCTTCGGGCGACGCTTGTCGATGATCGCGAGATCGCAGTTCAGCTGCTTGGCGAGCGCGCGAGCGCGCACCACGCCGCCGACGTCCGGCGACACGACGAGCAGGTCCGGGTGGTTCTGCTTGCGCAGGTCACCCAGCAGGATCGGCGTGGCGTAGATGTTGTCGACGGGAATGTCGAAGAAGCCCTGGATCTGGTCGGCATGCAGATCCATCGTGATGATCCGCTCGACGCCGGCGATTTCCAGCATGTTCGCGACGATCTTCGCCGAGATCGCGACGCGCGCCGAACGCGGGCGGCGATCCTGACGTGCGTAGCCGAAGTAGGGGATGGCGGCGGTGATCCGGCCTGCGGATGCGCGCTTGAGCGCATCGACCATGATCATCAGTTCCATCAGGTTGTCGTTCGCTGGTGCGCAGGTCGACTGCAGGACGAAGACATCCTTGCCGCGCACGTTTTCCTGGATTTCGACCTGGATTTCGCCGTCCGAGAAACGGCTGACCATGGCCTTGCCAAGAGGAATTCCGAGATTGTCGACGACTTTCTGTGCAAGCGCGGGGTTTGCGTTGCCAGTGAAAACCATCAGGCCGTCATGGCTGCTCATCATGAACCTGCTTCGGGCTGGGGGCGGGAATGACAGAAGAAACGATGGCAGGGGAGGAAGGACTCGAACCCTCGCATGCCGGAATCAAAATCCGGTGCCTTGACCAACTTGGCGACTCCCCTACACTCAACTATGAACTCCACCGGAAGTGTAGGACATCCGATGCAGCAAAACTCATGACGCGAAAGCAAAGAGGGGATGAGTACCCAGGCTTCCGGTAACTACGCTGTTCCAGCCGGCCGGCAGTTCGGCTTGCGCCGCTTCTGCTTCGTCCCTGCTGCTGAACGCTGCAAACACGCTAGCTCCAGAGCCGGTCATCCGCGCGGGGGTCAAATCATACAACGCTTCGACCACCTTTGCAACTTCCGCGTACTTCTTTGTCACAACCGCCTGCATGTCGTTTTGACCGAAGCTGTCTGGCCAACCCTTGCTGCTTTGCTGTGCAAGAAAGTCCGTAATTGTGATTGGCTTCGAATTTCTTGTCAACGACTTATCCGAAAATATTTCGGCGGTCGGTACGTGAACTCGAGGCGTCACAACCAGGAACCAGCGAGTCGGCAATTCTACCTGCTCCAATGCTTCTCCGATACCCTCCGCGAACGCATTTTTCCCGAACACGAAGAACGGCACGTCGGCGCCCAGTTTCACCGCCAGCGCCTGCAGTTCGGCGCGCGGCAGATCCAGTTGCCAGAGGCGGTTCAGCGCGAGCAGCGTGGTGGCCGCGTCCGAGCTGCCGCCGCCGAGGCCGGCGCCCATCGGCAGCACCTTGTCGATCTCGATGTCGACGCCGAACGTGGTGCCCGTATGCGCCTGCAGCAGCCGCGCGGCGCGCACCACGAGGTCGCCGTCCTCGGGCACGCCGGCCACCTCGGTGACGCGATGGACGATCCCGTCGTCGCGCCGCACGTAATGCAGCGTGTCGCCCCAGTCGAGCAGCTGGAACACGGTCTGCAGTGAATGGTAACCGTCCGGGCGGCGGCCCGTGATGTGCAGGAAAAGGTTGAGCTTTGCCGGGGCGAGGCAGTTGCGCAACGCGCGCGAGGTATCGGTCATGCGTGGGGACTTCATGGCGGAAAACGGGAGTGCGCGGCTCAGCGGTCGAGCACCAGCTTGATGTCGAGCGCCGGGGTCTCGCGCGTGAGATCGAGTCGCTTGACGCCGGTGGCGGGCGCGTCCGCGTAGGCGAGATAGTCGATGGTCCAGCCGTCCTGGCGGATCTGCTTCGGATGCGCGGCGTCGCCCGTGACGTCGGCCGGCGTGCCCGGCGACGGCTGCGGCACCATCCAGAAGCGCAGGCCGTCGAGCGGTAGCGCGAAGCCGAGCGTGTCCTGCATCAGTTGCCCGACGTCGCCGGCGAAACGCGGCGCGCGGCCCGGCATCTCGAGCGAGGCGCGCTGCGGCGACGAGCGCACCACCGCGAGCGTCTGGCCGAGCGGGCTGCGCAGTTCGAGCGTGATGACGTTGCCGGTTTCCTGCCAGTCGAAATTGCCGTAGACATTCTGCTGCTTGCCGAGCCGGTCTTCGTAGCGGACCGCGAAGCGGCCCGTGTAGGCGTGCGCGGCCTGCGTCGTGATCGTGTCGGCGCTGGTGGCACCGAGCGGCGCCACGCTGCTGGCGGGAGGCCGGGTTTGCGTCGCGCAGCCGGCCAGCAGGGCGCCCGTGGCGAGCAGGACGGAAGCTTGGCGCGCGAGCCGCGCGCCCGATCGAATCGCGATGCTCACAGCCCGGTCACCCCGAAGCGCTTGAGCGTGCTGACGAGCGTGTCGTTGTCGGGTTCGAGCTTCTGCGCGGCGCGCCATGCGTCGCGGGCCTTGTCCTGCTGGCCGCTCTTCCAGAGCACTTCGCCGAGATGCGCGCCGATCTCGGCGTTCGGTTGCAGCGCGTAGGCCTGCGTCAGGATCCTGGCGGCGGCAGCGTTGTCGCCGAGCCGGTATTTGACCCAGCCGAGGCTGTCCATGATGAATGCGTCCTTCGGCGCGAGCGCGCTGGCCCGCTCGATCAGCTTGTTCGCCTCGGGCAGCCGCTCGTTGCGATCCGCGAGCGAGTAGCCGAGCGCGTTGAACGCCTGCGGGCTGTCTGGCTGGGCGCTGATCAGCAGGCGCAGCTGCTGCTCCATCGTCGTGTACTGGCCGATCTTCTCGCAGGCCATCGCGTAGTCGTAGCGCAGGTCGGGATCGTCGGGGAACTGCTCGACGGCCTGCGCGAGCCGATCGGCCGCCTCGCGGTAGCGCTTGCCGGCGAACAGCAGCGACGCGTCGGTGCGCGCGATCACGGCCGCGTCGTGCGGGTCGGCCACCTGGATGCCGGCGAGCACCTGGCGTGCCTCGTCGATCTTGCCCTGCTTGGCGAGCAGCTGCGCGCGCGTGACCTGGGCCGGGATGTAGTGCGGGCTCGACACGTCGATCTTGTCGAGCCATTGCGAGGCCTGCGCGTCGTTGTTCTGCTCGATCGCGATCTGCGCAAGGTAGACGTAGGCCTGGCCGACGTCGGCGCCCTGGCGCTTTTGCGCGAGCTCGATGTACTGCTTCAGGTTGGTCTGCGCGTCGTCGTACTGCTTCTGCTGGAGCTTGACGAGCGCGAGCGCCATCAGCGGCGCCGGCTCCTTCGGATCGTTCTTGCGCATCGCCTCGAACTGCTTCTGCGCGTCCTCGAGGCGGTTGTCGGCCAGATAGAGCTGGGCGAGCGCGAGGCGCCCTTCGCGCGACTTCGGATTCTGCTGGACGAACTTCTCGAACGAGGCTACGCCGACCGCGCGCTCGTCGGGGCCCATTTGCGAGAGCATCAGGGCGGCCGGCAGGTAGTCGGGGCGTAGCTGCAGCGCCTGCTTCAGCGAGGCGACGGCGCCAGCCCGGTCGTCGGTGGCGAGCTGCTGGCGTGCGATCGCGACCTGCGCCTCGGGGCGATCGAGGTCGTTCTTGAGCAGGTCCTGCAGCACCGTCAGACCCTCGACCCGGTTCGGGCCGCGCGAAATCAACGCCTGCAGCGCGAGCAGCGCGTCGCCGCGATTGTCGCCGGTGGCGCGCGAAAGCTCGCGCGCGAGCAGCGGTTCGGCTTCGGCCGGCTTGCCGGCCAGCACCAGCAGCGCCGAGTCGACCTGCGACGCGCGGTTCGAATCGGGCGCGAACTGGCGCCACAGGTTCGCCGCGGCGAGCGCGTCGGCCGGGCTCTGGGCCGCCAGCGCGATCTCGGTGGCGCGCTGCGCCATGCGCGGGTCCTTCGTGTCGCGCGCGAGCGCGAGGTAGGTCTGGTAAGCGGGTGCCGGTTGCGAGCGTTGCAGCGCGACCTCGGCCGCGAGCACCTGGTAGACGATCTGTGCCGACAACTGCACGTCCGGCAGATCCTTTTTCTCGTCGGGGAAGGCCGGCGAGAACGCGCTCTGCGTCAGCGCGTCGTCGGACGCGCCGGCGGCGGGCGCATCGGCGGGAGTCTGGGCATGCGCGGCAACCGCGCCGAACGTCCAAGCGGCGACAAGCGCGGCGCCGAGGGCGCGGCGAACCGGAGATGCGAACGCGCGGCGCGCGCGGGCGGCGGGGCGCTTCGGGGACAGCGTCGAGGGCAAGGTCATGGAAATCCGTTCGAGGTTTCGGTCGATTGTAACGCGCTCGCTACAATACGCGCACAATCGCACCAGCCACACACAGACCACAAAACCATGCCAGAGTTGCCGGAAGTCGAGGTTACCCGCCGCGGAATCGAACCCTTCGTCACCGGGCGGCGCGTCAGGCGCGTCGACGTGCGCACCGCGATGCTGCGCTGGCCCGTCCCCGACAATCTCGCAGCCGCGCTCGAGGCGCGCGAGGTGCTGCGCGTCGAGCGGCGCGGCAAGTACCTGCTGTTCGAGGTGGATGCCGGCTGGTTCATCGTCCATCTCGGCATGACCGGGACACTGCGCGTGCTGCCGGGCGGCGAACCGCCCGAGGCCAAAAAGCACGACCACATCGACTGGGTGTTCGACGAATGCGTGCTGCGCTTTCGCGATCCGCGCCGCTTCGGCGCCGTGCTCTGGCACGCGCGCGAGGACGGCGACATCCACCTGCATCCGCTGCTCACGAGCCTCGGCGTCGAGCCGTTCTCGCCGCTCTTCACGCCCGAGCTGCTCTACCGGCGCACGCGCGGGCGCACCGTTTCGGTGAAGCAGGCGCTGCTGGCCGGCGACATCGTGGTCGGCGTCGGCAACATTTACGCGTCCGAAAGCCTGTTCCGCGCCGGCATCCGGCCGACCACGGCGGCCGGCCGCGTTTCGCTGCCGCGCTACGAGCGGCTCGCCGGGGCGGTGCGCGCGACGCTCGCCGACGCGATCGAGCGCGGCGGCAGCACCTTGCGCGATTTCGTCGGCAGCGACGGCGAAAGCGGCTACTTCCAGCTCGACTGCTTCGTCTACGATCGTGCCGGTGAGCCGTGCCGCGTCTGCGGCACGCCGATCCGCCAGATCGTGCAGGGCCAGCGGTCGACCTATTTCTGTCCGAATTGTCAGCGTTGATATCTTGAAACCCCCCCGTACCCGAGCGGCGCCGGTCGCGCCGTCCACCCCGCTGCACGCGAGCTTCGCGCGCCGCCTGATCGTCTGGCAGCACGAGCATGGCCGTCACGACCTGCCGTGGCAGAACACGCGCGATCCATACCGGATCTGGCTGTCGGAAATCATGCTGCAGCAGACCCAGGTCTCGACCGTGGTGCCGTATTACCAGCGGTTCCTGGCGCGTTTTCCCGACGTCGCCGCGCTGGCCGCGGCGCCGGCCGACGACGTGATGGCGCTGTGGGCCGGGCTCGGCTACTACACGCGCGCGCGCAACCTGCACCGCTGCGCGCAGGTGGTGGTCGAGCAGCATGGCGGCCGCTTCCCGCAAACGCCCGACGCGCTCGCCGAGCTGCCCGGCATCGGCCGCTCGACCGCGGCCGCGATTGCCTCGTTCGCGTTCGGCGCGCGCGCGCCAATCCTCGACGGCAACGTCAAGCGCGTGCTCGCGCGCGTGTTCGGCGTGGAGGGTTTTCCGGGCGAGAAGCGCGTCGAGAACGACATGTGGGTGCTGGCCGAAACGCTGTTCCCGCGCGACGAGGACGCCGCCGGCATCAGCGCCTACACGCAGGGCCTGATGGATCTCGGCGCGACCCTGTGCGGGCGCGGCAAGCCGGACTGCAGGCGCTGCCCGTTCGCGCCCGACTGCGTCGCGAACGCGACCGGCCGCCAGCGTGAGCTGCCGGCCGCGCGGCCGAAGAAGGCGGTGCCGACGCGGCGCACCTGGATGCTGGTGCTGCGCGACGGCGACGCCGTGTTGCTCGAACGGCGTCCGCCGGCCGGCATCTGGGGCGGCCTCTGGAGCCTGCCCGAGGCGGACGGCGACGCGGCGGCGCTGCAGCGCGTGCGCGCGTTCGGCGCCGATTCGGTGATCTCGCTCGCGCCGTTTACACACACGTTCACGCACTTCCGGCTCGAGATCGAGCCGCGCATCGCCGAGGTCGGCCCGGCATCAGGCGGCCAGGCAGGCGCGGCCGATGCCGACACCGAATGGGTGCCGCTCGCGCGGCTCGACGCGTATGGCGTGCCGGCGCCCGTGCGCAAGCTGCTCGACAGCCTGAGTGGGCCGTTGATCTGAACGGTTTCGGAAGCGGCGGGACGAGCGGGGAGGGCCCGGGCGGCCCGCATGGCGCTCAGAGCCAGTCGTGGCGCTTGAGCACCTGATGCACGGCGTCGATTCGCGCGCCGACGCCGGGCAGTTCCATCATCTTCTGCCGCGCGCGCAGATCGAGCGGCAGCACCTCGGCGAGCCGGTTCGACACCCAGGTCGGGTCTTCGAAATGGAACGGCTCGAGAAACGGCAGCTCGCCGGACTTGACGTTGCGCAGCGCGACGATGATGCGCTCGAGCACTTCCGAGCAGGCGCCGAACTGCGCGATCGAGAGCTCGCCGTCGAGCGGCTCGTCCTCGGGCAGCGCCTCGGCGATGCCGACCAGCAGGCCGTTCGCCTCGACGCGATGCGAGAGCAGCCGGAAGCGCCGCGTGCCGACGGTGCGCAGCAGCAGCATCCCGAACTCGCCGGTATCGCATTCGATGATCTCGGCCATGCAGCCAACCGGCTCCGGCACCGACACGGCGTCGTCCTGGGCGACCTCGGGGCCGCTCTTGAGCAGGCAGACGCCGAACGGCGCGCGATCGCGCAGGCACGAACGCGCCATGTCGACGTAACGCTGTTCAAACACCTTCAGCGGCAGCAGGCCGCCGGGAAACAGCACCGTGTGCAGCGGGAACAGCGGCAAATCGACAAGCGTGGTCGAAAGCGATGACATCTGGCGCCCCCTTGACGAGGAGCGGCTCGGTCAGGTGACGAGCCGCGACGACGCATCGGCATCAACCGGCGCGTCACGATGCCGCACTATCACGTTCGCCTGCCGCGACAGACGCGCGGCGAGCGTCTCCGCAATGAACACCGAGCGATGCTGGCCGCCCGTGCAGCCGATCGCCACCGTCAGATAACTGCGATTGTCGTCGCGGAAATGCGGCAGCCATTTGACGAGGAAGGCCTCGACGTCGTCGATCATCTGATGGACGATCGGCAGCGCGTCGAGGAACGCGATGACCGGCTGGTCGAGCCCGGTCAGCGGCCGCAGCTCGCGGTCGTAATAGGGATTCGGCAGCGCGCGCACGTCGAACATGAAGTCCGCGTCGAGCGGCACGCCGCGCTTGAAGCCGAACGATTCGAACATCAGCACGAGGTCGTCGTTCTTCTGTTCGATGAAGCGCTTGACCCAGGTGCGCAGCACGTTGGCGCGCAGGTTGCTGGTGTCGATCTCGTGGCCGAACCCGGCCAGCGGCGCGACCAGCTCGCGCTCGCGCTCGATCGCTTCCTCCAGCGACGACAGCAGCCCGATGTCGGCCTCGTGCGACGGCGACCCCGACAGCGGATGGCGGCGGCGCGTTTCGGAGAAGCGCTGGATCAGCGCCTGGGTGCTCGCGTTGAGGAACAGCACGCGCACGTCGTGTTGCCGCGAGAGATCGCGGATCAGGCCCGGCATGTCGTCGAGCGAGCCGCTCGAGCGCGCGTCGATCGCCACCGCGAGGTGCTGCTGGCCATCGTCGGCGATGCTGCGCACGAGCTCCGGCAGGACGCGCGGCGGCAGGTTGTCGACGCAGTAATAGCCCGCGTCTTCCAGCGCGTTGAGCGCGACGGACTTGCCGGAGCCGGAAATGCCGGTGATGAGGACGATGCGCATGGGAGGCGGAAAATCCAGACGTTTCATCATAGCACCGGCTCACCGCGCCCGTATGGGGCGGCGCCGGCGCGCGTCAAACGAGTTTGCCGGGGAACTGGCTGTCCGGATCCTGCATGGCCAGGCGCTGCCGGTCCATGAAGTCGCGCAGCGTGTCGATGCCGCGCAGCTGCAGGATCGTGTTGCGGACCGCCGCTTCGACGAGCACGGCGAGGTTGCGGCCGGCCGCCACCTGGATCGTCACCTTGCTGATCGGCAGGCCGAGCACGTCGACGGTCTGGCTTTCGAGCGGCAGGCGCTGAAATTCGCCGTCGGGCCGGCGCACCAGCTGGACGATCAGCTTCAGCTTCATCTTCCGGCGCACCGCGGTTTCACCGAAGATCGTCTTGATGTCGAGCAGGCCCAGGCCGCGCACCTCGAGCAGGTTCTGCAGCAGCGGCGGGCAGCGCCCCTCGACGAAATCGGGGCCGAGACGCACGAAATCGACCGCGTCGTCGGCTACCAGGCCGTGGCCGCGGCTGATCAGTTCGAGGCCGAGCTCGCTCTTGCCGAGGCCCGAATCGCCGGTGAGCAGCACGCCCATGCCGAGGATGTCGAGGAACACGCCGTGCAGCGTGGCACGCGGCGCCAGGATGCGCGACATGTAGAGGCGCAGGCTGTCGATCACGGCCGCCGCCGACATCGGCGTGGTGAACAGCGGCGTGGACGAGCGCGTGCAGCGCAGCACCAACTCCGGCGGCGCGGCGGCGCCGCCCGCCACCACCAGGAACGGCGGTTCGAGCGCGATCAGCTCGGCCATGTGGCGCGAGCGGTCCTCGTCGGTCTGGCGCTGGTAGTACTCGATTTCGGCCTCGCCGAGCACCTGGATCCGGTTCGGATGGATCAGGTTCAAGTGGCCGACGAGGTCGGCGCTCGAGGTGGCGTTGCCGACCGTCTCGGAGGAAAAGCCGCGCTCCCAGCCTTCATGCCCCGTCAGCCAGCTGAGCTTCAGCATGGCGGCGTTGTCGTCGAAGATGCTCTGGGCGTTGATGCTGGACGTGTCCATGATGAGTCCGTCACTCCAAATGGCCGATGCGGGCCGATGCGGCGGGCGGCAACGGCGGTTGCGGCGCCGGTCCGGCTGCGGGCGGGCTGGCCGGACGGCGCGTGCCGCCCGGTGCGGGGCAGGGGCCCGCCCGGATCAGTTCAAGGTTGCCATTGAGTGAGGAGCTGGTGCAACTCGTTGCGGTCCGGCTCGGTGTGCAGGCGCTCGCGGGCGTCGCGGTCGGACAGCAGTTGCGCGATCTCGGAGAGGATCTCGAGGTGCTGCTGCGTCGCCTGCTCGGGAACCAGCAGGAAGATCAGCAGCGAGACGGGCTGGCCGTCCGGCGCCTCGAACGGGATCGGCTCGGCAAGCCGGACGAAACCGGCGAGCGGCTGCTTGAGGCCCTTGATCCGGCCATGCGGAATGGCGACGCCTTCGCCGAGACCTGTCGAGCCGAGACGCTCGCGCGCGAACAGGTTGTCGGTGACGATGCTGCGCGCGATGCCGTTCTGATTCTCGAAAATCAGACCGGCCTGTTCGAACACGCGTTTCTTGCTGGTGACGGAGAGGTCGATGACGACATTCTCCAGTGGCAGGATTTTGGCTAGGCGATTCATGTTGGCAGGCAAGGGGGCGGCCTGGGATCTCCTCGCGGCGGTGGACGGATGTTCCATGACGGCAAAGATGCGGGGGCGCCGGTGGATGGCGGCTTGCATGCACGACAAGCCGACCCGCCGATGCCCCCCGGTAATAACCCGCACATTATAGAGCACGGACGTTCGCGTGGCGCACCGCGCGCAAAGCGGTTTGAACGCGATGGTACACCGTGGCGGCAACAAAAAACCGCCCGTCGGAACGGGCGGTTTCGAGGGCGCTCTCGCGCCGGGCGTCATTGCGGAGGCAACTCGATCTGATCGATCGCGGGTTGAAGCTTGATCGGATCGTGTGCGTGCGTCTGCAGCCGCTCCATGTGCTTGACGACCTGACGGTCGAGCTTGTCGATCAGCAGATCGATCGCCGCGTAGAGGTTGCCGTTGGCGCTTTCAACGAAGATGTCCTTTCCCTTCAGATGCAGGTTGATTTCCGCGCGCTGCTGCCTGTCCTTTTCCTTATGGTTGTCGACCGAGAGGATCACAGTGCCATCGATGACCTGGTCGCTATGCCGTAGCACCCGATCCAGCTTGGTGATCACGTATTCGCGAATGGCAGGCGTCACTTCGAGATGGTGTCCACTGATCTTCAGGTTCATAGTGCTTCTCCATGCAGATGACCCCGGCGCAGTGAGAGGCGGCGCCTGCCGGCAGGGCGATCTCCGTGAACGGATGGAGACGGAGCGGGCCTGCGGCGGACTATGCCTTCGACAGCGCGGCGGCCGGAAAACGCCCGCCGCGAGCAGCGGGCTACAGAGACTTGCGCAGGTTGACTGCCGGGATCCTGAGGGCTTCGCGATACTTCGCGACCGTGCGGCGCGCGACCACGAATCCCTGTTCCGCCAGCAGTTCGGCGATTCGGCTGTCCGATAGAGGAGATTTCGGGTCTTCGGCTCCTATCAGTTGCTTGATGAGGGCGCGGATCGCCGTGGATGAGGCGGCGCCACCGGTATCCGTCGAAACGTGCGATCCGAAGAAGTACTTAAATTCAAGAGTGCCGAACGGGGTCAGCATGTACTTGCCGGTTGTCACACGCGAGACAGTTGACTCGTGTAGGCCCAGCGTATCAGCTATTTCCCGCAAAACCAAGGGGCGCATGGCGATTTCGCCATGTGCAAAAAAGTTCTTCTGACGCTCGACGATCGCCTGCGCGACACGCAGGATCGTCTCGAATCGCTGCTGGATGTTCTTGATCAGCCAGCGCGCTTCCTGGAGCTGCTGCTTCAGCGAGCCGGCACCCGGATCGCCGCGGCTGTTGCGCAGGATGTTGGCGTACAGGTGGTTGATGCGCAGTTTCGGCACGACCTCCGGGTTCAGCTCCGCGAGCCAGTTCTGGCCGCTCTTCTTGACCATGATGTCGGGCACCACGTAGTCGGCCTCGGCCTTGCCGTAGGCCGCGCCCGGGAACGGCTCGAGCGAGCGGATCAGCGCATGCGCGTCGCGCAGCTCGTCGTCGTTCGCCTTCAGCTGCTTGCGCAGCCGCGTGAAATCGCGCGCGGCGAGCAGTTCGAGGTGCTGGGAGACGATGTCGAGCGCGAGCGCACGCGTGGGGGACGGATCGAGCCGGATCAGCTGCAGGCGCAGGCATTCGGACGCCGAACGGGCGCCGACGCCGGCCGGATCGAAGCTGTGCAGCAGCGCGAGCGCGGCGGCCAGCTCGTCGAGTTCGACCTCGAGTTCTTCCGGCAAGTCGGCGTGGACTTCGTCGAGCGTCGCGCCGAGGTAGCCGTCATCGTCGAGCGATTCGATCAGGAACGTGATCAGCGCGCGGTCGCGCGGGCTCGCCTGCGTGACGCGCAGCTGCGCCGACAGATGGTCGCGCAGCGAGGTCGAGGTCTCGTGGACTTGTAGCGGCGGGAGATCGTCGTCGTCGGAGGCGCCCGAGGCGCGGCCGTAGTCGTCGAGATTCCACTGGCCCGAATCGTTGTCGCCGCTGTTGTAGCTGTCGTAGTCGTCGCCGCCCGAGGCATCGTCGCGTTCGCTGCGCTCACCCGAGGACGAGTCGGAGCCGGACGAGGCGCCCTGCATCGGCTCGGGCGTCGAGGACGGCGGCGTCTGCGCGATCAGCGAGCCGTCGGCGGCCACGCGCAGCGGGCTCGCGATCCATTCGTCGTCGTTTTCGAGCAGCGGGTTCTGCGCGACGGCCATCGCGACTTCCTGCTGCAGTTCGAGCGTCGACAGTTGCAGCAGCCGGATCGACTGCTGCAACTGGGGGGTCAGCGCGAGGTGCTGCGACAGGCGGAGTTGGAGGCTGGCTTTCATGGCAAAAAGGAATCGTTACCTGAAGTTTGCCACGTAGGCGGCGCGTTGCGGAATGCGTGATGCACGAAGATCGCGGCCCGGCCGCGCCCGCGCGCCGTTGCCGGCACGGGCGAAGCCGGCCGTCGCCATCCGCGGCGACCGCCGCGCCACGGCCGGCGGGTGCGCGCCGCAGGCGGGTGCCGCGGGGATGCGGCGCGGGCATCCCGCCTGCTTACATGCGGAAATGTTCGCCGAGATAGACGCGGCGCACGCTTTCGTTCTCGATGATGTCCTGCGGCGCGCCGGAGGCGAGCACCGAGCCGTCGCTGATGATGTAGGCGTGGTCGCAGATGCCGAGCGTCTCGCGCACGTTGTGATCGGTGATCAGCACACCGATGTTCCGTTGCTTCAGGAACTTGACGATCTTCTGGATTTCGAGCACGGCGATCGGATCGACGCCGGCGAACGGCTCGTCGAGCAGGATGAAGCTCGGGTTGCTCGCGAGCGCGCGCGCGATCTCGACGCGGCGGCGTTCGCCGCCCGACAGCGACAGCGCCGGGTTGTCGCGCAGGTGGGCGATCTGCAATTCGTCGAGCAACGCCTCGGTGCGCGTGGCGATGCCGTCCTTCGAGAGGCGCTTGCCGTTGTCGTCGTGCTGCAGCTCGAGCACGGCGCGGATGTTCTCCTCCACGGTCAGCTTGCGGAACACCGACGCTTCCTGCGGCAGGTACGACAGGCCGAGCGAGGCGCGCTTGTGGATCGGCAGCAGGCTGATCGGGCTGCCGTTCAGCGAGATGTCGCCGGCATCGAGCGGCACCAGGCCGACGATCATGTAGAACGAGGTGGTCTTGCCGGCGCCGTTCGGGCCGAGCAGGCCGACCACTTCGCCGCTCTTGACGTCGAGCGACACGTCCTTGACGACGGTGCGCGAGCCGTAGCGCTTCTTCAGGTTGCGCACCACGAGCGAACTCGTGGTGCCGGCCGGCTGGCGATTCGGCAGGGCGTTCACGGGTTGCTTCCCCCCTGCATGGTGTTCGACGGTGCGAGCGTCGCGCTGGCGCCGTTCAGCGGCGCCGGGCCGCCCGTCTTCGGCGAGAGCATCGCGCGCACGCGGCCGGTCGGGTTGCCCGGCGCGGCCACGTCGCTGCCGCCCTTCGCGGTGTAGAAGTCGCGCTGGCCGTCATAGGTGATCACGCTGCCATGCACCGTGTCGGCGACCGTCGACAGGCCCTGCAGGCGCCGCACGGTGGCGTCGCGCGTCAGCGTGGTCAGGTCCTGCTTGCCGTCGTAGTCGATGCGCTCGGCGTCGCCGTCGATGTATTCGTCCAGCCCTTCGCGCTTCTGGCGAAACGAGGCGTGCTTCTTGTTGCCGGGCGCCATGGTGGCGGTCGCGTACTGGTAGCCCTGCGGATCCTGGCGCACTTCGACGCGGTCGCCCTTGATCAGGATCGTGCCTTTGGTGATCACGACGTTGCCGGTCGCGACCGTCACCTGCTTCAGGTCGTCATAGGTCAGGTTGTCCGCCTCGACCTGGATCGGCTTGTTCTGGTCTGCCTTTTCCGCGTGCGCAACCGGCGCGACGCCCGGCAGCGTCAGCGCGACGAGTGCCGCGGCGAGCCCGGCGCGGACAGCGCGGCGCGCGCTGCCGTAGGAAAAACAAGGGAACGATTCGTTCATGCAGTCACGCAAGCTGGGTTACTTGGATTGGCGGGAAGCGCCGCCGGACACGTCGGACGCGGCGATCGTGCCGCGGACGTTGCCGTAAAGGTCGATGACCCGAGTGACATTGTTGTACTTCATGCCGTTGGTCGCGTTGGCGAGCGACAAACCGCGCTGAAGTTTAACCGGCTTTTCGGTCTCGATCACATCGTCGTTCACGAGCACCCGGAAATGTTGGGAATCCGCTTCCATCGGCGGGTCGCCGGCGCCGGCCGCGCGCAGGATCTTCGCGTTGTCGTACAGGTCGACCACCGACACGTCGCCGTTCACGGTGCCGTGCAGCGCCGTGGCCGTGACCACCGGCCTGCCGGGCTGGAACGCGCGCAGCGCGGGCAGTTCGAGCACGCTGGTCTCGTCGTCCTCGTAGTGGACCAGCTTGCTGGCGGTGAGCCGGTACTGCGTGGCGCCGGATTCGTCGAGCTCGGTGACCGAGAAGTTCTCGGCGAAATAGTCGGGCGAATGGGTTTTCGGGTGGGCGACGGCCTCGCCGGGCGGCGGCAGCGTGGCCTGCAGCAGCCAGTAGGTCACGCCGGCGAGCGCGGCCATCGCGACCACCGGCAGCAGCGAGGTCAGGCGGAACCGGGGCGTCATGCGTCAGACTCCGAGCGCGGCGGCGAGCAGCGCATCGTAGCGGCCCTGCGCGCGCAGGATCGTGTCGACCACCTCGCGCGCGGCGCCATGGCCGCCGCGCGCCTCGGCCACCCAGTGGGCGCGCGCGATCACGTCGGGATGCGCGTTGGCGGGCGCGGCCACGAAGCCGCAGCGCGTCATCACGCCCAGGTCTGGCCAGTCGTCGCCCATGTAGCCGCATTGCTCGGGCTGGACGCCGGTGGCCTGCAGCAGTTCGGCGAACGCGTCGAGCTTGTGCTCGACGCCCTGGTAGAGATGGCTGATGCGCAGCTCCCTGGCACGCACGGCGACGATCTCCGAGCGGCGCCCGGTGATGATCGCCGTGTCGATGCCGGCCTCGCGCAAGAGCTTCAGGCCGTGGCCGTCCTGCGAATGGAACGACTTCATGGTGTCGCCGGCGGCCGTGAAATGCAGGCCGCCGTCGGTCAGCACGCCGTCGACGTCGAAAATCATCAGCTTCACGCGGCTCGCGCGCTCGGCGGCCGTGGCGGGGGCAGCGGGCATCAGATCACCTTCTGGGAGAACAGGTCGTGCATGTTGAGCGCGCCGATCAGCGTACCGTCGGGATCGGTCACGAGCATCTGGTTGATCCGGTGGCGCTCCATCAGTTCCACCGCCTCGACGGCGAGATGGTCGGGCGCGATGGTGCGCGGGTGGCGCGTCATCACGTCACCGATCGGCAGGCGGCGGAAATCGCCGTCGCGTTCGAGCACGCGGCGCAGGTCGCCGTCGGTGAAGATGCCGGCCACGTGGTTGTGTTCATCGACCACGGCGGTCATGCCCATGCGCTTCGCGGTGATCTGGAACAGCGCGTCGGACAGCGTGGCCGCGAGCGTGACGGTGGGCACCTCGTCGCCGGTGCGCATCACGTCGCGCACGTAGGTGAGCAGGCGCCGGCCGAGCGCGCCGCCCGGGTGGGAGCGCGCGAAATCGTCGGGGCCGAAGCCGCGCGCGTCGAGCACCACCACGGCCAGCGCGTCGCCGAGCGCGAGCGCGGCGGTGGTGCTGGCGGTCGGCGCGAGGTTCAGCGAGCAGGCTTCCTTCTCGACGGCGGCGTTGAGGTGTACGTCAGACAATTGGGCGAGGCTCGACTGCGGGCGGCCCGTCATCGCGATCAGCTTGGCGCCGAGCCGCTTGATGAGCGGCAGGATCGCGACCAGCTCGGACGATTCGCCGGAGTTCGAGATCGCGATAAAGACATCATCGGCGGTTACCATGCCGAGGTCGCCATGGCTGGCCTCGGCCGGATGCACGAAGAACGCGGGGGTGCCGGTGCTGGCGAGCGTCGCGGCGATCTTGCGCGCGATGTGGCCGGACTTGCCGATCCCGGAGACGACCACGCGCCCGCGGCAGTTCAGCAGCAGGCCGACCGCGCCGACGAAGTCGCCGTCGAGTTGTTCGCGCAATGCGCGCACGGCGTCCGCCTCGATGTCGAGCACGTCGCGGGCGAGCGCGAGCGCCCTGTCATCATTGATTTTCGCTATCATGCGCGGAGTATAGCAAAGGCGTTTGTTCGCCGCGCCGGGCGCCGGGACTGCGCTCCCGACGGAGCCCTGTCCTCGCCCACCGAGCCGCCGCTGCGCGCGGCCCTACCCGCGTCCGCCAGTCGCGACGCCCTGACGAACGAGGACTCTTCGCACGTGATTTCCCCGCTCGAAATGACGCTCCTGCTGCTGCTGGCTTCAGTGGTGGGCGTCGTCGTGTTCCGCTCGCTGAACCTGCCGCCGATGCTCGGTTATCTGACCGTGGGCATCGTGGTCGGCCCGCACGCGCTCGGCTTCGCCGGCGATCTCGAACGCGCCGAGCATCTCGCCGAGTTCGGCGTGGTGTTCCTGATGTTCTCGATCGGCCTGGAATTCTCGCTGGCCAAGCTGCGGGCGATGCGGCGGCTGGTGTTCGGACTCGGGCTCGCGCAGGTGGTGGTCACGCTCGCGGTGGCGGTGCTGCTCGGCTTCGCGTTCGAGCACTGGGTACACATCACGTGGCAGGGCAGCGTCGCGCTGGGCGGCGCGCTGGCGATGTCGTCCACGGCGATCGTCTCGAAGATGCTGGCCGAGCGGCTCGAGATCGAGACCGAGCACGGCCGCAACATCTTCGGCGTGCTGCTGTTCCAGGATCTGGCGGTGGTGCCGCTCTTGATCGTGATCTCGGCGTTCGGCGGCGAATCGTCGAAGGATCTGGTCGTCACGCTCGGCTTCGCGGCCGTGAAGATCGTGATCGCGCTGTCGCTGCTGCTGTTCGTCGGCCAGAAGTTCATGACGCGCTGGTTCAACGTCGTGGCGCGGCGCCGCTCGCAGGAGCTGTTCGTGCTGAACCTGCTGCTGGTCACGCTCGGCGCGGCCTTCATCACCGACAAGTTCGGGCTGTCGCTCGCGCTCGGCGCGTTCATCGCCGGCATGCTGATCTCCGAGACGCCGTACCGGCACCAGGTGGAGGAGGACATCAAGCCGTTCCGCGACGTGCTGCTGGGCCTGTTCTTCGTGACCACCGGGATGCTGCTGGACCCGCGCGTGATCTGGGAGCACCCGTTCCTCGTGGTCGGCTTCTTCGCCGGCCAGGTGCTGCTGAAGGCGGCCACCATCACCGGTCTCGCGCGGCTGTTCGGCGCCACCGCCGGGGTGTCGATGCGCACCGGCCTGGGGCTCGCGCAGGCCGGCGAATTCGGCTTCGTGATGCTGAACCTGATCCTCGACCGCCATCTGGTGGACCCGACGCTGCTGCAGGCGATCCTCGCCTCGATGCTGCTGTCGATGCTGGCCGCGCCGTTCCTGATCCAGAACGCCGACCGGATCGTGATGCGGCTGTCGTCGACGGAATGGATGCAGCAGTCGCTGCAGATGACGCGCATCGCGACCCAGAGCCTCAAGCAGCAGGGTCACGTGATCATCTGCGGCTACGGCCGGGCGGGGCAGAACCTGGCGCGCATGCTCGAGCAGGAGGGGCTCTCCTACGTCGCGCTCGACCTCGACCCGGACCGCGTCAGCGCGGCGGCGACGGCCGGCGAATCGGTGGTGTTCGGCGACGCGGCACGCCGCGAATCGCTGCTCGCGGCCGGTATCCACCGCGCCACGGCGGTGGCGATCACCTACGCGAACACGCCGTCGGCGCTGCGCGTGCTGCACAACGTCCACGAACTCGAACCGACGCTGCCGGTGATCGTGCGCACCGTGGACGACGCCGATCTCGACCGCCTGCTCGCGGCCGGCGCGACCGAGGTGATTCCGGAGATCGTCGAGGGCAGCCTGATGCTGGCCTCGCACACCCTGGTGGTGATGGGCGTGCCGATGCGGCGCGTGGTGCGGCGCGTGGAGGAAATGCGCGACGCGCGCTACAGCCTGCTGCGCGGCTATTTCCACGGCGCCGACGACGCTGACGACGACGACCACGAGCAGGTGCGGCTACAATCGGTGCCGGTCGACGCGCGGTCGGACGCCGTCGGCCGCTCCCTCGAGGAAGTCGGGCTCTACGCGCTCGGGATCGAGGTGACGGCGATCCGGCGGCATGGTATCCGCGGCGTCGAGCCGGACCCCGACACGAAGCTGCGCGCGGCCGACATCGTCGTGCTGCGCGGGCTGCCGGAGGCGCTCTCGCTGGCCGAGGAGCGGCTCTCGCGCCATCGCCGCGACGGTGGGCCGGCCGCGGCCTGAGTCGGTCCGCGGCGGCGCGGCGGCCGGCCGGGCGCCGTATCATGTCGGGCGGTCCGGTGCCGCCCGCCGCCGGCGGTGGTTCCGGCCCCGCCATTTTCTTGAGTCGAATCGGTCCGAATCGGTCCGAGTCGGTCTCGACGAACGGCGCGCGGCCGATGCGCGCCGTTTTTTTGGAGAAGTTCATGAGCTACCAGCCGTCGGGCGTGTCGCCCGATCCCGCCGAGTTCGTCCGCCGCCACGTGCGCACGGTGCCGGACTGGCCGCAGCCGGGCGTGCAGTTCCGCGACATCACGCCGATCCTGCAGAGCGCGAAGGCGCTGCGCGTGCTGGTCGACCTGCTGGTCGAGCGTTATGTCGACGCCAAGCTCGACTACGTGGCCGGGCTCGACGCGCGCGGCTTCATCATCGCGCCGATCGTCGCCTATGAACTGAACGTCGGCTTCATCCCGATCCGCAAGGTCGGCAAGCTGCCGTACAGGACGCAGTCGGAATCCTACGAGCTCGAATACGGCAGCGCGACGGTGGAGATCCACGAGGACGCCTGCAAGCCCGGCGACCGCGTGATCATCGTCGACGACCTGATCGCCACCGGCGGCACCATGATGGCCGGCAAGAATCTGCTCGAACGGCTCGGCGCGAGCGTCGTGGAAGGCGCGGCGATCATCGACCTGCCCGATCTCGGCGGCTCGGCGCTGCTGCGCGGCGCGGGCCTGCCGCTCTACACCGTCACCGAATTCGCGGGTCACTGAGTCGCGTTGCCGGTCATGCCGGGCCGCCCCCGGCCTGCCGCGTTCCCTCCCACTCTCCATCAGCGAGCCGTCCCAGCCATGCCGAGCTTCCTGCTGTTCCTCGCCGCCTCGATCGCGATCACGGTCGCGCCCGGTCCCGACAATCTCCAGGTGCTCGCGCGCGGCATCTCGCAGGGCCGCGCCGCGGGCCTCGTGGCCGCGCTCGGCTTCTCGGCCGGCGTGATGTTCCATACCACGCTGGCCGCGTTCGGCGTGGCCGCGCTGCTGCGCTCGTCGCCGCTGGCGTTCCACGTGCTGAAGCTGGCGGGCGCCGCCTACCTGATCTGGATCGGCATCAAGGCGCTGCGCAGCCAGGGGCTCGCCGCCGCGGCCACGCGCGGCCCGCAGCCGCTCGCGACGATCTTCCGGCAGAGCGTGATCGGCAACCTGCTGAACCCGAAGGTCACGCTGTTCTTCGTGGTGTTCCTGCCGCAATTCGTCGATACGCACGGCGCGCAGCCGGTGTCGCTGCAGATGCTCGAACTCGGCGTGCTGTTCATGCTGCAGTCGGCCGTGGTGTTCTCGGCGTTCGGCCTCGGCGCGGGCGTGCTCGGCGCCTGGCTCAAGCGCCGGCCGCGCGCGGGCGTCTGGCTCGACCGGCTGGCAGGGGCGACCTTCATCGGGCTCGGCCTGCGCATCGCGTTCAAAGACTGAGACGCGCGATGCGCTTTCCGTCCATCGCGGCCGCGCGCCGCTTCGACGCCGCCGCGCACCTGCCGTTCGTGATCACGGGCGAGCGGTTCGGCTGGATCCGGCGCCGCGATCTCGACGCGCTCGCGCGCTGGCCCGACGTGTTCGAGATCGGCGCCGCGCAGGTCACGCTGGCCGCCGCGCTCGACACGCCCGACACGCGCAGCATGGCGCTCGCGAGCGTGACGGGCGCGCTGGCCGCCGACGGGCTGATCTCCGGCTGGCGCAACGAGATCTACGCGATCCGCAACGCGTTCGACGCGCCGCCCGCCGCCTACATCGAGCGGGCCGCCTCGCGCTTCTTCGGCACCCTGACCTACGCGGTTCACCTGAACGGCATCGTAGAATACGCGCCGGCCGAACTGGCCGCGCGCGCGATCGCGGGGCGCACCGTTCATGTGCTGTGCTCGCTGCCCGAAGGCACCCAGGCCGAGCAGATCTTCGTCTACGACCTGCCGCTGCCGCACGATTTCGTGCCGCGCAACCAGGACGGCGAAGTGGCCGAACACCGGCTCGCGCGGGCCGACGAGGTGCTGCGCTGGCTCGAATCCGGCGCGATGACGATGGACGCGAGCCTGGCGACGCTCGACAGCCTGCTGCGCCATCGCGTGCTCGCGCCCGACGCCGCGCCGGGCATCGACGCGCTGTTCGCGCCGCCGCCGGCGGCCTGAGGGCGCCAGGAATTCAACCGATTGGAATGGAGGTGCGGTCATGTCGACCGACCATAGCTTTATCCTGAAATTGTCATGCCCCGACAAGCACGGCATCGTGCATGCCGTGTCGGGTTTCCTGTTCGAGCGCGATACCAACATCGTCGATTCCGCGCAGTTCGGCGACAGCCGCACCAATGAATTCTTCATGCGCGTCCATTTCGACCAGGCGAGCGCGGCCGATGCCGGCGCCGCGCTCGAAACGCTGCGCGGCGAGTTCGCGCCGCTCGCCGAGCGCTTCGCGATGCGCTGGGAGTTGCACGACGCGTCGGTCAAGCCGCGCGTGGTGATCCTCGTCTCGAAGATCGGCCACTGCCTGAACGACCTGCTGTTCCGCTACCGCACCGGCCAGCTGCCGATCGAGATCGCGGCGATCGTCTCGAACCACAAGGATTTCTACCAGCTCGCCGCCAGCTACGACGTGCCGTTCCACCATTTCCCGCTGGTCGCGGGCGCGCCGGCGCAAGCGAAGGCCGCGCAGGAGGCGCGCGTGCTGGAGGTGATCGACGAGCATTCGGCGGACCTGGTGGTACTCGCGCGCTACATGCAGATCCTGTCGCAGAACATGTGCCAGCGCCTGGCCGGCCGCGCGATCAACATCCACCATTCGTTCCTGCCGAGTTTCAAGGGCGCGAAGCCGTACTACCAGGCGTTCGACCGCGGCGTGAAGCTGATTGGCGCGACCGCGCACTACGTGACGACCGACCTCGACGAAGGTCCGATCATCGAGCAGGAAGTCGAGCGCGTGGACCACAGCATGACGCCGGAGCAGCTGACCGCGATCGGCCGCGACGTCGAATGCGTGACGCTCGCGCGCGCCGTGAAATGGCACGTCGAGCATCGCATCCTGCAGAACGGTTCGAAGACGGTGGTATTCCGTTGAGGACGGAGCGGGCCGGCGCTGGCCGCACGAGCCGTGCCCGCCCGATCAAATGAGGCGCAGCGTCGCGAGCTCGCGCTTCAGGTAGGCGTAGAAGATCGGCGCGGCGATCACGCCCGGCACGCCGAACGCGGCTTCCATGACGAGCATCGCGAGCAGCAGCTCCCAGGCGCGCGACTCGATCTGGCCGCCGATGATGCGCGCGTTCAGGAAGTACTCGAGCTTGTGGATCAGGATCAGGAACGTGAGCGAGGCGAGCGCGGTGCCCACGCCCACCGACAGCGAGATGGCCACGATCAGCGTGTTCGAGATCAGGTTGCCGATCACCGGCATCAGCCCGACGATGAACGTGACGAGCACCAGCGTCTTGCCGAGCGGCATCTTCACGTGGACGATCGGCAGCACGGCAAGCAGGTAGATCGCCGTGAACGTCGCGTTGATCGCCGAGATCTTGATCTGCGCGAACACGATCCGCCGGAACGCCTCGGCGAACAGCGAGACGCGCGCGAGCAGCGCCGTGGACAGCGGGCGGCGCGTCTTGCTGCGATCGACGCCGATCGCGATCATCGCGCCGATGATCATGCCGAACAGCACGTGGCCGAAGATCCGCGCGGCGCTCTTGCCGCCGGCCTGGAGCTGGTCCATGTGCTTCGACATCAGGCCGGTGGCCTTCACCTTCATCTGCGTGGCGTCTACCGGCAGCACGTTGGCGACCCAGCCCGGCACGCGCCCGCGCGCCTGGTCGACCAGCTGCATCATCTGGCCCATCAGCCCCTGCAGGTTCGGCACCGTGTGCTCGACGTGATCGATGACCGCGGCCGTGAGCCCGGCCAGGCCGCCCACGATCACCACCGACAGCAGCACCACCGACAGCCAGCGCGCGCGCCCGCTCGACATGTGGCGCTCGATCGCCGGCGAGATGGTGTGGACGAGCTGGTAGACGAGCAGCCCGGCCAGCAGGCCGGACAGCAGTTTCAGGTGGAGGATCAGGAACAGGCCGAGGATCGCGAGGAGATAGCTGCCGATTTCGATCGCCGACAGCCGCGGCAGGCTGAAATCGCTCGTCAGCCTGACACTGCGCAGATGAGGCTCGCGAGGCGGGGTGTCTCGCGTCGACTCGGTTTGCTTCTCCATGACTGTTCCTGGTTCCGTCGGACTGGTTCGCACGCACGTGGACAGGCGCGCGCCTTCCGCATCGCGCGAGTATAACAACGATTGAAGGCGGAAAAAGCCGGTACGGATACTGAGTGGCGGCCGCGGGCGGCCCGCGCCGCGCGATGCCGGAGCAGGCGTGGCGGCGGGCGGTGCGGTACGTGAGGCAGCCGGCCGGGCAGGTTGCCGGGCGGCAGGGCGCTCGGCGCGGCGCTTACTTCTTCGCGCGCTTGAGCAGCGGCGCGAGGTACTTGCCGGTGAAGCTGGCCTTGGTCTTCGCCACCGTTTCGGGCGTGCCCTGCGCGATGATCTGGCCGCCGCCCGCGCCGCCTTCCGGCCCGAGGTCGATCACCCAGTCGGCGGTCTTGATCACGTCGAGGTTGTGCTCGATGATCACCACCGTGTTGCCCTGGTCGCGCAGCCGGTGGATCACCTCCAGCAGCAGCGCGATGTCGTGGAAGTGCAGGCCGGTGGTCGGCTCGTCGAGGATGTAGAGCGTGCGGCCGGTGTCGCGCTTGGACAGTTCGAGCGAGAGCTTGACGCGCTGCGCCTCGCCGCCCGAGAGCGTGGTGGCCGACTGGCCGAGGCGGATGTAGCCGAGACCGACGTCGAGCAGCGTCTTGAGCTTGCGCGAGATCACCGGCACCGCGGCGAAGAACTCGTGCGCATGCTCGACCGTCATGTCGAGCACTTCGCTGATGTTCTTGCCCTTGTACTGCACCTCGAGCGTCTCGCGGTTGTAGCGCTTGCCGTGGCAGACGTCGCACGGCACGTAGACGTCGGGCAGGAAGTGCATCTCCACCTTCAGCACGCCGTCGCCCTGGCACGATTCGCAGCGCCCGCCCTTGACGTTGAACGAGAAGCGGCCCGGATCGTAGCCGCGCTCCTTCGCGCTCGGCACGCCCGCGAACATCTCGCGGATCGGCGTGAACACGCCCGTGTAGGTGGCCGGGTTCGAGCGCGGCGTACGGCCGATCGGCGACTGGTCGACGTTGATCACCTTGTCGAAGTGCTCGAGCCCCTCGATCGACTCGTAGGGCGCCGGCTCGGCCGCCGCGCCGTACAGGTGGCGCGCCACCGCGTGATAGAGCGTGTCGTTGATCAGCGTCGACTTGCCCGAGCCCGACACGCCGGTGATGCAGGTCAAGAGGCCGACCGGCAGTTCGAGCGAGACGTGCTTCAGGTTGTTGCCGTGCGCGTCGTCGATGCGCAGCATGCGCTCCGGGTCCGGCGCGATGCGTTCGTCCGGGTAGTCGATGGTCTTCTTGCCGAGCAGGTACTGGCCCGTCAGCGATGCCGCGTTGGCCTGCACCTGCTTCGGCGTGCCCTCGGCGATCACCACCCCGCCGTGCTCGCCGGCGCCCGGACCCATGTCCACCACGTAGTCGGCGGTGCGGATCATGTCCTCGTCGTGCTCGACCACGATCACCGAGTTGCCGAGGTCGCGCAGGTGCTTGAGCGTGCCGATCAGCCGGTCGTTGTCGCGCTGGTGCAGGCCGATGGATGGTTCGTCGAGCACGTACATCACGCCGGTCAGGCCCGAGCCGATCTGCGAGGCGAGCCGGATGCGCTGCGCCTCGCCGCCCGAGAGCGTTTCCGCGCTGCGTTCGAGCGAGAGGTAGTCGAGCCCGACGTTGTTGAGGAAGGTCAGCCGCGCGACGATCTCCTGGATCACCTTGTCGGCGATCTCGCGCTTGGCGCCGTCGAGCGTCAGCGCGCCGAAGTGGGCGAGCGTGTCGCGCAGCGGCCAGCCGCTGACTTCGTAGATCGCGCGCGCCTGCTCGCCGCTGCCCACGCGCACGAAGCGCGCCTCGCGGCGCAGCCGGGTGCCGTGGCAGGACGGGCAGGGCTGGTTGTTCTGGTACTTCGCGAGTTCCTCGCGCACCGCGGCCGAGTCGGTCTCGCGGTAGCGCCGCTCCAGGTTCGGGATGATCCCTTCGAACACGTGCTCGCGGATCGAGGTGCGGCCGCGCTCGTTGATGTACGAGAACGGGATGGTCTGCTTGCCCGAGCCGTACAGCAGGATCTTGCGGACCTTCTCCGGCAGGTCCTCGAAGGCCAGGTCGAGGTCGAACTCATAGAACGCCGCGAGGCTCTGCAGCATCTGGAAGTAGAACTGGTTGCGCTTGTCCCAGCCCTTCACGGCGCCGGCCGCGAGCGACAGCGACGGGTGCGCCACCACCCGCTTCGGATCGAAGAACGTGATCTGGCCGAGGCCGTCGCACTCGGGGCAGGCGCCCATCGGGTTGTTGAACGAGAACAGCCGCGGCTCGAGTTCCTGCAGCGAATACGAGCAGATCGGGCAGGCGAACTTCGAGCTGAACAGGTGCTCGTGGTCGGTGTCCATCTCGAGTGCGATCGCGCGGCCGTCGGCCAGGCGCAGCGCCGTCTCGAACGATTCGGCGAGCCGCTGCTTCATGTCCGGGCGCACCTTGAGGCGGTCCACCACCACGTCGATCGTGTGCTTGTCGTTCTTCTTCAGTTTCGGCAGCGTCTCGACTTCGTAGATCTTCGCCACGCCCTCGTTGGCCGTGCCGCCGCCCGAGCGGATCCGGAACCGCACGAAACCCTGCGCCTGCATCTCCTCGAACAGTTCCGCGTGCTCGCCCTTGCGGTTCGCGATCACGGGCGCGAGGATCATCAGCTTGGTTTCCTCCGGCAGCGCCAGCGCCGCGTCCACCATCTGCGAGACGCTCTGCGCCTCCAGCGGGATCTCGTGATCGGGGCAATAGGGCGTGCCGACGCGTGCGTACAAAAGTCGCAGGTAGTCGTGGATTTCCGTAACGGTGCCGACGGTCGAACGCGGGTTGTGCGAGGTCGCTTTCTGTTCGATCGAAATCGCCGGGGAGAGCCCCTCGATCAGGTCGACGTCGGGCTTCTCCATCAGCTGCAGGAACTGCCGCGCGTAGGCGGACAGGCTTTCGACGTAGCGCCGCTGCCCTTCCGCGTAAAGGGTATCGAACGCCAACGACGATTTGCCCGATCCCGACAATCCCGTGATTACGATCAGCTTGTGGCGCGGGAGGTCGAGATTGACGTTCTTCAGGTTGTGGGTGCGAGCCCCACGGATACGGATCTGTTCCATGAACCTGGCGAAAGAGGAGGAAACCAAACCTGCTACTATAACGGCTTTTCGAGACCGTCGTTTCGGGCTGCCAGGACCCGATTCCGCCCGCGTCGGACGTGGTTCGGGGCGCACGCCGCGCACTTGCTGACGTGCGCGACACGAGCCAGCGACGGGACTCGAGCCGGCCAGGATTCCCGCCGCCCGGTACCGGGTGGTTGCCCGCTCAAATCGACAATCTTCCCCCGATGTCCAATCCGTCCGCTTCACCCGTCCGCATGAGTGCGCCTGAGTTACGCGCGACCGCGTCGCTCGCGGCGATCTTCGCGCTGCGCATGCTGGGCCTGTTCATGATCATGCCGGTGTTTTCCGTCTATGCGAAAACGATCCCCGGCGGCGACAACGTGCTGCTCGTCGGCATCGCGCTCGGCGCCTACGGCGTCACCCAATCGCTGTTCTACATCTTCTACGGCTGGGCCTCCGACCGCTTCGGCCGCAAGCCCGTGATCGCGTTCGGGCTGCTGGTGTTCGCGCTCGGCGCGTTCATCGCCGCGTTCGCGCACGACATCACCTGGATCATCGTCGGGCGTGTCGTGCAGGGAATGGGGGCGGTATCGTCGGCGGTGCTCGCGTTCATCGCCGACCTGACCTCCGAGCAGAATCGCACCAAGGCGATGGCGATGGTAGGCGGCTCGATCGGCGTGTCGTTCGCGGTGGCGATCGTGGGCGCGCCGATCGTGTTCCACTGGGTGGGGATGAGCGGCCTGTTCTGGATCGTCGGCGTGCTGTCGATCCTCGCGATCGGCGTGGTGATCTGGATCGTTCCCGACGCGCCGAAATCGGCCCATGTGAAGGCACCGTTCGCCGAGGTGTTGCGCAACGTCGAACTGCTGCGCCTGAATTTCGGCGTGCTGGTGCTGCATGCCACGCAGACCGCGCTGTTCCTCGTGGTGCCGCGCCTGCTGGTGGACGGCGGGCTGCCCGTGGCGTCGCACTGGAAGGTGTACCTGCCGGTGATGGGGCTCGCGTTCGTCGCGATGGTGCCGGCCATCATCGTCGCGGAGAAGCGCGGGAAGATGAAGCCGGTGCTGCTCGGCGGCATCGCCGCTATCCTGATCGGCCAATTGCTGCTCGGCTCGACGCCGCATACGATTGTGATCGTCGCGGCCGTGCTGTTCGTCTACTTCCTCGGTTTCAACATTCTCGAGGCCTCGCAGCCGTCGCTGGTGTCGAAGCTCGCGCCGGGCTCGCGCAAGGGCGCGGCCACCGGCGTCTACAACACCACGCAGTCGATCGGCCTCGCGCTGGGCGGCGTGGTGGGCGGCTGGCTGCTGAAGACGGGCGGCGCGAACGAGGTTTTCTACGCCTGTTCGGCGCTCGTGGCGGTCTGGCTTATAATCGCCGCCAGCATGAAACGGCCGCCGCGCAAGGCCTGACGGGCGTCGCGCCGCAGCCGTTGCGCGGGCCGGCGCGGGGCATGCGCCACGGCCGGCAACGAATCTTTTGGAGAAATACATGGCATCCGTCAACAAGGTCATTCTCGTCGGCAATCTGGGCGCCGACCCCGAAGTGCGCTACCTGCCAAGCGGCGACGCGGTGGCGAACATCCGCCTCGCGACGACCGATCGCTACAAGGACAAGGCGAGCGGCGATTTCAAGGAAATGACCGAGTGGCACCGCGTGGCGTTCTTCGGCCGGCTGGCCGAGATCGTCAACGAGTACCTGAAGAAGGGCTCGTCGGTGTACATCGAAGGGCGCCTGCGCACGCGCAAGTGGCAGGGCCAGGACGGCCAGGACCGTTACTCGACCGAAATCGTCGCGGACCAGATGCAGATGCTGGGCGGCCGTGGCGGCGCGGGCGGCGGCGGTGGTGGTGATGAAGGTTATGGCGGTGGTGGTGGCGGCGGCTATGGTGGTGGTGGTGGTGGCGGCCGCGGCGGCGACATGGAGCGTGGTGGCGGCGGTGGCCGTGCTGCCGGTGGTGGCGGTGCTTCACGCGGTGGTAGCGGCGGCGGCGGTTCGAGCCGCCCGAGCCAGCCGGCCGGTGGCGGGTTCGACGAGATGGATGACGATATTCCTTTCTAGGAGGAACGTTAGTTCCTGGGGTAAGGATAGACCCGAATTTTCAAGCTAAATCAACGGTTTAGCCTGGATGTTCGGGTCTTTTTTCGTTTACACATAATTCCGTCTAGTGTCCTGTTTCGCTGATTCGCGAACAAAGTCTGTGAAGCTTTTCGAGGATGGAGTCGGCAGACGCGGTCCAGGCGAATGGCTTGCAGTTTTCGTTGTAGTGGGAGACGAATAGATCGATACGCTTGATCAGTTGTTTGACCGAGCCGACGAGCCTCTGCGGATCGCCTTGTTGGTGATCGATCAACGCAAAGAAGCTTTCGCTGCGATGCGGCGGTAGACCCAGCAGCTTGAAGTCGCGATGCACGCTCGTCGGCGAGATGGCCGTTTCGGCGGCGATCGTGCGCACGCTCCAGTAAGTCGATCCATCCACCGGCTTCGTGTGCAGGGTCTCGCGACGCGGCGCGCGCGAGAGCGTGCTCTCTGCGAACGGGCCTGTGATGCGGAAGATACTTTGGTCTCGCGACTGCAATATCTGCAGGATCTCGCTCAGCGCGGGTCGACCATCAACCGTGATCTTCCACGATAGAAGGCGGTAAAGATGCGCTCGGTCAAGGCGTGGGCGGGGTATTGGACCGAAAATCTTTTGATTGAAAGCAAAGAAACGCCGGCGGCAGAAACGCCGGCGGCAGAAACGCCGGCGGCAGAAACGCCGGCGGCAGAAACGCCGGCGGCAGAAACGCCGGCGGCAGAAACGCCGGCGGCAGAAACGCCGGCGGCAGAAACGCCGGCGGCAGAAACGCCGGCGGTCGATTTATTGAAAACCGAGGCGATCTAATTGGTATCAGCATCCAGGCGAAAAAAATGGTGCGTTAGTTTGGTATTTGTTGCAATTTACAAATTGGCGCTGGCGGATAATCCGGGCTCTTTGGTCTACGATTACAAAAACTGCACTTGGCAGGATGATGGTTATCAAGTTCGAGTGTCGCTTGTGATGGATTTTAAGCGCGGACTTGATGGGCCGCGTGTATACACTCGTTCAAGAGGGGTGGTGGTTTGGGCTTATGATAAAAACAATAGCCCTTACTCATTTTCTAGCAGCGACGCGATGGTGGGTTTAAATGGATGGGCGAGCGCTCGGGACACTCATGGGATTTCTTACGATGGCTTGCTTGCTCAGGCGTTTATCGGAGATAATCACGATTGGATAAATATAAATCCTGTTGCGGCCAACATTTTAATAATTTTTCCAAGTCGTGGAAAATGGCGATCTGTTGCTGTTTTGGCCGCTGAACGAGAGTTTGATAGCAGGGGAAGCTTTTATGATTTCCAAGGTGAAATAAAAGGAGCGGCCTATATTTACCCGGATTCTGACGGGGGCGATTGTCAGGTCGTTTCGCCGGTTAACCCACCGAGACCTCCATTGACGATTCGCATGTCAGCACCCGACTGGGACCTCGGTGAACTACCGGTCGATCATGGGGAAAAGAGATTCACGGCCGCAGCCGATCAGCTTTGTTTTACGTATTCAGGATTGAGCGGCGACGGTGCCGACGTAGTTGTCGATGCCGACAGTGAGAACGGAACAGTCGCAAATCAGTACCAGCTGAAAGCCCTGGCCGATCCGACTCAGATAGTTCCCTACAGCGTGATGCTGAACGACGGCACAACCGAGTTCACGTTGCCGAATCAAAACAAATCGGAAATAAAGCTGAATGCGTCGGGTAGAACGTGCTTGGCTCCCACCTTCGGAACTTATGTGAGGCCAGGGCTGAAGAAGGGTGCCTATACTGATGTTCTCACTTTCACGGTTACGACAAAAACATAAAGTATTGATTGGTAGGAGTTCCGTGGTCGGGCGATGTTGACCTGGGCACACCGGCGAGGTGTGAAGCTGTTTCTGATTGAGCCCGGCGAGCCGAATCAGAATGCTGATATCGAATCGTTCAACGGTCGATTCCGCGACGAATGCCTCGACGAGCACTGGTTCACGAGCCTGTCTCATACCGAGGTGCCGATCGAAGCACGGCGACGAGAGTACGACGAAGAGCGGCCGAGGAAATCGCTGGGCGGGCTAACGCCTGCAACCTACGCCCGCCAGCTGATGGCGGACGCAGCTAAATTAACTCCGGACTCAAAAGCCGAGCGCTACTGAAAACGGCGGGACGTCGCGGCAGCTATTTCACCGGCAGTGCGGCCCAGATCCAGCATACCTATTTGCAGGCGTTGCGGCGGAACACCAACGACTTCGCGAGCATCGCCTGACCGCGGCCGGCAGCAACATCGGCCGTTGGCCGGCGTGACGGCGCCGCGCCGGCCGTATCCGGCGGCGGTGGCGAAACTCCGAGGCCCGGCGGGCATGATCCGGACACGATAAAATGTCGCGCCGTCCGCTCCGGACGGTTCGTTGTCGCCGCAAGCGATGACGCGTGCGGCGACCCGCCGGGCGCGGCCGGCGACAGCGTCATCGCCGCGCGGCCATCCCGCGCTGTCCGTGTCGAGTCGCGCACGCTACCCGGAATCATCGTCATGGAATACATCGATAGCCTGCGTATCTTCTGTTCGGTCGTCGAGGCGCGCGGCTTCACACGCGCCGCGGACATGCTGGGCCTGTCCACGCCGGTCGTGTCGCGCGCGATCGCCTCGCTCGAGAAGCGGCTCGGCGTGCGGCTGTTCCATCGCACCACGCGCCAGATTTCGCTGACCGAGGCGGCCGAGCAGTTCTACGAAGGCTGCGTGCGCGTGATCGCCGATCTCGACGCGCTCGAGGAAGGCGCCTCCACGCAAGCGCGCGAGCCCACCGGCGTGCTGCGCGTGATCTCGCACGCGACCGCCACCATGCACCGCCTGATGGCGCTGATCGCAAGCTACAAGGAAAAATATCCGAAGGTGAGCATCGACGTGACGCTGGCCGAGCGCCCCGTCGATCTGGTGGCGGAAGGCTACGACGTGGGCCTGCTGCTGCCGTTCATGCTGACCTCGGATACGGTCGTCACGCGGCTGGTGGAACTGATCCCGTTCGAGCTCGTCGCCTCGCCTGACTACCTCGCGCGCCACTCGGTGCCGACCCATCCGGCAGAGATCGCCGACCACCTGGTGGTGGCGTTTTCGACCTCGATCCGCAAGCCGGAGATGCGCTTTCGCGTGGATGACGAACTGCTCGTGGTGCCGTTCCGCTACGAGATCGAATCGAACAACGCGCCGTTCAACCTCGACATGGTGCTGCGCGGCTTCGGGATCGGCATGCTGCCGAGTTCGGGCGTGCGCGAGCATCTCGAAGCGGGCCGGCTGGTGTCGGTGCTGCCCGGCTTCCCGCTCGTCGACATGGGCGCCGAGATCCGCCTCGCCTACAGCTCGCGCACGCTGATGCCGGCCAAGGTGCGCAGCTTCATCGATCACACGATCACGTTCTTCGAGAACGCGCCGTCGCCGGGCGCGCGCTGAACCGCCGCCGGCCGCCGGCCGGTTTTTACTCATTCATCCGATAAATATTGGTAAACCGCAGCATTGTTGCCATCAGATGATTGACATGTCGATTCTTGTCGCGGCAGTGATAATTTAATGCGGCTGCCGGCATTGCCGACCCGGCCCCTGATCTCTAGTCTGTGCGCATGCACAGCGAGCCCTCCGATACCGACGTCTGTTTCGCGATTCGCCAGGCCGCGCGGCAGGTGTCGCGCTTCTACGAACGCTACCTGTCGCAGGCGGGCCTGACGCCGTCGCAGTTCTGCATCCTGCGCTCGCTGGAGCCGGAAGTCGGGGCGACGATGGCCGAGCTCGCGCGTGCCACCTCGACGGACCGCACGACGCTGGTGCGTGCGCTCAAGCCGCTGCTGCGCGCCGCGCTGGTCGAGCAGGCACATGACAAGGGCCAGCGTCAGCGCATCGCGCTGACGCTGGCCGGGCGGCGCCGGCTCGCCGAGGCATTGCGGTGCTGGCGCACCGCGCAGGCCGCGTTCGAGCGGCGTTTCGGGGCACGTCGCACCGATGCGCTGTATCGCGAGCTGGCAAGCGTGTCGCGCGATCTGCTGTCGGACGGCGCCGCGGCGTGAGCCGGGCGGCCGGCACGGGAACGGGAGAGAGGGCATGAAATCGCTGAATTTGCCGCCGCTGGCGCTGTCGGTGCCGACCGATGAGTCCGGTGCAAGCCTCGGGCATCTGCTGACGCTGACCCATGCGCGGCTGATGCATCGCATCACGCAGCTCACGCTGGACGAGTTCGGCGTGACGGGCATGCAGGGCAAGGTGCTGTTCCTGCTCGCCAGCGGCAGCTGCACGACGGCGGCCGATCTGGCGCGCTACTGGAACATCGATGCGGGCGCGATCACGCGCGTGCTCGACCGGATCGAAAAGCACGGCCTGCTGCAGCGGGTTCGCGCCAGCGAGGACCGGCGCGTGGTGCGGCTCGTGACGACCGAGGCGGGCGCCGTGATCGCCGAGGCGATGCCGAGACTGCTCAACTCGGTGATCGACGAAGCGCTTGACGGCCTCGTCGAGGAAGAGCGGCAGGCACTGAAGCGGATGTTGTTGCGGATTCTGGACAACGGCGTTTGAACGCCGGCGGTACCGGATTCGGGCGGCCAGGTTGCCATTTAATAGTTGTCTAGTCCATTGATGCAGGGAGTCGTTTTCGTATGAATACCGTCACAGGCACGATGGCGCGCCGCGGAGCCGCGCGATGACGCCGCCGCTCACCCCGATGCGGCTGCGCGCGATCCGCGCCACGGCCGCGGCTGCCGCTGCAGCGCTCGCGCTGGCCGGTTGCGCGAACTACGCCGGCATCCACAGCGACAAGCGCACCACGCCGGCCGAGCAGTTGGAAAGCAGCGCGAGCCTGCCGGCCGAGGGCGGCCAGTGGCCGACGCTCGACTGGGCCACGCAGTTCGGCGATCCGCAACTGCCGACGCTGATCGGCGAGGCGCTCGACGGCAATCCGACCATCGCGCAGGCCCAGGCGCGGCTCGCGAAGGCGTCCTCGTACATCGAGTCGTCGCGCGCGACGCTGCTGCCGAAGGTCGAGGGCAGCTACTCGTGGACCCGCGAGCTGTATTCGGGCAACGGCCTTTATCCGCCGCCCTACGGCGGCAACTGGTACAGCGAAAACAACGTGCTGGCGAGTGCGTCGTGGGAGCTCGACCTGTGGGGCAAGAACCGCGAGAAGCTGCGTTCGGCGGTGTCGCAGCAGAAGGCCGCGCAGGCCGAGTTCGAGCAGGCGCGCGTGACGCTGGCGACCTCGGTGGCGCGCACCTACAACCAGCTCGCCCAGCTCTATGCGCTGCGTGACATCGCGCAGCGCGAGATCCGCAACCGCGAGACGGTCGGCAAGATCACCGAGGGCCGCGTCGGCGCCGGGCTCGACACCAACGTCGAGCGGCAGACCGCGCGCGGCAACGTCGCCACCAGCGAATCGACGCTGTCCGACCTCGACGGCCAGATCACCACGGTGCGTTACCAGCTCGCGGCGCTGCTCGGCAAGGGCCCCGATCGCGGCTTGAAGATCGCCGTGCCGGTGCTGACCCCGGGCGGGGCGATCGCGCTGCCCGACAACATCCCGGCGAATCTGGTCTCGCGCCGGCCCGACCTGGTCGCCGCGCGCTGGCAGGTCGAGGGCACGATGCACGACGTGAAGGAGGCCAAGGCCGAATTCTTCCCCGACGTGAACCTCGCGGCCGGCTTCGGCTTCGACGCGTTCGGCTGGGGCCAGTTTCTGAAGTTCGCGAGCCGCCAGGCGCAGTTCGGGCCGGCCGTGAACCTGCCGATCTTCGATGCCGGTGCGTTGCGCGCGCAACTGAAGGGGCGCTACGCCGACTTCGACCTGAGCGTGGCGAACTACAACCAGACGCTGATCGGCGCGCTCAACGACGTCGCCACGCAGGTCGCCTCGATTCGCGCGATCGACCGGCAGATGGGCGACGCGCAGCGCGCGCTCGACGCCTCGACGCGTGCCTACGAGCTTGCCGTGATCCGCTACAAGGCCGGCCTGTCGCCGCAGTTGCAGGTGCTGAGCGCCGACATCCTGCGGCTCGACTCGGAGCAGGCCGTGACCAACCTCGTGATGCGCCGCCGCGACTTGCAGATCGGCCTGATCAAGGCGCTCGGCGGCGGCTTCGACGCGGCTGGCTCGCCGCTCGCGGCCCCCGACGCGCGGGCTGGCTCGCATGCGGCCACCAATGCGCCCGCGCCCGCCGCGCCGAACGCGGCCCCGCGCGAAGCGCTGCCGGCGGTGAGCGCATCGGGCACGACGCCGGGCTGAGCCGCCCGCCACCTTTTCGAATCGACAGACCCTGTCCGCCGCGCCTCGAACGCGGCGGACGACGACGGAGAACCTCGCGATGAGCGACCCCCAGCAACAAGCCACGGCCCCCGCGGCGCGCAACAACGGCAAACGCAAGCGGATGATGACGGTGCTCGTCGTGATCATCGTGCTCGCCGCGATCGCCTACGGCATCTACTACTTCCTCGTCGCGCGCTTCCACGAGGACACCGACGACGCCTACGTCAACGGCAACGTGGTCCAGATCACGCCGCAGGTCACGGGCACGGTGATCGCGGTCAACGCCGACGACACGCAATCGATCCGCGAAGGCGAGCCGCTCGTGCAGCTCGATCCCGCCGACGCGAGGATCGCGCTGCAATCGGCCGAGGCGAACCTCGCACAGACGGTGCGCCGCGTGCGCGGCCTGTACGCCGACGACGACCAGTATCGCGCGCAGGTGGCGCAGCGCGAATCGGACCTGTCGAAGGCGCAGGACGACCTGCGCCGGCGCGTCGCCGTCGCGCAGACAGGGGCGGTCTCGCAGGAGGAGATCTCGCATGCGCGTGACGCCGTGAAGGCCGCGCAGGCCTCGCTCGACGCCGCGAAGCAGCAGCTGGCCGCGAACGTCGCGCTGACCGCGAACACCACCGTCAGCGACCATCCCGACGTGCTGGCCGCGGCGGCGAAGGTGCGCGACGCGTATCTGGCCAACGCGCGCAACACGCTGCCCGCGCCCGTGACGGGCTACGTGGCCAAGCGCTCGGTGCAGGTCGGCCAGCGCGTGTCGCCGGGCACGCCGCTGATGTCGGTGGTGCCGCTCGGCCAGATCTGGGTGGACGCGAACTTCAAGGAAGTGCAGCTCGACCACATGCGAATCGGCCAGCCGGTCGAACTGTCGGCCGACATCTACGGCTCGTCGGTGACCTATCACGGCAAGGTGATCGGCTTCTCGGCCGGCACCGGCTCGGCGTTCTCGCTGCTGCCGGCGCAGAACGCCACCGGCAACTGGATCAAGGTGGTGCAGCGCCTGCCGGTGCGCATCGCGCTCGATCCGCGCGAGCTCGAACGCCATCCGCTGCGCATCGGCCTGTCGATGCAGGCGGACGTCAGCATCAAGGACGAGAGCGGCAGCCAGCTCGGCAGCGTCAACAACACCGTCTATCAGACCGACGTGTTCGCGAAGTACGGCGACGAGGCCAATGCCGAGATCGCCCGGATCATCGCCGACAACGCCGGCGGCCCGGCCCATGCTGCCCAGCCGGCGCCGCGCGCGCCGCGCGCCTGATGCGGCGCGCCTGACGCAACCGGAATCCCACCATGGCTTCTCCAACGCCCATGCGCCCGCTGTCGGGCGCCCAGCTCGCGCTCGGCACCCTCGCGGTGTCGCTCGCGATGTTCATGAACGTGCTCGACTCGTCGATCGCGAACGTCGCGATCCCGACCATCTCGGGCGAACTCGGCGTGTCGGTCGACGAAGGCACCTGGGTGATCACCATCTTCGCCGCCGCGAACGCGGTGTCGATCCCGCTCACCGGCTGGCTCACGCAGCGCTTCGGACAGGTGCGCCTGTTCGTCGGCTCGATCCTGCTGTTCGTGATCGCCTCGTGGCTGTGCGGAATGGCGCCGAACCTGCCGACGCTGCTCGGCGCGCGGATCCTGCAGGGGGTGGTGGCCGGGCCGCTCGCGCCGCTCTCGCAGGCGCTGCTGCTCGGCGCGTGGCCGAAGCAGAAATCGTCGACGGCGCTCGCGCTGTGGTCGATGACGGCGCTGGTCGGCCCGATCGCCGGGCCGTCGCTGGGCGGCTGGATCACCTACGACTACAACTGGTCGTGGATCTTCTACATCAACGTGCCGGTCGGCATCTTCGCGGCGTTCGTCACCTGGACCATCTTCCGCTCGCGCGAGTCGGCCACGCGGCGCCTGCCGATCGACACGGTCGGGCTCCTGCTGTTGATCGTCTGGGTCGCGTCGCTGCAGATCATGCTCGACAAGGGCAAGGATCTCGACTGGTTCAACTCGCCGTTCATCGTCGGGCTCGCGATCGTCGCCGTGATCGGCTTCGCGTTCTTCGTGGTGTGGGAGCTGACCGAGAAGAACCCGGTGGTGGACATCCGGCTCTTCAAGGAGCGCAATTTCGCGGGCGGCACGATCGCGCTGTCGGTGGCCTACGGGATGTTCTTCGGCACGCTGGTGCTGCTGCCGCAGTGGATGCAGGAGTATCTCGGCTATCGCGCGATCGATTCGGGGCTGACCACCGCGCCGCTCGGCGTGTTCGCGGTGCTGCTCACGCCGGTGATGGGGCGCCTGCTGCCGCGCACCGATTCGCGCTACATCGCGACGGTCGCGTTCGTCGGCTTCGCGATCGTGTTCTTCATGCGCACGCGCTTCTACACCGACGTGTCGAACTGGGACCTGGTGCTGCCGACACTGCTGCAGGGCATCCCGATGGCGATGTTCTTCGTGCCGCTGACCTCGATCATCCTGTCGGGCCTGCCGCCCGAGAAGATCCCGGCCGCCGCGGGGTTGTCGAACTTCGGGCGGACCTTCTGCGGCGCGGTCGGCACCTCGGTGATCGGCAATGCCTGGAACAACCGCACGGTGCTGCATCACGAGCGGCTGACCGAGCAGGCCAACGCCACCAACCCGGACTTCAGCCAGTCGATCGACGCGACGCAGTCGATGCTGCACGTCGGCCGCGACGCGGCGCACGCGCTGTTCAACCTGTCGGTGGACGGGCAGGCCGCCGTGATGGGCCTGAACGACGTGTTCTACATCTCGGCCGTGATCTTCATCGCGATCATCCCGCTGATCTGGATCACCAAGCCGCGCCGCTCGGCCGTGCCGGTCGACGCGGGCGGCGCGCACTGACGGCTTCGCCAGGGGCCGGCGGGCCGCCGCCATCGCGGGCGCCGTGCCGGCCCGCGGCGGCCCTGGCGGCGCGCGGCGTTACGCGATTGCCGCTGCTGAACCGCGGCGTCTCGATCGTGCTGAACGGCTCGATCAACGCGCACGTCGGCATGCCGGCTTCGTCGGTCATGCGGCCAGCAAGGCGGCGCTGATCTCGCTGGCGAAGACGCTGTCGGCGGAACTGCTGGCGCGCGGCGTGCGCGTGAACGTGACCAGCCGGGGGCCGGTGACGACGCCGCTGTACGGCAAGCTCGGCATCGCGGCCGACGCGCTGGCCGACACCGCCGAGCAGATCCGCGCCCAGGTGCCGCTCGGCCGGTTCGGCGAGCCGACCGAGATTGCCGCGACGGTACTGCATCTGGCGTCGCCCGAGTCGGCCTTCATCGTCGGCACGGAAATCATCGCCGACGGCGGCATGGTCACGCTGTAGCCGGGCGGCGCGGCAGGAAAGCCGGCAGGCGGGCGGCGGCATTCAGAAACGTTCGAGGAGCTGGTGGTAGCGCATCCCGAGTTCGAGCGCCGGCTGCCGCCAGGCCGGCCCGCCCGGGAAGCGCCGGTGCCGCAGCCGCATGAACGGTTCGAGCATCGCGCGCTCGCCCGCGATCGCGCGCGCCACCGCGCGCCCGGCGATGCCGGCCAGCGCCACGCCGTGGCCGCTGTAGCCCTGCAGGTAGAAGTAGTTCGGGTCGAGCGCGCCGAAGTCGGGCGCGCGATTGCGCGTGATGTCGACGAAACCGCCCCACGCGTAGTCGATGCGCGCGTCGGCCAGTTGCGGAAACACTTCGAGCATGCGCCGGCGGATCGCGGCCGAGAGTTCGGCCGGCGCCGCGCCCGCCGAGCTGGCGCGGCCGCCGAACAGCATCCGGTGATCGGCCGAGAGCCGGAAATAGTCGAGGAACACGTTGTTGTCGCAGGCCGCCTCGCGCCGCGCGATCAGCGCGTCGGCGCGTGCCTGGCCGAGCGGCTCGGTCGCGATGAGATAGGACGGCACCGGCGCGATGCGCGCCTCGATCGGCGCGGGCAGGAAGCCGCCCGGGCCCGCGTTCACGCAGGACACCACGAAGCGGCAGCGCACCTCGCCCGAGCGCGTGCCTACCCGCGGGCGCTCGCCGCGCACGACCTCGGTCACCGCGGAATGCGAGAACAGCAACGCGCCCTCGCGGCGCGCGGCGGCGGCGAGTCCGAGGCAGTAGCGCAGCGGGTGCAGGTGGCCCGACAGCGGATCGTGGACGCCCGCCAGATAAAGACGCGAGGCCACGCGCGCGCGGATCGCGTCGGTGTCGAGCCAGCTCAGCGACGGGTGGCCCCAGTGTTGCGTCGCGCTGTCCATCCAGGCGCGCAGCTCGGGGACGCGGCGCGGCTTGGTGGCGAGCGTCAGGTAGCCGCGCGTGAAGTCGCAGTCGATGCCGTGGCGCGCGATGCGTTCGGCGATCAGTTCGACACCGTCGAGCGACAGCTTCCAGGCGGCGCGCGCACCGTCCTCGCCGAGTTGGCGCGCGATCTCGGCGTCCTTCGCGAAGCCGCCGATCACCTGTCCGCCGTTGCGGCCCGAGGCGCCCCAGCCGGGGCGCCAGGCATCGAGCACGACCACCGAGAGCCCCGCCGCGCGGCAGTCGAGCGCGACCGAGAGCCCCGAGAAGCCGGCGCCGATCACGCAGACGTCGGCGTCGAGCGGGCCGTCGAGCACGGGATCGTCGGCCGCCGGGCGCGTGGCGGTGGCTTCGTAGTACGAGTGACGCGCGAGCGCGTCCGCATGCTGGAGGAAGATCGGTGTCATGGGCGGGGATGCTCTCACGGGAGCGCCGCGCCCCGCAATCGCGCCGGCCGCCGCGCGCGGTGTTTGGGGCGGTGCGGGGGCGGCCGAGGTCGTCAGGATTGCGACGGTTGCGGGTGCAGTCGCGGGCGCCGTGGCGGCGGGCCGGCCCGGCGCGTCAGAAGCGGTAGCCGAGGCCGGCCTGGATCACGTCGGTGTCGCGATCGTAGCGGGTGACCACGCGGTTCCAGGTCAGGCGCGTGAGCCAGCGCCGGCCGAGGCGGTAGCTGGCCGAGATCGAGACGATGCCGGACAGCCGGCCGTCGCCGATATCGCTGCCGTGGATGTTGCGGTGGTCGACGGCGACGTACATGCCGGCGCCGGCGGCCAGCGTGATCCTGTCGTCGAGGAACGCGCGCGTGAGCCACAGCTCGGAAGCCACGCCGTTGCGGCGGGTCTGGCGCTTCGAGCCTTCGTACAGGTAGGTGGCGGTCCAGTCCACGTACTTCGCGATGCCGCGCCGGTATTCGACGCTGGCGCCGAGCGAACTCGGCGAGGTGCGGCTGTTCAGGATCGTCTCGCCGACCATCCCGGTCACCTCGTTGTGCGTCACGCGATCGAGGCGGCCGGCCGCGTAGTCGCGCGGGCCGGGCGTGTCCGGTGCGTCGAGCTGGTAGCCGATGCCGAACATCACCGAGGTAGTGTCGGGGCCCCTGAAGGTGTGGACGCGATTCGCCTGCAACTGCAGGATCCAGCGATGCGAGGTGTAGTAGGCCGCGCGCACGCTCATCAGCACGCCCCAGCCGTGCGTGTTCGAGTAGCCGCGCCCCTGGGCGGCCGCCTCGGTGTCGAAGTAGCGATAGGGGCCGACGCCGGCCGACAGCACGAAGCGGCGCCGGTCGAGCGGCAGGCGGCCCCAGAGCTGCACCGACTGGCCGTCGCGGTGGTGGCTCGGCAGATGGCCTTCGTTGTACCAGGTGAAGCCGGCGGCGGCGTACTTGCCGAGTCCTTCCTGATAGTCGAAGGCCCAGCCCGTCGAGTGCGTGCCGGCACCGTAGAGCGGGCCGGCGAACAGCGAGAGCTCCTGCGCCTCGGCGGCCGGCGGGGCGAACAGCACGGCCGCGCCGAGCAGGGTGGACAGGACCGCCGCGCGCGGCAGGCGCGGCACCGGGAGACGCGGGCGTGTCGTGCGAACCGGCACTGGGTGGTTCCTTGGGGCTGTCGGTCGGGCGGCCATTGTGGCGCAAATGTAAAAAATCCGGCGCGTGCCGAGCCCGTTCCGAAACGACGCCGCGTCGCGGCGGTAAGAAATGCCGTGCCGCGCGAGCCGGGGCGGGTGAGCGTGTCAGCGAGGCGGGATCTGCGTTTGCGCGGGAGGCCGGCGCAAACCGGGCGGGCGATGCGTAACCGCGCGTAACGCGGAGCCTGCGTTGTCGCGCGACGGCGTGTCCCGGCTCCTCGGGAGGCGATGCGAAACGCTGTGCGGCATCGAGCCTGCCCGCGCGGCGAGACTTCCTCATGAGGTGCCGCCGCGTGCGTGCGTCGATGTCCGGCATCGCGTGTTTGGCGTGCGGGCCGGACGCCGCGCCCGGTGACGTCGTCGCACGGCGGCGGTCGCCATCACCGCCGCCGCATTTTCACCGCGCGCCGGGTCGCGATGCGCGCGGGCCGCCCCGATCGTCTACCATCACATCAGCCGGGGAGCGCGGCGCGCCCGCCGGCGGGCGATCCAACCGCACAAGGAGGTGTCATGGGAATCCTGCGTATCGTGAAGACGGGTCTGCTGGCCGGCGCGCTGGTTTGCGCGGCGGCGCATGCCGAGACGGCGAAGCTGGTCGCGAACCTGCAGCCGTCGAGCGAGGTGCCGCCGACGGCGACGCGCGGCTCCGGCATGCTGAACGCGACCTTCGACACGGCCACCCACACGCTGGTCTGGACCGTCACCTATGGCGGCCTGTCCGGTCCGGCAACCGCCGCGCACTTCCACGGCCCCGCGCCCGTCGGGCAGAACGCGGCGATCCAGGTGCCGATCGCGAAGGATGCGCTGGCGAGCCCGATCAAGGGGTCGGCGACGCTCGACGATCAGCAGGTGACCGAGCTGATGGCGGGCAAGTGGTACTTCAACATCCATACCAGGGAACATCCGTCCGGCGAGATTCGCGGCCAGGTCGAACCGGCCAACTGAGGCGCGCGGCACGCGCCATCCATGCCGGGCAGGCGGGCCGCGCGGCCGGCGCCCGGCTTCCGAACCGTTCGTTTCGAGGTCCGCAGGAGGATCGATGAGCTGGCAATCCACCTTCGCCTGCTGGCTGCTGCGCTGGCAGATCCGTCCGAAGACGCTGTCGCCGGTGATCGACGTGGCGGGCACGCGCGTGCTGGCGGCGCGCCGGCGCGTATTGCCCACGCGCCCGCCCGCCGGCTGGCGGCTGCGCCAGGGCGGCGCGGGTGATATCGACGGACACGTTGGCGTGAGCACCGACGGCGCGCCGCGCGGCGAATGGCTCGAGCCGGCCGACGGCCGCGCGGCGCCGACGCTGCTGTATTTCCACGGCGGCGGCTATTACTTCTGTTCGCCTGCCACCCATCGTCCGCTGGTGTTCGCGCTGAGCCGCAAGCTCGGCGCGCGCTCGTTTTCAGTCGATTACCGGCTCGCGCCCGAGCATCCGTTCCCGGCCGCGCACGACGACGCGCTGGCCGCCTATGCCGCGCTGCTCGAGGCCGGCATCGATCCGGGCTCGATCCTGATCGGCGGCGATTCGGCGGGCGGCGGCCTCGCGCTGGCGCTGCTGGTCGCGCTGCGCGACCGCGGCGCGCCGCTGCCGGCCGGGGCGCTGCTGTTCTCGCCGTGGACCGATCTGGCCGCCACGGGCGACACGCTGCGCAGCAACGACGGCCTCGACCCGATGTTCTCCGGCGCGGCGCTGGGCCGCGCCGCGCGCCTGTACATCGGCGGCGCCAGTCCCACCGATCCGTACCTGTCGCCGCTCTATGCCGACCCGGCCGGGCTGCCGTCGCTGCTGATCCAGGTCGGCAGCACCGAGGTGCTGCTCGACGATTCGCGCCGCTTCGCCGAGCGCGCGCGGGCGGCCGGCGTCGATACCGAACTGCAGGTCTGGCCGGGCATGCCGCATGTCTGGCAGATGGCCGTGCCGTTCATGCCCGAGGCGAGCCGCGCGCTCGATCAGGCGGCCGCGTTCGGGCGCCGGCTGGTCGAGCGGCCGGCGCAGCCGGTGGCGGCCTAGAGCGGGAGCGTCCGGTAGGCGGCCTCGACGGCCGCCTGGCCATAGCGGCGTTCGAGCCGCCGGATCGCGAAGTGGGCGTGCGCGGCCTGCTGGAAGTGATCGATGAACAGCGTGTTGACGGTGGCGCCCAGCACCGCGCCGAGCGCCGGGATCGACTTCGCGGCGATCTGCTCGGTGACCTGCGCCGAGAAGCGCGACGCGATCGCCTGCACGAAACGCAGCAGCGCGGCCGAGCCGTGCGTGGCGAAGCCCTTCGACGCCATCTCCGACGACGCCTTCGAGACCGCCTGCGCGAGCGCGCCGCGCAGCACGAAATAGCCGAAATCGGCGTCGCGTTCGGCCGCCGCCTGATCTGCGCCGCCATTGCCATGGTTGCCGCCGGCCGTGCCCGGGTTGGCGAAGCCGCCACCCATGCCGAGCACGGCGAGGCACTGCAGCTGCGTGTCTACCGTGGTCAGATCCTCGCCCTCGCTGCGCGCGATGTCGCAGATCGAGCGGAACATCAGCGTGGTCGTGACGGGCAGCTCGACCGGCAGCGCGAACAGGCCGAACGCGCCGCCCGCCGCGCCGGTGGTGGCCACCGCGAGCTTGTGCAGGAAATTGCTCGGCTTGTCGGGCACGTGCTCGGCGCCCATCGCGGCGCCCGGCTTGCCGAGCGTGCGCAGCGCCAGCTGCAGGCACTTGCGCAGCGCGATCTCGGTGGCGTCGTTGATCTTGTCGGTCGCGAAGCCGGGCAGTTTCGCGATCATCTTCTCGACCGGCGCGCCCACCACGCTGGTCAGCTTCATCGTCAGCGACGGGCTCTCGAGCGCGGTCCGGGCGCGCCGCAGCGTGTCGAGATCGGCGGGTGCAAGGGAAGCGGCGGGCGACAGCCCGGACGAGCGGGCGCCGGCGGCGTCGAAATTCGGTTCCATATCCCTCCCGTGAGATTGGCGAGCGGTGCGACATCAAGCTTGCCGCATCCCGAGCATGCTATCATTTCTAATCGTTGACACGTCAAACGTTGTGTGAGCAAAAGATGACCGTCCATACCGCCGCCCACCATTCGAGTGGGCAAGTCCTGCCGTTTCGCGAATCGCTGCTCGCGATGCTCGGCGTCTCGTTCGTCACCATGCTCGTGGCCTTCGACCAGACCGTGGTCGGCACCGCGCTGCCGACCATCGTGGCCGAGCTGCGCGGCTTCGACCTCTACGCCTGGGTCGCCACCTCGTACCTGCTGTCGTCGGTGATCACCGTGCCGATCTTCGGTCGGCTCGGCGACCATTACGGCCGCAAGCCGTTCGTGATCGCGTCGATCGTCGTGTTCACGGCCGCCTCGGTGCTGTGCGGGATGGCCGGCAGCATGAGTTTCCTGGTGATCGCGCGCGTGCTGCAGGGCGTCGGCGGCGGGATGCTGGTGGGCACCGCGTTCGCCTGCGTGCCCGACCTGTTTCCCGATTCGGTGGTGCGGCTGCGCTGGCAGGTGCTGATGAGCACCGCGTTCGGCATCGCGAACGCGATCGGGCCGTCGCTCGGCGGGTTCCTGACGCAGTTCTGGGGCTGGCGCTCGGTGTTCTACGTGAACCTGCCGTTCGGGCTGCTGTCGCTGTACTTCGTGATCCGCTACCTGCCGCACCTGCGCCATGTCCAGCAGGCCGGCCGAATGCGGCTCGACTGGCCAGGCGCGCTGCTGATCGCGCTCGCGCTCGGCGCGTTCCAGCTGTTCGTCGAATGGCTGCCGCAGCGCGGCTTCCTCGGCTGGCCGGCCGCGCTGCTGGCGCTCGCGGCGCTGGCCGGCGTGGCGCTCTGGCGCTGGGAGAAGCGCACCGAACACGCGCTGCTGCCAGCCGACCTGTTCCGCAACCGCTCGCTGTCGATGTTGTTCTGGCTCGCGATCCTGGCCGGCTTCTCGATGTTCTCGCTGCTGTTCTTCGCGCCGCTGCTGTTCCAGGGCGGCTTCGGGATGTCGCCGAAGGCGGCCGGCGTGGTGATCACGCCGCTGGTGGTGTTCGTCACGATCGGCAGCATCGTGAACGGCCGCATCGTCACGCGGATTCCGAGCCCGAACGTGATGCTGCCCGCCGGTTTCACGCTGCTCGCGCTGGCCTGCTTCGGCATCGCGCTGTCCTCGCATGTCACGCCGCGGTGGCTGCTGCTCGTGATCATGGTGGCGGGCGGCATCGGGCTCGGCTTCGTGCTGCCGAACCTCACCGTGTTCGCGCAGCAGACGGCCGGGCGCGGGCATCTGGGCATTGCCACCGCACTGTTGCAATCGCTGCGTATGGTTGGCGGTATGATCGGCACCGCGCTGACCGGCACGCTGGTCAACCAGACCTACGCGGGCGGGGTGCGCGACGCGCTCGGCGCCGAGCATGCGCAGCGCTGGTTTGCGCAACTCGCCGATCCGCAGATCCTGATCGATCGCGCCGCGCAGACGCGCGTCGTCGCCGAGCTGGTGCGGCAGGGCCATCCCGGCGCGCAACTGCTCGAGGCCGCGCGCGCGTCGCTGGTCGAGGCGATCCACCTCGGCATCGGGATCGGCGCGGTGGTGGCGGTGCTGGCCATCTGGCAGAGTTGCCGCGTGCCGCCGATCCGGCTGCGCGGCAAGATCGAGCCGACCGTCGTCGCCGAGTGAGCGGCGCGGCCGGCGTTCATCCGCGGGGCCCTCGTTCGCGCCAATCCGCTCGCGAGGCCGACCCGCGCCATTCACTCGTCATCGTTCTGAATCATGGAAGCTCAAGACCACGTCGCGGTCCTTCAGCAGTTCGGCCGGACCTATCGCGCGTTCCTCGCCGCGTTCGAGGCGCACGTCGGCCAGCCGATGCCGCGCTGGCGAATTCTGCTCGCGCTGCACAACGAGGGCGGCACCGCCTCGCAGAAGCGGCTCGTCGAGCTGGTGCGCACCGATCCCGGCGCGCTCACGCGGCAGCTGAAATCGCTCGAGGCGCTCGGCTGGATCGCGCGCGCCTCCGATCCGCGCGACAACCGCGTGACCAACGTGACGCTGACCGCCGCCGGGCGCGAGGCGTTCGACGAATGCATGCCGCGCCGCGTCGCGTTTCTCGACGAGACGATGTCGGCGCTGCCCGACGACGCGCTGAGCGCGCTGTCGGGCGCGCTTGCGATGCTCGAGGCGCGCATCGCCGAGTTCGGCGCGGCGCCGGTGGGAATCGGCGAGCCGGCGCGCGGGCGCCGCTCGGCGACATGAGCCGGTTGAACCGGTTGAGCCGCTTGAGTCATTGGAAAGCCGCTTGAACCGCTGGCCACGTCAAGCCGGTTTCCGGTTTCCGGTTTCGCCCGCCCACCGGCCGAGCACCGCGTGCGCGGCGCGACCGGAGCGACCGGGGACGAGCGGCGGCGGGCGGGGCGGCAGGCCGTGCGGATCGCCCGCCCGGGGATGAAGTTCGCGTGCCGCGCGGCGCCGACGCCTACAGTTCGATGCGCGTGCCGAGCAGCGTCAGGAACTGGGCGATCCAGGCCGGATGCGCGGGCCAGGCGGGCGCCGTGACGAACGGCGCGTCGGTGACGGCCGCGTCCACCGGGATCTCCGCGTATTCGCCGCCGGCCAGCCGCACTTCGGGCGCGCAGGCCGGGTAGGCCGAGATCCGCTTGCCGCGGATCACCTCGGCCGCCGCGAGCAACTGCACGCCGTGGCAGACCGCGGCCACCGGCTTGTTCGCGTCGACGAACGCGCGCACCAGCGCGATCACCTTCGGATTCAGGCGCAGGTATTCCGGCGCGCGGCCGCCCGCGATCATCAATGCGTCGTAGCGCGACGCCTCCACCTCGTCGAAGCTCGCGTTCAGCGTGAACTGGTGGCCGGGCTTCTCGGTATAGGTCTGGTCGCCCTCGAAGTCGTGGATCGCCGTCTTCACCTTGTCGCCGGCACGCTTGCCCGGGCAGACCGCATGCACGGTATGGCCGATCGCCTGCAGCGCCTGGAACGGCACCATCGTTTCGTAGTCTTCGGCGAAATCGCCGGTGAGAAAGAGGATCTGCTTGGCTGCCATCGTGTGCTCCGCGGGTTGAAGACGGGAGCGGGCAGTGTACGCCTCGCGGTGGTTCGATACCATGACGGGCGGGCGCGTGCGGGGTGGCCCGGAGCGGCCTGACGGCGCCGCGCCGCCGTGGTGCGCCGGCCTCTTGCGGGGCGCCGGGTGCGTGGTCGGTGCGATGCCGCCGACGCGGGCCGCAAGCAGTCGGCGTGCCGCGCTCCGGAAGGGCCCGCGCGCCGTCAGAAGAACGTCTCGATCACCTCGGTCACGCGGTAGTCCGCGTCGACCACGAGGATCTGCCGCCACTTGTCGAACGTCAGGCACGGATGCGAGATGTCGAACGCGATCATGTCGCCGACCTTCACGTCGGCGCCGACGGCGATCTTCAGGTAGGCGTGCTGATCCATCATCCCCGTCACTTCCCAGCCGTCGGCCGGCGTGACCTCGCGCGGCGCGGTGCCGCTGCCGGGGCGGAAGTGGCGCGCCGGCTCCGGATAGCCCGCGTCGAACGCGGCGTCGCGCTTGCCGAGCGTGATGATCGCGCGGTCCGGCTCTGGAATCGACTGCACGTAGGCCCACAGCTGCAGCGCGGGCTTGAGCGCCTCGCCCATGCGTTTGGCCACCGGGTTGCGCGCGAGGATCTCGTCCTGCGCGCGGCGATAGACGCCTACGTCATGCGTCAGGTAGCAGCCCGGGCGCAGCACCACCTCGACGGTGCCGTCGGCGGCGACCTGCGCGAACTCGTCGGCGACCACGTCGTACCAGGCCGAGCCGGCGCCCGACAGCACGGCGGGCGTGCGCGCGAAGCGGCCCTCGGCCGCGAACTCGCGCGCGAGCGCAACCGCGTCCTTCAGGAACGCGCGCACGCCCGCCTCGTCCTTCAACACCCCTTCGTAGATCTCGATGCCGGCGAGCCGGATCGTGCCGGCGTGGCGCGCGATCGCGTCGAGCACGGCATCGCGCTGCTGCGCATCGCGCACGCCGGTGCGGCCGCCCGGCACGCCAAGTTCGAGCAGCACCTGCAGCGGACGGTGGGCGGCCGCGAAGTAGCGGCCGAGCTGATCGACGTTGTCGGCCGAATCGACGAGGCAGAAGAACTCGAAGTCCGGGTCCGACAGCAACTCGGCCACGATCGCCATGTTGTGCTTGCCGACCAGCTGGTTGGCAAGCAGCACGCGGCGCACCCCGCCCTGGTAGGCGGCGCGCGTCTGGTGGGCGGTGGCGAGCGTGATGCCCCAGGCGCCCGTCTCGATCTGGCGGCGGAACAGCTGCGGCGCCATGGTGGTCTTGCCGTGCGGCGCCAGCTTCACGCCGTATTCGGCGACGAACGCCTGCATCCACTTCAGGTTGTGTTCGACGCGGTCCGCGTACAGCACCGCCGCGGGCAGGCTGACGTCCTCGTCGAGCAGGTTCCATTCCAGTCGCGCGGCGTCCGACAGCGGCACGCTCGCGCTCGGCACGCGGCCGAGTCCCTTGCCGAGCGGCTGGATCGCCGCTTCCTGATAGTTTGTAACTTTCATCTTCGAGTGCTCCGTCTCTCGTCCTGTATGAATCGAAGTTGACGGCAGGATAGTACAGAAAGTAGCATCCGCCCGGTAATGTTATTTACTAACACATGTCCGATCCCACCCGACCCGCCGTGACCCGATCCGAGCCGATGCATGCCGATGCGTCCGCCCCGTCCGACGCGCTCGAAGCGATGGCGTCGCAGCCTGCACCGGCCACGGGCCAGCTCGCGTTCGACATCGTCGCGCGGATCGCCGAATGCGCGCCCGCGCTGCGAGACGCCGAGCGCAAGGTGGCGGCGCGGATCCTCGACGACCTGGCCGGCGCCGCGCACGCGAGCATCGGCGAGATCGCCGCGCAGGCCGACGTCAGTATCGCCACCGTCACGCGTTTCGCGAAGGCGGTGGGCTGCCGCGACGTGCGCGAGCTCAAGCTGCGGCTGGCGCAGGCGGCAGCGGTGGGCCGGCGCTTCCTCGCGCCTGCCCCCGGCCCGGCCGGCCGGCCCGACGAGCCGGTCAGCGCCACGCGCGTCTACGACGAGGTGCGCGTCACGCTTGAACATCATCATGCGCTGTTGCGACAAACCGCGTTCGATGCGGCCGCGGCCGCGCTGGCCGGCGCGCGAATGATCTACGTCTACGGCCAGGGCGGCGGCTCGACCGCGCTCGCCGACGAGCTGCGCTTCCGGCTGGTGCGTTTCGGCCGCCCGGTCGCGAGCTATCAGGACGCGCTGCTGCAGCGGATGGTGGCCAGTACGATGACGGACGAATGTGTCGTCGTCGCGTTGTCGGTGACCGGGCGGGTCCCCGAGTTGCTCGACAGCTGCGCGCTCGCCAAGCGCTACGGCGCGCGCGTGATCGCGCTGACTGCGCCGGCCTCGCCGCTTGCGAAGCTGGCCGACGACCTGATCCCGGTGGTCGCGTTCGAGACCGACTTCATCTTCAAGCCGTCCACCTCGCGCTACGCGATGATGATGGCGCTCGACGTGCTCGTCACCGAGGTCGCGCTGCGGCTCGGCGACGGGTGCCGCGAGACGCTGCGCCGCATGAAGCACGCGCTCGACCTGCACCGCGGCGGCGGCGACCGACAACCCCTCGGAGACTGACATGCACTCCCATCCCGAAGCCGCCGACACGCTGATCGTCGACGCGCAGCTCTACGACGGCACCGGCGCGCCGGCCGTGCCGCGCGACGTCGCGATCCGCGACGGGCGCATCGTCGCGATCGGCAACCTGTCGAACTGGCTCGCCGAGGACGTGATCGAGGCGAACGGCCTCGCGCTCGCGCCCGGCTTCATCGACGTCCACACCCACGACGACACGCACGTGATCCGCGCGCCGCAGATGCTGCCGAAGATCTCGCAGGGCGTGACCACGGTGGTGGTCGGCAACTGCGGGATCAGCGCCGCGCCGGTCGCGCTGCGCGGCGATCCGCCCGATCCGATGAACCTGCTCGGCGAGCGCGACGCGTTCCGCTATCCGAGCTTCGCGTCGTATGTCGAGGCCGTCGACGCGGCGCAGCCGGCCGTCAACGTCGCGGCGCTGGTCGGCCACACGGCGCTGCGCAACAATCAGATGGACCGGCTCGACCGCGCGGCCAGCGCCGACGAGATCGCCGCGATGCGCGCGCAGCTCGAGGAGGCGCTCGCGCATGGCGCGCTCGGCCTGAGCTCGGGGCTCGCCTACGGCTCCGCGTTCGCGGCGCCGGTGGAGGAGGTGATGGCGCTCGCCGAGCCGCTCGCGCGCGCCGGCGCGCTCTACACCACGCACATGCGCACCGAGTTCGACGCGATCCTCGACGCGATGGAGGAGGCCTACCGCGTGGGTCGCCACGCGCGCGTGCCGGTGGTGATCTCGCACCTGAAATGCGCGGGGCCGTCGAACTGGGGGCGTAGCGCCGAGGTGCTGGCCTCGCTCGAACGCGCGCGCGCGCTGCAGCCGGTGGGCTGCGACTGCTATCCGTACAGCCGCAGCTCGTCGACGCTCGACCTGAAGCAGGTGACGGGCGACATCGTGATCACCATCACCTGGTCCGAGCCGCATCCCGGGATGGCCGGCAAGACCCTCGCCGCGATCGCGGCCGAATGGGGCGTGAGCGAGCAGGACGCGGCGCGGCGGCTGCAGCCGGCCGGTGCCGTCTACCACAACATGTCCGAGGACGACGTGCGCCGGGTCCTCTCGCATCCGGCCACCATGGTCGGCTCGGACGGCCTGCCGAACGATCCGCTGCCGCATCCGCGGCTCTGGGGCGCGTTCCCGCGCGTGCTCGGCCATTACGCGCGCGACCAGCAACTGCTGCCGCTCGCCGAGGCGGTGCGCAAGATGAGTTCGCTGACGGCGCGCCGCTTCGGGCTCGAACAGCGCGGTGAGGTCCACGTCGGCTACCACGCCGATCTGGTGCTGTTCGATCCCGACACCGTGATCGACGTCGCGTCGTTCGAGCGCCCGCAGCAGCCGGCGCGCGGCATCGAGGCGGTGTGGGTCAACGGCGTGCTGTCGTATCGCGGCGGCGCGTCCACCGGCGCGCGAGCGGGCCGCTTCGTGCCGCGCGGCGCGCGCGCCGTGCCCGACGACGCGTTCTGACGGCGCGATGTCGGGCTCATGCACGCCGCGGCGTGCGCGAGCCCGGCCCGAAATACTGCCGGCGCGCGGCTGCGACGCCGGGTGAGGCGGCCGTGCCGAGCCGGTGCGGCCCGAACCAGCAAACCGAAGGAGAAAACGATGAAGCGTTACGGTGTGGGCGATGCGAAGGGAACGGGCGGCCAGGTGATGCCGTTCGCGCGGGCGGTGGAAGCGGACGGCTGGCTGTACGTGTCGGGGCAGACGCCGATGGTGAACGGCGAGGTCGTCGAGGGCGGCATCGTCACGCAGTCGAAGCAGGCGATCGAGAACGTGATCGCGATCCTGAAGGATGCCGGCTACGGCGTCGAGCACGTCGTGCGCTGCGGCGTCTGGCTCGACGACGCACGCGACTTCGCCTCGTTCAACAAGGTGTTCGTGTCGTATTTCGGCGAGCACCCGCCGGCGCGCGCCTGCGTGCAGTCGAGCATGGTGATCGACTGCAAGGTCGAGGTGGACTGCATCGCGTACAAGCCGCCCGTCAGGTAAGCGGCGCGGCGGGGCCGTGGTCGGCCCCGGTCCACGGTCCATGACAAAAACGCGGCAAGGCGGGCTTCGATGCCCGGCTTGCCGCGTTTGTCGTTTCGGGCGCGCCCGCTGCCGCGCTTACTGCCGCGCGGTGCGCGCGTTGTCGGGCAGCGGCTGGTTGAAGTTGGTGCGGAACGGGTTGATGTCGAGGCCGCCGCGGCGCGTGTAGCGCGCGTAGACGGCCAGCTTCAGCGGCCGGCATTCGCGCAGGATGTCGACGAAGATTCGCTCGACGCACTGCTCGTGGAAGCCCGTGTGATTGCGGAACGAGATCAGGTAGCGCAGCAGCCCCGCGTGGTCGATCGGTGCGCCGACGTAATGAACCTGCACGCTGCCCCAGTCGGGTTGGCCCGTGACCGGGCAGTTCGACTTCAGCAGGTCCGACACCAGCGTTTCCTCGACCGGCGACTCGTCATGCGAGGCCGACAGCAGCGTCGGGTCCGGATGATAGACGTCGGTGTCGAGGTCGAGCCGGTCGAGCGAGAGGCCGTCGAGTTCCTCGAGCTTCAGTTTCGCGAACCCGGACGGCGAGGCCAGCTGCACCGCCACGCTCGCGCCGCAGGCGGCCGACACGTCGCGTTTGAGCGTGTCGCGCACGGCGTCGACCGAATCGAACGCGGTTTGCGCGAACGAGCCGAGATAGAGCTTGAACGACTTCGATTCGACGATGTGGGGCGAATCGGCCGGCACCAGAAACGTCGCCACCGCGATCTGCGGCTTGCCGCGCGGGGTGAGCCACGACAGTTCGTAGGCGTTCCAGATGTCGGTGCCGAAAAACGGCAGCGCCGCGCCGATGCCGATCTGCTCGCGCGCCCCGGCGCGCGGGATCGGGAACAGCAGCGAGGCGTCGTAGTCGGTCGTGTAGGCGGCGGCCTTGCCGAGCGGGGAATGTTCGGGAGTCATCGAGCGTTTCTCTGCAATCAGGACAGGAACAGCCGGTAGGCCGGGTTCGCGGTCTCTTCGTGATACGGATAGCCGAGCGTGGCCAGGAACCGGTCGAACGCCGCGTGATCGGCGCCCGGCACCTGCAGCCCGACCAGGATCGAGCTGTGGTCGGCGCCCTGGTTGCGGTAATGGAACAGGCTGATGTTCCAGTTCGGCGCCATCGCCGACAGGAACTTCATCAGCGCGCCCGGGCGCTCCGGGAACGTGAAGCGGAACAGCCGCTCGTCGCGCGAGAGCGGCGAGCGCCCGCCCACCATGTAGCGAATGTGATCCTTCGACAGTTCGTCGCCGGTCAGGTCGGCTGCCTCGAAGCCGTGCGCGGCGAAGTTCGCCGCGATCTCGGCCGATTCCCCTCGGCGGCGGATCTGCACGCCCACGAAAATGTGCGCCGCGTGCTCGTCGGCGATCCGGTAGTTGAACTCGGTCACGCTGCGCTCGCCCACCAGCTCGCAGAAACGCCGGAAGCTGCCGCGCTCCTCGGGGATCGTCACCGCGAACACCGCCTCGCGCGCCTCGCCCACCTCGGCGCGCTCGGCCACGAAGCGCATCCGGTCGAAGTTCATGTTGGCGCCCGAGGTGATCGCCACCAGCGTCTCGCCCTCGATGCCGTTATTCGCCGCGTAGCGCTTGGCCCCCGCCACGGCCAGCGCGCCGGCCGGCTCCAGCACGCTGCGCGTGTCCTGGAACACGTCCTTGATCGCCGCGCACAACGCGTCGGTATCCACCGTGATCACGTCGTCGAGCAGCTCGCGGCAGAGCCGGAAGGTTTCCTCGCCGACCAGCTTCACGGCCGTGCCGTCCGAGAACAGCCCGACCTCGGCCAGCGTCACGCGCTCGCCGGCGCGGATCGACTGCGCCATCGCGCAGGAATCCTCGGTCTGCACGCCGATCACGCGGATCTCGGGGCGCACCGCCTTCACGTAGGCGGCCACGCCGGCCGCCAGGCCGCCGCCGCCGATCGGCACGAAGATCGCGTGGATCGGCCCCTGGTGCTGGCGCAGCACTTCCATCGCGACCGTGCCCTGGCCCGCGATCACGTCGGGATCGTCGAACGGATGGACGAAGGTCAGCTCGCGCTGGCGCTGCACCTCGAGCGCGTGGGCGTAGGCGTCGCTGAACGATTCGCCGGCCTGGATCACCTCGACGGTCGGCCCGCCGTGCGCGCGCACCGCGTCGACCTTGACCTGCGGGGTGGTGACGGGCACCACGATCACGGCCTTCACGCCCAGGCGCGCAGCCGAGAACGCGACGCCCTGCGCGTGGTTGCCGGCCGAGGCGGTGATCACGCCGCGCGCGAGCGCGTCGGCGCTCAGGTGGACCATGCGGTTGTAGGCGCCGCGCAGCTTGAACGAGAACACGGGTTGATTGTCCTCGCGCTTGAGCCAGACGCGGTTGCGCACGCGCGCGGACAGGTTGCGCGCCGGTTCGAGCGCGGTTTCGACCGCCACGTCGTAGACGCGCGCGGTGAGGATCTTCTTCAGGTAATCGTGAGCAGCCATGACGGTCGCGCGGGTATCGACCGGCGCGCCAGAAAGCGGGGAAAATCGGGATTTTAGCGCCAACCCCGCCCCGGCAGGCCGGCTGGTCTGGTGACCGACCGGACGGACGGCGAATTCGATGACGAATCGGATGGCAAACGGGATCGTGAAGCGGCGGTCCGGCGACCTACCTGTTCTCGTAGTGCCGCCACCGGCGGGCCGCGCCGGCCGCGCCAGGCGCTCACGCGCACGCCCATCCTGGGTTAGAATTCTGTTTTGAATCAAGGATCGGAAGATGCAACGGCAGTTCCGGATTGTCCATTTGATGCCTTCCCCGCGCGCAGCCTGTCCCGCGGCGGTCCGGCACGCGCACTGCGCGCGATCGTGCTGATGGCTCCGAGCTCCGCCAGGCAGCCCCACGCCTGGTAACAGAAGATTTTCCCCAGATCCGCGCACCAAGCGCATGTCGGTGTCGTGCCTCCAGCGCACGGCCGGCCTTCCGAACTGTCCGAACCATGAACGCACCACAAGTTTTCGATCCGCATGGCGCGGCCGCCGCCGTCGTCGCCGACCTGAAACCGCGCCTGCGCGAAATCCCGTACAACTACACGTCGTTCTCGGATCGCGAGATCGTGATCCGCCTGCTGGGCGAGGAAGCCTGGTCGGCGCTCGACGAACTGCGCGGCGAACGCCGTACCGGCCGCTCGGCGCGCATGCTGTACGAAGTGCTCGGCGACATCTGGGTGGTGCGTCGCAATCCGTACCTGCAGGACGACCTGCTCGACAACCCGAAGCGCCGCCAGATGCTGGTGGATGCGCTGAACCACCGGCTCGCCGAGATCGACAAGCGCCGCCAGGCCGACCTCAGCACGCATGACGACGATGCGGGGCACGACCGGGCCTCGCGCGTGGCGCTGCTGACGGTGGCCGCGCGCGGCGCGGTGGACGCGTTCGCGCGCGAGTTCGAGCAGATGGCCGACCTGCGCCGCCGCGCCACCAAGGCGCTCGGCCGCTGCACGCGGAAGGACAACATTCGCTTCGACGGCCTCGCGCGCGTCTCGCACGTGACCGACGCCACCGACTGGCGCGTCGAATATCCGTTCGTGATCCTCACGCCCGACACCGAGGCCGAGATCGCCGCGCTCGTGAAGGCCTGCTTCGAGCTCGGCCTGACGGTGATTCCGCGCGGCGGCGGCACCGGCTACACGGGCGGCGCGGTGCCGCTCACGCCGTTCTCGGCCGTGATCAACACCGAGAAGCTCGAACAGCTCGGCGCGGTCGAGCTGACCGAGCTGCCCGGCGTCGCGCAGAAGGTGCCGACCATCTTCTCGGGCGCCGGCGTCGTCACGCGCCGCGTGACCGAAGCGGCCGAGGCGGCCGGCTACGTATTCGCGGTCGATCCGACCTCGCTCGACGCGTCGTGCATCGGCGGCAACGTCGCGATGAACGCCGGCGGCAAGAAGGCCGTGCTGTGGGGCACCGCGCTCGACAATCTGGCCTGGTGGCGGATGGTCGACCCGGACGGCAACTGGCTCGAGGTCACGCGCCACGAACACAATCAGGGCAAGATCCACGACATCGCGGTCGCGCGCTTCGAGCTGAAGTGGTTCGACGGCGCCCACGCGCCGGGCGAGAAGCTGCTGAAGAGCGAGATGCTCGAGATCGAGGGCCGGCGCTTCCGCAAGGAAGGGCTCGGCAAGGACGTCACCGACAAGTTCCTGGCGGGCCTGCCCGGCGTGCAGAAGGAGGGCTGCGACGGCCTCATCACCTCGGCGCGCTGGATCCTGCACAAGATGCCCGCGCACACGCGCACCGTCTGCCTCGAATTCTTCGGCCAGGCGCGCGAGGCGATCCCGAGCATCGTCGAGATCAAGGATTATCTGTTCGAGACCTCGAAGCAGGGCGGCGCGATCCTGGCCGGCCTCGAGCACCTCGACGAACGCTATCTGCGCGCGGTCGGCTACGCCACCAAGAGCAAGCGCAACGCGTTCCCGAAGATGGTGCTGATCGGCGACATCGTCGGCGATGACGCCGACGCGGTGGCCGCGGCCACCTCGGAAGTGATCCGGATGGCCAACGGCAAGAGCGGCGAGGGCTTCGTGGCCGTCAGCGCCGAGGCGCGCAAGCGCTTCTGGCTCGACCGCAGCCGCACCGCCGCGATCGCGAAGCACACCAACGCGTTCAAGATCAACGAAGACGTCGTGATCCCGCTGAACCGGATGGGCGAGTACACCGACGCGATCGAACGCATCAACATCGAGCTGTCGATCAAGAACAAGCTGCAGCTGCTCGACGCGCTCGACGCGTTCTTCCGCACCGGCGACCTGCCGCTCGGCAAGAGCGACGACGCCAACGAGATCCCGAGCGCCGAACTGCTCGAGGATCGCGTCCAGCACGCGCTCGAACTGCTGCGCCAGGTGCGCGCGCGCTGGGAATTCCTGCGCGACCGGCTCGACATGCCGCTGCGCGGGGCGCAGCACTACCTCGTGCAGCTCGGCCACGAGAAGCTCGCGGCCACCTTCGCGGCGCGCGCCGACGCGCAGCCCGAGGCGACCGTGTTCCACATCACGCAGGACCGCACGATCCGCGTGTCGTGGAAGCAGGAGCTGCGCGCGGAACTGCGTGCGATCTTCAACGGCGGCGCGTTCAAGCCGATCCTCGACGAAGCGCAGGCGATCCACAAGCGCGTGCTGCGCGGCCGCGTGTTCGTGGCGCTGCACATGCACGCCGGCGACGGTAACGTCCACACCAACATCCCGGTCAATTCCGACAACTACGAGATGCTGCAGGACGCGCACGTCGCGGTCGCGCGCATCATGCAGATCGCGCGTTCGCTCGACGGCGTGATCTCGGGCGAGCACGGCATCGGCATCACCAAGCTCGAGTTCCTGACCGAGGAGGAACTGCGCGAATTCCGCGAGTACAAGCATCGCGTCGATCCGCACGGCCGCTTCAACAAGGGCAAGCTGCTCGAGGGCGCGGACCTGCGCAACGCCTACACGCCGAGCTTCGGGCTGATGGGCTACGAGTCGCTGATCATGCAGCAGTCCGATATCGGCGCGATCGCCGAATCGGTCAAGGACTGCCTGCGCTGCGGCAAGTGCAAGCCGGTCTGCGCGACCCACGTGCCGCGCGCGAACCTGCTCTACAGCCCGCGCAACAAAATCCTTGCCACTTCGCTGCTGGTCGAGGCGTTCCTGTACGAGGAGCAGACCCGGCGCGGCGTGTCGATCCAGCACTGGGACGAGTTCAACGACGTGGCCGATCACTGCACGGTCTGCCACAAGTGCGCGACGCCCTGCCCGGTCAAGATCGACTTCGGCGACGTGACGATGAACATGCGCAACCTGCTGCGCAAGATGGGCAAGAAGAAGTTCAATCCGGGCCAGGCGGCCGGCATGTTCTTCCTGAACGCCACCAACCCGCAGACCATCAACGCCGCGCGCGGCGTGATGATGGGCGTCGGCTACAAGGCGCAGCGCCTGGCCAACGACATGCTGAAGAAGGTCACGAAGAAGCAGACGGCGCGCCCGCCCGCCACCACCGGCAAGGCGCCGGTGATCGAGCAGGTGATCCACTTCGTGAACAAGAAGATGCCGGGCAACCTGCCGAAGAAGACGGCGCGCGCGCTGCTCGACATCGAGGACAACAAGATCGTGCCGATCATCCGCAATCCGAAGACCACCTCGGTCGATTCGGAGGCGGTGTTCTACTTCCCGGGTTGCGGCTCGGAGCGGCTGTTCTCGCAGGTCGGGCTGGCGACCCAGGCGATGCTGTGGGAAGCCGGGGTGCAGACGGTGCTGCCGCCGGGCTACCTCTGCTGCGGTTATCCGCAGCGCGGCGCGGGCCAGTACGACAAGGCCGAGCAGATCGTCACCGACAATCGCGTGCTGTTCCACCGCATGGCGAACACGCTGAATTATCTCGATATCAAGACGGTGGTGGTGTCGTGCGGCACCTGCTACGACCAGCTCGCCGGCTACGAATTCGAGAAGATCTTCCCGGGCTGCCGGATCATCGACATCCACGAGTTCCTGCTCGAGAAGGGCATGAAGCTCGACGGCGTGTCGGGTACGCGCTACATGTACCACGACCCGTGCCATACGCCGATCAAGACGATGGACCCGGTCAAGCTCGTCAACGAACTGATGGGCGCCGAGAAGGACGGCTACAAGATCGCCAAGAACGACCGCTGCTGCGGCGAATCGGGCACGCTGGCGGTCACGCGGCCGGACGTCTCGACGCAGATCCGCTTCCGCAAGGAAGAAGAGATCCGCAAGGGCGCCGCGCAGTTGCGCAACATTCCGGTGGTGTCGGGCGACGGCGCGGCCGTGGCCGGCCAGGCCGATGTGAAGATCCTGACCAGCTGCCCGTCGTGCCTGCAGGGGCTGTCGCGCTACAACGAGGACGCCGGCATCGAGGCCGACTACATCGTCGTCGAGATCGCGCGCAGCATGCTCGGCGAAAACTGGATGGCGGACTATGTGGCGCGCGCCAACAACGGCGGGATCGAGCGCGTCCTGGTGTAAAGTCGGGGGCGTCCGACCTGTAAGGAATTGACGATGGATTGCGTATTCTGCCGCGAGGACGGTGGCGAGCTGCTCTGGAAGGACGACCTGCTGCGCGTCGTGCTCGCCACCGCCGAGACGGATTACCCGGGTTTCTGCCGCGTGATCTGGCACACGCACGTCGCCGAGTTCTCCGATCTCGACGAGCCCGCGCGCATGCATCTGATGCGCGTCGTGGCGGCCGTCGAGCGGGCCGTGCGCCGCGTGATGCAACCTGATAAGGTGAATCTCGCGAGCCTCGGCAACCAGGTGCCGCACGTCCACTGGCATGTGATTCCGCGCTTCTCGAACGATGCGCATTTCCCGCAGCCGGTCTGGGCGCCGCGCCAGCGCTCGGTGTCCGACGCGCTGCTGCGGCTGCGCTCGGCGCAGGCCACGCTGCTGCACAACGCGGTCCACGAGGAAATCGAACAGGCTTTGAACACGAGGCATTCTTCATGAGCGGCTTGACCCCGACCACGCCGATTCCGTCCGGCGTGGTTGTCCACGCGGTATCGCGCGTGCTTGAACTGCAATACCCGAACGGCGAGAGCTACCGCGTGCCGTTCGAGCTGATGCGCGTCTTCTCGCCGTCGGCCGAGGTGCGCGGCCACGGTCCCGGGCAGGAAATCCTGCAGACCGGCAAGCGCGGCGTGACCATCACGGCGCTCGAGGGCGTCGGCCACTACGCGCTGCAACCGACCTTCTCCGACGGCCATTCCACCGGCATCTACTCGTGGGATCTGCTGTACGAGCTGGCGACGCGCCAGGACGCGCTCTGGCGCGAGTATTTCGAGAAGCTGCAGGCGGCCGGCGTCGAACGCGACGCGCCGATGCCCTCGGCGGGCGGCCCGAGCGGCCACTGCCACTGACCACCGACTGATCCGACGGCGCCCTCCCGGCGCCGTCTTGCCATTTCCAGAGGATTCACGCGATGAGCAAAACCCACTTCGGCTTCGAGACCGTCGACGAGCAGGACAAGGCGAAAAAGGTGGCGGGAGTGTTCCACTCGGTCGCGAGCAACTACGACCTGATGAACGACCTGATGTCGGCCGGCATGCATCGCGCCTGGAAGGCGTTCACGATCGCGCAGGCGAACGTGCGGCCCGGCTACAAGGTGCTCGACATCGCGGCCGGCACCGGCGACCTGACGCGCGCGTTCGCGAAGGCGGCCGGCCCGACCGGCGAGGTCTGGCATACCGACATCAACGAATCGATGCTGCGCGTGGGCCGCGACCGGCTGCTCGACAAGGGCGTGGTCACGCCGTCGTTGCTCTGCGACGCCGAGAAGATCCCGTTTCCCGACAACCATTTCGACGTGGTGACGGTGGCGTTCGGGCTGCGCAACATGACCCACAAGGATGCCGCGCTGGCCGAGATGCGGCGCGTGACGCGGCCCGGCGGGCGCGTGATGGTGCTCGAATTCTCGAAAGTGTGGGCACCGCTCAAAAAAGCCTACGATCTGTATTCTTTCAAAGTATTACCGTGGCTGGGCGACAAGTTCGCGAAAGATGCCGGGAGTTACCAGTATCTTGCCGAGTCGATCCGGATGCATCCGGATCAGGACACGCTGAAGACGATGATGGAGCAGGCAGGCCTCGATGCTGTCAAATATTACAATTTGTCAGGTGGCGTGGTAGCGTTACACCACGGAACCAAGTACTAAGGGGTTCTGTCCATACAGTTGCCTTTCATTTTGGAGATAGCGATGTCCGAGTCCCGTGCGTTGAACAATGGCAGCAAGCAGCGGAGGCCGTGGGCACGACGGCTCGGCACGCTGTTCATGGTCGGCCTGCTCGCGGCCGGCACGCTCGCGTCGCTCGATGCAGAGGCGCGCCGCATGGGCGGCGGCCGCAGCGTCGGGCGTCAGTCCCAGATGGTGCAGCAGCGCCAGGCCACGCCGCCCGCCCAGCAGCCGATGCAGCAGGCCGCGCCGGCCCCGATGCAGCGCGGCGCGCAGCCGGCCCCGGCCGCCCAGCCCAATCGTTCGCGTTGGCTCGGGCCGATCGCCGGCCTCGCCGCCGGCCTCGGTATCGCGGCGTTGTTGTCGCACTTCGGGCTCGGCGGCGCGTTCGCCGGCATGATGGCGAACCTGATCGTGATCGCGCTGCTCGCGTTCGTCGGCATCTGGCTGGTGCGCAAGTTCATGAATCGCGGCCGCCGGCAGGAGCCGGCCTATGCGGGCTCGGGCTCGTCGATGAACCGCGGCTCCGACGGCGCGGCCAGCGGTGGTTATGCGGCCGGCAGCGCGAATTACTCGTCGACGCCGCAGCCCGCGTCGTCCAGCAGCTACGCGAACGAGGCGGCGAGCGTGTTCGGCGCCGGCACGGCAGCGGGCGTGGCGAACGGCGCGAACCCGGCGCCGCAGGTGCCGGCCGGCTTCGACACCGAGGCGTTCGTGCGCAACGCGAAGGTCTACTTCGTCAGGCTGCAGGCCGCCTGGGACCAGGGCAACATGGCCGACATCCGCGAATTCACCACGCCCGAGATGTTCGCCGAGGTGAAGATCGATCTCGATTCGCGCGGCGCGGGAAAGAATCAGACCGACGTGGTCCAGCTCGATGCCGACCTGCTCGGCGTCGAGCAGCACGGCAGCCAGTCCGAGGCGAGCGTGCGCTTCCACGGCCTGATCCGCGAGAATCCGGGCGCACCGGCCGAGTCGTTCGAGGAGGTCTGGAATCTGACCAAGTCGGGCAACGAAGGCTGGCTGCTGGCCGGCATCCAGCAGATCAACCTGCACTGAGCCTTGCGCCGGACCCGGCGCCCCGGATAAATCGGCCGACGCCGGAGCGGGGCCGGACCGATCCGACGTTACAATAGGAACCCGCGCGGGCACCCTGCCTGCGCGGGTTTTTTACTCAGTCCGATGACCTTTGCCGCCAAGTCTGTCGCCGCTGCCGTCAACCATCTGCTCGCCCGTGAATCGTGGGCGCGCGAACGCCTGATTCCCTACGCCGGGAAAACCGCCCGGCTCGAATTCCCGCCCGTTGCATTGTTGCTGCTGGTGCAGCCTGACGGCTATTTCGTCGCGCTCGAGGCTCACGAGGCGCCGCGGGTGGACGTGTCGATCGCGCTCGGCGGCGCGCAACGCTCGCCGCTCGACGCGCTCGCGGCGTTCGTGCAGGGCGGCCAGGCCGCCGCCATGAAGCACGTGAAGCTCGAGGGCGACGCCGAATTCGCGACCCAGCTCGCGAAGCTCGCCGAACACCTGCGCTGGGAGCCCGAGGAGGATCTCGCGCGCATCGTCGGCGACGCGGCCGCCCACCGGATCGCGACGCTCGTGCGCTCGGCCGGCGATCAGGCGCGCCGCACCGGCCGTAATCTGCTCGACTCGTTGACCGAATACTTTCTCGACGAGAATCCCCAGGTCGTGCGGCGTGCTGCGCTCGGCGATTTCGACGCCGAACTCGCGCGCGCGCGCGACGCGCTGGCCCGTATCGAAAAGCGGGTCGAGCGCCTGGAACAACGATCCGGCGCGCCGGCGGGCGGCAGCCCGCGCGGCGTGAACTGAGGGGCCGCACCGCATGCGCATTTTCCGTTTCATCAAAATCGTCTACACCGTGATCCGCTTCGGCCTCGACGAGGTCATGCTGTCGCGTATCGACGATCGTCGCGTCAAGCTGCTGCTGCGCATCACCACCATCGGCCGCCGCTTCTCCGATCCGCCCGCGGTGCGGCTGCGCCTCGCGCTAGAAAGCCTCGGCCCGATCTTCGTGAAGTTCGGCCAGGTGCTGTCCACGCGCCGCGACCTGCTGCCGGTCGATTTCGCGACCGAGCTCGCGAGGCTGCAGGACCGGGTGCCGCCGTTCGATTCGGCGGTGGCGATGTCGATCGTCGAGAAGTCGCTCGGCGCGCCGATCGGCGAGTACTTCGACGAATTCGATCCGGTGCCGGTGGCGAGCGCGTCGATCGCGCAGGTCCACTTCGCGAAGCTGAAGCAGGGGGTCCACGCGGGCAAGGCGGTGGCCGTCAAGGTGCTGCGCCCGAACATGCTGCCCGTGATCGATTCCGACATGGCGCTGCTGCGCGACATCGCGATCTGGGCCGAACGGCTCTGGCCGGACGGCCGGCGCCTGAAGCCGCGCGAGGTGGTGGCCGAATTCGACAAATACCTGCACGACGAGCTCGACCTGATGCGCGAGGCCGCCAACGGCAGCCAGCTGCGCCGCAACTTCGCCGGGCTCGACATCCTGCTGGTGCCCGAGATGTTCTGGGATTTCAGCTCGCAGTCGGTGCTCGTGATGGAGCGCATGTCGGGCGTGCCGATCAGCCAGATCGAGACGCTGCGCGCGGCCGGCGTCGACATCCCGAAGCTCGCGCGCGAGGGTGTGGAGATCTTCTTCACGCAGGTGTTCCGCGACGGTTTCTTCCATGCCGACATGCACCCGGGCAACATCCAGGTCAGCCTCGATCCGCAGCACTTCGGCCGCTATATCGCGCTCGATTTCGGGATCGTCGGCGCGCTGTCCGACTTCGACAAGAACTACCTCGCGCAGAACTTCCTCGCGTTTTTCAAGCGCGACTATCACCGCGTCGCGACGCTGCACCTCGAGTCGGGCTGGGTGCCGCCCAATACGCGCGTCGAGGAACTCGAGAGCGCGATCCGCGCCGTCTGCGAGCCGTATTTCGATCGCGCGCTGAAGGACATTTCGCTCGGCCAGGTGCTGATGCGGCTGTTCTCCACCTCGCGCCGCTTCAACGTCGAGATCCAGCCGCAGCTCGTGCTGCTGCAAAAGACCATGCTGAACGTCGAGGGGCTCGGCCGCTCGCTCGATCCCGAACTCGACCTCTGGAAGACGGCCAAGCCCTATCTCGAACGCTGGATGGCCGAGCAGATCGGCCTGCGCGGCTGGTACGAGCGCTTCAAGGTCGAGGCGCCGCAATGGAGCAAGACGCTGCCGCAGCTGCCGCGCCTGATCCATCACGCCTTCGCCGAGCGGCACAACTCGCCGCGCGCGGCTACCGACGAACTGATGCAGCAGATCCTGATCGAGCAGAAGCGCACCAACCGGCTGCTGCAGGCGCTGCTGGTGTTCGGCCTCGCGGTCGGCGTCGGGGCGATCGTCGCGCGCGTGCTGCTCGCGCTCGCGGCCGGCGCCTGACGCGGGCACGGCCATGAGTGAGCGCAGCCGCACGCCGGCCGCCGTCGCGGGCGGGTCGGGCGACCCGGCCTCGCCGGCGTCCAGGGCGGCCGGCGAGGCCGGCGCGGATTTCGCGCATCGCGATCCCGGCAGCGCCGCGTTCTGGGACGAGCGCTTCGACCGCGATTTCCTGCCCTGGGATCTCGCGCGCGTGCCGGAGGCATTCACCGCGTTCGCGGCTACGCTCGCGCCGTGTCCGGTGCTGGTGCCCGGTTGCGGCAGCGCGCACGAGGCGCAGTGGCTCGCGCGGGCCGGCTGGCCGGTCAAGGCGATCGATTTCTCGGCGAGCGCGGTGGGCGCGGCGCGCCGGCAACTCGGCGAGCATGCTGGCGTGGTCGAGCAGGCCGATTTCTTCGCCTATGCCCCGCCGTGGCGGCCGCAATGGATCTACGAGCGCGCGTTCCTCTGCGCGCTGCCGCCGGCGCGCTGGCCCGACTACGCGGCGCGCATGGCGGCGCTGCTGCCCGAGGGCGGCGTGCTGGCCGGCTGCTTCGTGCTGGGCGCGACGCGCAAGGGGCCGCCGTTCGGCATCGAGCGTGATGCGCTCGATGCGTTGTTGGGCGCCTGGTTCGTGCTCGAGCAGGCGCGGCCGGTCGCCGATTCGCTGCCGGTGTTCGAAGGGCGCGAAAGCTGGCTCACCTGGCGCCGAAACGGGCGGAGTACGGCGAGCTTTCGGATATAATTCAAGGTTTTGCAAGACGTTTCTAGTTTCCGCGGGAAAAAAACATGCCGATTTACGCCTACCGTTGCGATGCGTGCGGTTTCGCGAAGGACGTGCTCCAGAAGATGAGCGACGCGCCGCTGTCCGTTTGTCCCGAGTGCGGGAAGGATGCCTTCCGCAAGCAGGTGACGGCCGCCGGGTTCCAGTTGAAGGGCTCGGGTTGGTACGTGACCGACTTCCGGGGCGGCGCGGGCGGCAAGAGCGCGCCGGCCACGGGCACTGCGGACGGCGCCGGCGGCGAGGCCGCCAAGTCCGACGCGGCCACGCCGGCAGCGGCTTCGACTGCGGCGGCGCCGGCCGCCGGCGCGAGCCCCGCAGCCCCGGCCCCGGCCGCGCCGGCTGCGTCGAGCGACACTTGATGACGATCCGGCGCCCGATCCGGGTGCCGGCGTGTTCGTGCCGGGCACCGGCGCGGTTACCTCACGGCTGATGATGAAGAAGACGACCCTCAAAACGGTATTCCTGACCGGCCTCCTGGTCCTCGTCCCGCTCGCGATCACGCTGTGGGTGCTCGGTTCGGTGATCGGCATCATGGATCAGACGCTGCTGCTGCTGCCAGAATCGTGGCAACCGGAGCGTGTGCTCGGCTTCCATCTGCCCGGCATTGGCGCGCTGCTCACGCTCGCGTTCATCTTCATTGTCGGGCTGGCCACGCAGAATTTCATCGGCCAGAAGCTCATGACCTGGTGGAATGCCGTGGTGCGGCACATCCCGGTGGTCGGGCCGATCTACACGAGCGTCAAGCAGGTGTCCGACACGCTGCTGTCGAGCAGCGGCAACGCGTTCCGCAAGGCGCTGCTGATCGAGTATCCGCGCCGCGGCTCCTACACGATCGCGTTTCTGACCGGCGTGCCGGGCGGCGACGTGGTCAATCACCTGAAGGAAGAATACGTGAGCGTGTACGTGCCGACCACGCCGAACCCGACCTCCGGCTTCTTCCTGATGGTGCCCAAGAGCGAGGTCGTCGAGCTCGACATGTCGGTCGACGCCGCGCTGAAGTACATCGTCTCGATGGGCGTCGTCGCGCCGTCGGTGCCCGTGCCCGCACCCGCGCGTCCACCCGTCGAGCCTCCGCTGTAACGCCCTGGGTGTGCGTGTTGCGCCCCGTTGATCAAACCGAACGAAAGCAAACATCATGTCGATGCGAACTGAATACTGCGGTCTCGTGACCGAACACCTGCTGGGCCAAACCGTTTCGCTGTGCGGCTGGGTGCATCGCCGCCGCGATCACGGCGGTGTGATCTTCATCGACCTGCGCGATCGTGAGGGCCTCGTGCAGGTGGTGTGCGATCCGGACCGCGCGGAGATGTTCGCGGCGGCCGAGGGCGTGCGCAACGAGTTCTGCATCCAGGTGAAGGGCCTCGTGCGCGGCCGCCCGGACGGCACCATCAACGCGGGCCTGAAGAGCGGCAAGATCGAGGTGCTGTGCCACGAGCTGACGGTGCTGAACCCGTCGGTCACGCCGCCGTTCCAGCTCGACGACGATAACCTCTCCGAAACCACCCGCCTCACGCACCGCGTGCTCGACCTGCGCCGCCCGCAGATGCAGCACAACCTGCGCCTGCGCTACCGGGTGGCGATCGAGGTCCGCAAGTATCTCGACGAGCAGGGCTTCATCGACATCGAAACGCCGATGCTGACCAAGAGCACGCCGGAAGGCGCGCGCGACTATCTGGTGCCGTCGCGCGTCAACGCGGGCCAGTTCTTCGCGCTGCCGCAGTCGCCGCAGCTGTTCAAGCAGCTGCTGATGGTGGCGAACTTCGATCGCTACTACCAGATCACCAAGTGCTTCCGCGACGAGGATCTGCGCGCCGACCGCCAGCCCGAATTCACGCAGATCGACTGCGAGACCTCGTTCCTGGGCGAGCAGGAGATCCGCGACCTGTTCGAGGAAATGATCCGCCACGTCTTCCACAAGACGATCGGCGTCGAGCTGGGCGCGAAGTTCCCGGTGATGCCGTACTCGGAAGCGATGGCCCGCTTCGGCTCGGACAAGCCGGACCTGCGCGTGAAGCTCGAATTCACCGAGCTGACCGACGCGATGAAGGACGTCGATTTCAAGGTGTTCAGCACGCCGGCCAACACCAAGGACGGCCGCGTCGCGGCGCTGCGCGTGCCGAAGGGCAGCGAGCTGACGCGCGGCGACATCGACGGCTACACCGAGTTCGTGCGCATCTATGGCGCCAAGGGCCTCGCGTGGATCAAGGTCAACGAGAAGGCGAAGGGCCGCGACGGCCTGCAGAGCCCGATCGTGAAGAACCTGCACGACGCGTCGATCGCCGCGATCCTCGAGCGCACCGGCGCGCAGGACGGCGACATCATCTTCTTCGCGGCCGACCGCGCGAAGGTGGTCAACGACAGCCTCGGCGCGCTGCGCCTGAAGATCGGCCATTCGGAATTCGGCAAGGCCAACGGCCTCGTCGAGTCGGGCTGGAAGCCGCTGTGGGTGATCGACTTCCCGATGTTCGAGTACGACGACGAGGACGCGCGCTACGTGGCCGCGCACCATCCGTTCACGAGCCCGAAGGACGAGCACCTCGAGTACCTCGAAACGGACCCGGGCCGCTGCCTCGCGAAGGCCTACGACATGGTGCTGAACGGCTGGGAAATCGGTGGCGGTTCGGTGCGGATCTTCCAGGAAGACGTGCAGAGCAAGGTGTTCCGCGCGCTGAAGATCGGGCCGGAGGAAGCGCAGGCGAAGTTCGGCTTCCTGCTCGACGCGCTGCAGTACGGCGCCCCGCCGCACGGCGGGATCGCGTTCGGCCTCGACCGGATCATCACGATGATGGCCGGCGCCGATTCGATCCGCGACGTGATCGCGTTCCCGAAGACGCAGCGCGCGCAGGATCTGCTCACGCAGGCGCCGAGCCCGGTGGACGAGCGTCAGCTGAAGGAACTGCACATCCGCCTGCGCCAGCCGGAACAGAAGGCGTAACGCGGCGGCAGCCCGCGCCTGGCGCGGGTGGTGGCCGAATCGATAAAGCCCGGCCGGTGGCCACACCGGCCGGGCTTTTTTGTCGTGCGGCGCATGATTGTGCGAGGTCCGCGCCGCGCGTTTCGTTCAGGCGATCGCCAGGAATCGCTCGAGGCACGGATTGCGGTTCGAAGGCGACCAGACCAGCGCCTGCTCGATGGTCGGCGCGTCGACGAGCGGCCGGAACACCACGCCGGCCCACTGCGCGCGCCGCATCGATTCGGGCACCAGCGCGACGCCGACGCCCTCGTCGACGAGTCCGAGCACGGTCTGCTGCAGCTGCACTTCAAGGCGGATGTTCGGCTCGAAGCCGCCGTGCCGGCAATGGTCGACGATGGCGGCGCGCAGCGTGGGCGCGACGGCCTCGACCGCCATCACGAACGGCTCGTCGGCCAGCTCGGCGATCCGCAGCCGGCGCGCCCGCGCGCGCGGATGCTCGCGGGACAGCGCGACGCACAGCGGCTCGGTGACGACGGTGCGCTGCGCGAGCCCCTCGTGCGGCGCGCCGGGAAACAGGATCGCCGCGTCGATATGGCCGTTCAGCACCTGTTCGGCGAGATCGTTCGACACCGTCTCGCGCAGGTGCAGCGCCACCTCGGGCCAGGCCGCGCCGAACTCGCGTGCGTAGCGCGGCACCACGCTGTAGGCCGCGCACATCGTGAACCCCACCGTCAGCTTGCCGGCGGCGCCCGAGGCGGCCGCGCGTGCATGGTGCGCGGCGCGCTCGACCGCCGCCAGGATCGCCTTGGCGTCGTCGCGGAAACGCTCGCCGGCCGGCGTCAGCGTGACGCCGCGCGGCCCACGCTCGACCAGCGTCACGCCGAGCGAGGCTTCCAGCGCCGCGATCTGCCGCGACAGCGGCGGCTGTGACAGGTTCAGCCGCGTCGCCGCGCGGCCGAAATGGCCGGTCTCGGCGAGCGTCACGAAATAGCGGAGCGGCTTGATATCGAGCACGATGCAAAAAAGGTATCGAGACAGCTTAAAAATCGCATTGGATTGTATCAAGCAGGCAAGCTACCCTCCTTCGTTTTCCGAAGTTGCGGGTTTACCCGGCGCGCGCTTCGTGTCGATTGTCGTCCGTCTTCCTGACCGAGTCCCGCCGTGTCCGCTACGCTGCCCATCCTGCTTCCCATCTTCGCGCTGATCCTGGCCGGCTTCCTGTGCCGTCGCCGCGGCCTGCTCGGCCCGACCGCCGCCTCGGAACTGAACCGCTTCGTGGTCTGGCTGGCGCTGCCGGCGCTGCTGTTCGACGTGATGGCGCATGCCACCTGGGCGCAGCTCGACCAGCCGCGCTTCGTCGCGGCGTTCTCGATCGCCTGCGCCGTGTCGTTCGTGGCGGTGCTGGCGCTGCGGCTCGCGCGCGGCCGGCCGCTGGCCGACGCGAGCGTCGATGCGATCGCGGCCGCCTACCCGAACACCGGCTACATCGGCTTCCCGCTCTGCCTGCTGGTGTTCGGGCCGGCCGGCCTGATGCCGACCACCATCGCCACCATCATCGTCGCCTGCGTGCTGTTCGGCTTCGCGATCGTGCTGATCGAGGTCGGCCTGCAGAGCGAGCGCGCGCCGCACCGGCTCGCGCTGAAGGTGCTCGGCTCGCTCGGGCGCAATCCGCTGATCGTCTCGCCGATCGTCGGCGCGCTGGCGTCGGCCGCCCACGTCGCGCCGCCCGCCAGCGTCGAGACCTTCCTGAAGCTGCTCGGCGGCGCGGCCAGCCCCTGCGCGCTGGTCAGCCTCGGGCTGTTCCTCGCCGAGAGGCGGCCCGCACACGGCGTGCTGCCCGACGCGTTGCTGCTCTCGACCATCAAGCTGGTGGTGCAGCCGGCGCTGACCTGGTGGCTGTCGGCGCGCGTGTTCGGCCTGCCGCCGATGCTGGTCGCGATGGCGGTGGTGCTGGCCGCGCTGCCCACCGGCACCGGGCCCTTCATGCTCGCGGAGTTCTACCGGCGCGAGCCGCAGGTCACCTCGCGCACGATCCTGTTCTCGACCGTCGCGTCGATCGTCTCGCTGTCGGTGCTGCTGATCGTCGTGCCGCGCGCCTGAGGCACGGCGCGGCGCGCGTACCCGCCCTCCGGCGGCGGTGCTCGCCCGTGCCCCGACACGCGGCGGCCTTCGTTTTGCGGTACAGTCTGCCGGTCCCGAAGTCCCCGGCTGGCCGGCGCGAATTCCCGCGCGGGCGGCCGCACCCGCAATGACGAAGCCGCCAAAAATCCCCGAATCCGTGCTGGTCGTGATCCACACCGCCGCGCTCGACGTGCTGATCATCAAGCGCGCCGACCTGCCCGGCTTCTGGCAGTCGGTGACGGGCGCGAAGGACTGGCCGGACGAGCCGCTCGCCGCCACGGCGGTCCGCGAGGTCGGCGAGGAAACCGGCATCGTGGTCGGCGGCGAGGGCGTGCCGGCCGCCGCGCTCCTCGACTGGCGCCACCAGATCGCATACTCGATCTATCCGCAGTACCGGCACCGCTACGCGCCCGGCGTCACGCGCAACACCGAGCACTGGTTCAGCCTCGAGGTGCCGGCCGGCACTCCCGTCACGCTGTCGCCGCGCGAGCACACCGACCATCTTTGGCTGCCGTACCGCGAGGCGGCCGCGCGCTGCTACTCGCCGTCCAACGCCGAGGCGATCCTCCAGCTTCCCGCGCGCCTCGCGGCGCGTGAGGCATGAGCGGCGGCAACCGGCTGCGCCTCACCCAGTTGCGGGATCTGTTCCTGCAGGAGCGCGGGTCGTCGTCGCGGCTCGCGTTCAGCTCCGGCAACACCGTCACGCTGCGCCACGGCGGCGCCGAGTTCTTCCCGGCGCTGGTGCGCCGCATCGACGAGGCCTCGGTGTCGGTGCTGCTGGAAACCTACATCTTCTGCGACGACCCGGCCGGCCGCCTGGTGTCCGACGCGCTGCTGCGCGCGGCCGGGCGCGGTGTCCACGTGCGCGTGATCACCGACGGCGTCGGCACCGCGCGCCTGCCGCTGTTCGACAGCTGGCAGGAAGCCGGCATCGAGCACCGCATCTACAACCGCTACCTGTTCGGCCGCCTCGGCTTCTCGCGCACGCACCGCAAGCTCGCCTGCATCGATGACGCCTACGCGTTCTGCGGCGGCATCAACGTGGTGGACGACTACGAGCACAACGGCGAGCGCCTGCCGTTCCCGCGCTGGGATTTCGCCGTCGAGCTGGCCGGGCCGGCCGTGGTCGACGTGCGCGCGGCGTTCGAGGTGCAGTGGTATCGCGTGCGGATGGGCCACAAGCGCTACGCGCAGTACGCGCCGCCGATGGTGACGAGCGAAGCGTTCGCCGCGCGCTTCCGGCGCTGGATGCGCAACCACCGCTGGGTCAAGGTGGGCGCGCTGCGCAACGTGACCGAGCCGAGCGTGGCGTTTGTCGCGCGTGACAACGTGTTGAACCGGCGCGCGATCGAGAAGGCCTACCTGGCCGCGATCGGCCGCGCGCGCCAGGCGGTGGTGCTGGCCAATCCGTATTTCATGCCGGGACGCAAGCTGCGCCGCGCGCTGACCAACGCGGCGCGACGCGGCGTCGAGGTGCGCGTACTGATCGGCCGGAAGGAATTCGTCGCGCTCGATACGGCGGTGCCGTTCCTTTATCATGCGTTGCTGCGCGCCGGCGTGCGGGTGGCCGAGTACGACCGGAGCATGCTGCACGGCAAGGTGGCGGTGGTCGACGACGGCTGGGCGACGATCGGTTCGTCGAACCTCGATGCGCTGAGCCTGATGCTCAACAACGAGGCGAACGTGGTGCTGGTGAAACACGACGCCGAGATCGGCGCGCTGCGCGAGGCGATCGACGCGGCGTTCGCGGACGGTCGCGAGATCGACGCGGCCCGCTACGCGGCGCGTCCGCCGCTGGAGCGGCTGATGAACTGGCTCGCGTACACCGCGTACCGCTGGTCGATGAAGCTGCTGACGGTGGGCGGCTACGACTAGTCCGTCACGGCCGGCCGGCGCCGGCCGGAACGCGGGCCGCGGGCCCGTTCGTTGCGCGCCCGGCGGACCTGCCGCGGCGCCCTGCAGGGCACTGGTAAACCCTTGCCGCACAGGCCGCCATGACCTGAGAACCATCACGGGGCGGTTAGACACCCGAATCTAATAATTTCCTTGTTCGACAGACGGCCGCACTCAATAATAGTACGGCCGTTCGATTTTCTGGATCACCCCTTGGACGGTTTAGACATAAAGCTTATGCGAAAAGGCGAACAGACGCGTGCCGCGATACTCGAAGCAGCTTTGGACCTCGCCAGCCGTGACGGGCTGGAGGGTCTGACGATCGGCCTGCTGGCCGAGCGCATGCAGATGAGCAAGAGCGGCGTGTTCGCGCACTTCGGCTCGCGCGAAGACCTGCAGGTGGAGGTCGTGCGAGAGTATCACCGCCGCTTCGAGAGCGAGGTGTTCTTTCCGAGCCTGCGCGAGCCGCGCGGCCTGCCGCGCCTGCGTGCGATGCTGGCCCGCTGGATCGAGAAGCGCATCCAGGAAGTGACCACCGGATGCATCTACATCAGCGGCGCCGTGGAGTACGACGACCGGCCCGACAGTCCGGTGCGCGAGCAGTTGATAGCAAGCGTGACGGCCTGGCGCGCCGCGCTGCTGCGCGCGATTTCGCAGGCGAAGGATGAAGGCCATCTACGCCCGGACACCGCTCCGGACGTGATGCTCTTCGAGTTGTACAGCTTCACGCTCGGCCTGCATCACGACGCCCGCTTCCTGCATCTGCCGGATGGCGTGCGCCTGACCTGGGCCGCGCTGGAAAAGACGATCGTTTCGTATCAGAGCGAGAGCCGGTAGCGGTGCCGTGACGCCCGCGCGAGGCTCGAGCCAGTGCCCTATCTTTGGAGAGAGTCATGGGACAGTACGTTGCCCCGCTGCGCGACATGCAATTCGTGCTGCACGAGTTGCTCAATGTCGAAGCCGAACTGAAGCAGATGCCGAAACACGCGGATCTCGACGCCGACACCATCAACCAGGTGCTCGAGGAAGCCGGCAAGTTCTGCGCCGAGGTGCTGTTCCCGCTCAACCAGGTGGGCGACCGCGAAGGCTGCAAGTACGAGGGTGACGGCGTGGTCACCACCCCCACCGGCTTCAAGGACGCGTACCGCCAGTACATCGACGCGGGCTGGCCCGCGCTCGGCTGCGATCCCGAGTACGGCGGCCAGGGGCTGCCCGCGTTCGTCAACAACGCGCTCTACGAGATGATGAACTCGGCGAACCAGGCCTGGACCATGTATCCGGGTCTTTCGCACGGCGCCTACGAATGCCTGCACGCTCACGGCGCGCCGGAACTGCAGCAGCAATACCTGCCGAAGCTCGTGTCGGGCGAATGGACCGGCACCATGTGCCTGACCGAGCCGCATTGCGGCACCGATCTCGGCATCCTGCGCACCAAGGCCGAGCCGACCGGCGACGGCGCCTACTCGATCAGCGGCACGAAGATCTTCATCTCGAGCGGCGAGCACGACATGGCGGCCAACATCGTCCACCTGGTGCTCGCGCGCCTGCCGGACGCGCCGCAGGGCACCAAGGGCATTTCGCTGTTCATCGTGCCGAAGTTCATCCCCGACGCGTCGGGCGAGCCGGGCGAGCGCAACGGCATCAAGTGCGGCTCGATCGAGCACAAGATGGGCATCCACGGCAACGCCACCTGCGTGATGAACCTCGACAACGCGAAGGGCTGGCTGGTGGGCGAGCCGAACAAGGGCTTGAACGCGATGTTCGTGATGATGAACGCCGCGCGCCTCGGTGTCGGAATGCAGGGCCTCGGCCTCACCGAGGTGGCCTACCAGAACTCGCTGACCTACGCGAAGGAGCGCCTGCAGATGCGCTCGCTGACCGGTCCGAAGGCGCCCGAGAAGGCCGCCGACCCGATCATCGTCCACCCCGACGTGCGCCGCATGCTGCTCACGCAGAAGGCCTACGCCGAGGGCGCGCGCGCGTTCACGTACTGGTCCGCGCTGCAGATCGACAAGGAACTGTCGCACGGCGACGAGTCGGCGCGCAAGGAAGCGGCCGACCTGGTCGCGCTGCTCACGCCGATCATCAAGGCGTTCCTGACCGACAACGCGTTCGAGTGTACCAACCACGCGATGCAGATCTACGGCGGGCACGGCTTCATCTCCGAGTGGGGCATGGAGCAGTACGTGCGCGACGCGCGCATCAACATGATCTACGAAGGCACCAACTCGATCCAGTCGCTCGACCTGCTGGGCCGCAAGGTGCTCGGCGACATGGGCGCGAAACTGAAGAAGTTCGGCGCGATCGTGACCGAATTCGTCGAGTCCGAGGGCGTCAAGCCGGAGATGGCCGAGTTCGTCAATCCGCTGGCCGACATCGGCGAGAAGCTGCAGAAGCTGACCATGGAAATCGGCATGAAGGCGATGCAGAACCCGGACGAGGTCGGCGCCGCCGCGGTGCCGTACCTGCGCACCGCCGGACACCTCGTGTTCGCCTACTTCTGGGCCCGCATGGCGCGCCTCGCGCTCGACAAGGAAGCCTCGGGCGATCCGTTCTACAAGTCGAAGCTGGCCACCGCGCGATTCTATTTCGCGCGTCTGCTGCCCGAGACGGCCGCCACGATCCGCGCCGCGCGCGCCGGCTCGAAGACGCTGATGGAAGTCGACGAAGCGCTGTTCTGACATGTTGCCCGGGTCGCCGACGCGCCGCACGACGCGGCGCCGCCGGCCCGGGCGCCCGCAGCCGATTCATCTGCCGCGCCGTCCGCAGCCAGCCCCGCCGGGCGCGACGCGCGGCTCTATCCGGAGGAATCCCGTGAGCAATTTCATCATTCGCAAGGTCGCCGTGCTCGGCGCCGGCGTGATGGGCGCGCAGATCGCCGCGCATCTCGTCAACGCGCGCGTGCCGGTGCTGCTGTTCGATCTGCCGGCCAAGGAAGGCCCCAAGAACGGCATTGCGCTGAAGGCCATCGAAAACCTGAAGAAGCTGTCGCCGGCGCCGTTCGGCGTGAAGGACGACGCGAAATATCTGGTGCCCGCGAACTACGAGGACGACCTCGACCAGCTGGCCGAATGCGACGTGGTGATCGAGGCGATCGCCGAGCGCATGGACTGGAAGCATGACCTCTACAAGAAGGTCGCGCCGCACATCGGTCCGAACGCGATCTTCGCGTCGAACACCTCGGGCCTGTCGATCACGGCGCTCTCGGACGGCTTCGCCGACGAGCTGAAGGCGCGCTTCTGCGGCGTCCATTTCTTCAATCCGCCGCGCTACATGCACCTCGTCGAACTGATCCCGACCGCCCATACGCGCGGCGAGATCCTCGACCAGCTCGAGACCTTCCTGACCAGCGTGGTCGGCAAGGGCGTGGTGCGCGCCAAGGACACGCCGAACTTCATCGCGAACCGCGTCGGCATCTTCTCGATCCTCGCCGTGATCACCGAGGCCGCGAAGTTCGGCCTGCGCTTCGACGAGGTGGACGACCTGACCGGCGCGCGGCTCGGCCGCGCCAAGTCGGCGACGTTCCGCACCGCCGACGTGGTCGGCCTCGACACCATGGCGCACGTCATCAAGACGATGCAGGACAACCTCGCCGACGACCCGTTCTTCCCGGTCTACGAGACGCCCGCCGTGCTCGCCGAACTCGTCAAGCAGGGCGCGCTCGGCCAGAAGACCGGTGCCGGCTTCTACAAGAAGGAAGGCCGCGCGATCAAGGTGCTCGACCCGAAGTCGGGCGGCTACGTGGACGGCGGCACGAAGGCCGACGAGACGGTCGCGCGCATCCTCAAGCGACCGCCGGCCGAGCGCCTCAAGCTGCTGCGCGAGACCCAGCATCCGCATGCGCAGTTCCTGTGGTCGGTGTTCCGCGACGTATTCCACTACATCGGCGTCCACCTCGAATCGATCGCCGACAACGCGCGCGACGTGGATCTCGCGATCCGCTGGGGCTTCGGCTGGAACGAAGGCCCGTTCGAGGGCTGGCAGGCGGCCGGCTGGAAGCAGGTGGCCGAGTGGGTGCAGGAAGACATCGCCGCGGGCAAGGCGCTCGCCGGCGTGCCGCTGCCGTCGTGGGTGCTGGAGGGCGCGGTGGCCGAGCAGGGCGGCGTGCATACGGCCGAGGGCTCGTGGTCGCCGGCCGCAGGCAGGTTCGTGCCGCGTTCGTCGCTGCCGGTCTACGAGCGCCAGGTGTTCCGCGCGCCGCTGTTGGGCGAGGCGGGCCGTGACCCGGCGAGGTACGGCAGGACGCTGTTCGAGACCGATTCGGTGCGCGCCTGGGTGGACGACCGGGCGGGCGAGGACGACGTGGTGATCGTCTCGTTCAAGTCGAAGATGAACACCATCGGCCCGGGCGTGATCGACGGCCTCGCGCAGGCCATCGACCTCGCCGAGAAGGATTACAAGGGCGTGGTGATCTGGCAGCCGACCTCGCTCAAGCTCGGCACGCCGGGCGGCCCGTTCTCGGCCGGCGCGAACCTCGAGGAGGCGATGCCCGCGTTCATGATGGGCGGCGCCAAGGGCATCGAGCCGTTCGTGAAGAAATTCCAGCAAGGCATGCTGCGCGTGAAGTACGCGAACGTGCCGGTGGTCTCGGCCGTGTCGGGCATCGCGCTCGGCGGCGGCTGCGAGCTGATGCTGCACAGCGCCAAGCGGGTGGTCCACGTGGAGAGCTACGTCGGCCTCGTCGAGGTGGGCGTGGGCCTCGTGCCCGCGGGCGGCGGCCTCAAGGAAGCGGCGCTGCGCGCGGCCGAGGCGGCCACGGCGGCCGGCGCCACCAGCGAGCTGCTGAAGTTCGTCACGAAGTCGTTCGAGAACGCGGCGACGGCGAAGGTTTCCAGCTCGGCGCACGACGCGCGCGCGATGGGTTACCTGAAGCCGTCGGACACCATCGTGTTCAACGTGTTCGAGCTGCTCGACGTGGCCAAGAAGGAAGCGCGCGCGCTGGCCGCCACCGGCTATCGCCCGCCGCTCAAGGCCACCGAAATCCCGGTGGCCGGCCGCTCGGCGATCTCCACCATCAAGGCGCAGCTCGTCAACATGCGCGACGGCCGCTTCATCAGCGAGCACGACTTCCTGATCGCGAGCCGGATCGCGGAAGCGGTCTGCGGCGGCAACGTCGAGGCCGGCAGCACGGTGGACGAGGAATGGCTGCTCGCGCTGGAGCGCCGCGCGTTCGTCGAGCTGCTCGGCACGCAGAAGACGCAGGAACGGATCATGGGCATGTTGCAGACCGGCAAGCCGGTGCGCAACTGAGCGAGCCGCGGACCACTTTGCATCGGACCCGTTGCGGCGCGAGCGCGCCGGGCCGGGTCGACAGGAGCCACAAATGAGCAAACAGCTGCAAGACGCATACATCGTCGCCGCGAGCCGCACGCCGATCGGCAAGGCGCCGCGCGGCGTGTTCAAGAACACGCGCCCGGACGAACTGCTGGTCCACGCGATCCGCGCCGCGGTCGCGCAGGTGCCGGGCTTCGACACCAAGCTGATCGAGGACGCGATCATCGGCTGCGCGATCCCCGAAGCCGAGCAGGGCCTCAACGTGGCGCGCATCAGCGCGCTGCTGGCCGGGCTGCCGAACTCGGTCGGCGGCGTGACCGTCAACCGCTTCTGCGCGTCGGGCCTGACCGCGCTCGCGTTCGCGGCGGACCGGATTCGCGTCGGCGAATCCGAAGCGCTGATCGCCGGCGGCACCGAATCGATGAGCATGGTGCCGATGATGGGCAACAAGCCGTCGATGTCGCCGCACATCTTCGACCGCGGCGAGGACGTCGGCATCGCCTACGGCATGGGCCTGACGGCCGAGCGCGTGGCCGAGCAGTGGAAGGTGAGCCGCGAGGACCAGGACGCGTTCTCCGTGGAATCGCACCGCAAGGCGCTGGCCGCGCAACAGTCCGGCGAGTTCGCCGACGAGATCGCGCCGTACACGATCAGCGAGCATTTCCCGAACCTCGCGACCGGCGAGATCGACGTGAAGACGCGCGAGATCAAGCTCGACGAAGGCCCGCGCGCCGACACTTCGCCGGAAGGTCTCGCCAAGCTGCGCACGGTGTTCGCGAACAAAGGTTCGGTGACGGCCGGCAACAGCTCGCAGACCTCGGACGGTGCCGGCGCGCTGCTGGTGGTTTCGGAGAAGGTGCTGAAGGAGTTCAACCTCACGCCGCTCGCGCGCTTCGTCAGCTTCGCCGTGCGCGGCGTGCCGCCCGAGATCATGGGGATCGGCCCGAAGGAAGCGATCCCGGCCGCGCTGAAGGCCGCCGGCCTCAAGCAGGACGATCTCGACTGGATCGAGCTGAACGAGGCGTTCGCCGCGCAGTCGCTGGCGGTGATCCGCGATCTCGGCCTCGATCCGTCCAAGGTCAACCCGCTCGGCGGCGCGATCGCGCTCGGCCACCCGCTCGGCGCGACCGGCGCGATCCGGGCCTCGACGGTGGTGCATGGCCTGCGCCGCCGCAACCTGAAGTACGGCATGGTGACGATGTGCGTCGGCACCGGGATGGGCGCCGCGGGTATTTTCGAACGGCTGTAAGCGGGTCGCGTACCCGATGACGGCGGTGCGCGGGCAGCTCGCTCGCGCACCGCTTTTTTTATCGCTCGGATTTGAGGAGACGGTTAGATGGATATCCAGACCGACGTCGCGAACGGCGTCCTGACGATCACGATCGCGCGCCCCGCCAAGAAGAACGCGATCACCGCGGCGATGTACCAGGCGATGGCCGACGCGCTCGCCGCCGCGCAGGAGGACAACGCCGTGCGCGTGGTGCTGATTCGCGGCAGCGACGGCAATTTCAGCGCGGGCAACGACCTCGAGGACTTCATCAAGGTGCCGCCGAACACGCCCGACGCGCCCGTGTTCCAGTTCCTGCACCAGATCAGCACGGCGGCCAAGCCGCTCGTCGCGGCGGTGCCCGGGATCGCGGTCGGCGTCGGCGTGACGATGCTGATGCATTGCGATCTCGTCTACGCGGCCGACACCGCCAGGCTGTCGCTGCCGTTCACGCAGCTCGGGCTGTGCCCGGAGGCGGCTTCGAGCCTGCTGCTGCCGCGCCTCGCGGGCCACCAGATCGCGGCCGAGAAGCTGATGCTCGGCGAGCCGTTCGACGCGCTCGAAGCGCACCGCATCGGCCTGGTCAACCGCGTGCTGCCGGCCGCCGAACTCGACGCGTTCGCGGCGAAGCAGGCCGCCAAACTGGCCGCGCTGCCGGCCTCGTCGCTGCGCGTGACGAAGGCGCTGCTCAAGCAGACCGGCAGCGGCGTCGAGGTGGCCGCGCGGATGGACGACGAGGCGCGCCACTTCGGGCGCATGCTCGACGCGCCCGAGGCGCGCGAGGCGATCAGCGCGTTCTTCGAGAAGCGCAAGCCGGACTTCCGTCAGTTCGATTGAGGTGGCGGGTCGCGTCGGGATGCGGGCGCGCCAGGCCGCCCGCATGGCCGACGCGGTGAATCCGGGGCGGCAATATCGATGCGCAGCGGTGGCGTCAACGCTCGAGAAGCGATGACGATGCCGACGAGGCGACTTTCGCCGTGGCTTTGCGCGCGGGGGTTGGCAGGTCAGCTCCGCGCCTTCAGGGTGTCGGCTGGTTCCTGATCGCCACGCGTCGGCCGTATTTTGCCGAAACGGGCCAGCGCCGGTCGCCGCTCAGGGGCGGGCCGGTCTCAGGCCGTGCCGTAATCGACGTAGCCCGATTCGCGGCAGAAACTGACGAGCCGCAGCCCCGCTTCCTTCGCGATCGCGATGGCCAGCGACGAGGGCGCCGAGATCGTCGCGACGAGCGGGATGCCGACGCGCGCGGCCTTGCGCACCAGCTCGTAGCTCGCGCGGCTCGACAGGAACACGAAGCCGTCGGTCAGCTCGGCGCGCGCGAGCGTCAGGTGGCCGATCAGCTTGTCGAGCGCGTTGTGGCGGCCGACGTCCTCGAACGCGCAGCGGATCGCGCCCGCCGCGTCGCACCAGGCGGCCGCGTGCAGGCCGCCGGTGAGCTTCGTCAAGGCCTGATGCGCCGGCAGCGCGCGCGCGGCCTGCGCGAGCGCGTCGGGCGCGAGGCGCTCGAGAAAGCCCGTCGCCGGCACGCGCTCGGGCGCGAGATCGAGCAGGTCGATGCTCTCGATGCCGCACACGCCGCAGCCGGTGCGCCCGGCCAGCGAGCGGCGCTTTTCCTTCAGTGCCACGAACGCCTGCTGGACCACGTCGAGATGGACCTCGGCGTGCGGGATCGGCGCGTCGGCGTGCAGCACCACCTCGATGTCCTTGATGTCGGCGCCGCGCGTGACGATGCCCTCCGAGATCGCGAAGCCGACCGCGAACGCTTCCAGGTCGCGCGGCGTACACATCATCACCGCGTGCGAGATGCCGTTGAACACCAGCGCGACCGGCCATTCCTGGCCGACGTGGTCGGCGGTGGCGGCGACGTCGGCGCCGCGATGGCGCGAGATCGCCACCTCGATGCTGCCGTTCGGTTCGAGATCGGGTTCGAGCAGATCGGACGGATTCACGGCAAGACTCCAGCAGGGGATACGGGCAGGCCGAGCGGGCGCAAGGCGCGCCGCGCGGACGGGTTCTACAATACCGGAACGCGGCGAATCCCGCCGGGCCGGGCTCGCCGGCGCGGCCCGCCGCGCTCATGTCACCAGACCGGAATCACCATGGAACTCAGCAGCCAGCCCTTGCTGTTCGGCTTCGAAGTCGAATCGTCGGAGGATTTCACCTTCATCCCGATGATCGTGCGCTTTCATCTCGATCGCTGCGCGCTGCGGATCTCGCTCGACCAGTGGCAGCGATTGCCGCTGGAAGACCGGCGGCTGCTTGCGCGGTTTCCGGTCGTGGTCGGGGCGCGGGAGCAGGACGCGGCGCAGCCCGATTTCGCGAGCGCGCTGGCGCAGATGCTGCGCACGCACGCGGCCGGCGAGGCCGGGCGCATCGAGCCCGAGACGGCGCCGGCGTGGCGCGACACCGCCACGATACCGGCGGCGCTCGCCGCGCAATGCGCGCTGGCCGGGCTGCCGGCGCCGGACGCGGCGGCCTGGGCGGCGCTCGGGCCGTTCGAGCGCTACGTGCTCGCCAAGCTGTCGCGCAAGCCGAAGCTCAACCACGATTTCCTGCCGGCGATGCGCGAGTTCGGGCTCGCCGCACGCTGAACGGGGCGCGAGCGAATCCACTCACGATTCGATCAAGATCCGGCGACGACACGACATTTCAGCGCAGCATCAACGCGTGACATTGGTGCGCGGATCACGCCGTCGCCCGCGGCGCCTCAGCCGGCGACAGGCGGCAGCGCGCGCGGCCGGCGGTCCGAGTCGGTCGCCACGTAGGTCAGTGTCGCCTCGGTCACCTTGACCACCTCGCCGGCCAGGCCCATGCGCTGCGCATAGACCTCGACGCCGACCGTCACCGAGGTGTTGCCGGTCTTGACGATGTTCGCGTAGAAGCTGACCAGGTCGCCGACGAACACCGGCTGCTTGAACAGGAAGGAATTGACGGCGATCGTCGCGACGCGGCCGTTGGCGCGCCGGCTGGCCGGGATCGAGCCGGCGATGTCGACCTGCGACATGATCCAGCCGCCGAACACGTCGCCGTGAACGTTCGCTTCGGACGGTTGCGGGACGACGCGCAGCGCGGGCTGCTGCTGCGGGAGTTGCGACGGCGTATCGGTCATGGGGGGATTCCACTCGTTATGCGGGCCGGGTGCGGCGCCATCCGGCGGACAGCGGCGCGAACCGGCTTCTGCGACAATGCAGGATTCTGAAATTGTACGAGAAAGCGCGTGCGCGGCCCGTCCGCGTGCATGCGCTCCATTCCCATGCGCCGCTTTCCCGCTTCCTCCGAGTCCGCCCCGGCCGCGTCCGGCCCCCGCAACGACTGGCAGACGATCCGCTCGCTGCTGCCTTACCTGACCACCTACAAGGGCCGCGTGGTGCTCGCGCTCACCTGCCTGATCGGCGCGAAGTTCGCCAATCTCGGCGTGCCGATCGTGATGAAGCGCATCGTCGACGGGCTTTCGTCGGTTCAGCACCTGCAGGCGCTGGGCCGCGCCGAACAGTCGGCGCCGCTGGTGCTGGCGGGCGGCATCGGGCTGCTGGTGGTGGCTTACGCGGTGGTGCGGCTGTCCACCTCGATGTTCACCGAACTGCGCGAGATCCTGTTCGCGAAGGTAACCGAGAGCGCGGTGCGCCAGCTCGCGCTGCAGGTGTTCCGGCATCTGCACGGGCTGTCGCTGCGCTTCCACCTGGACCGGCAGACCGGCGGCATGTCGCGCGACATCGAACGCGGCACGCGCGGCATCCAGCAGCTGATCTCGTATTCGCTCTACAGCATCCTGCCGACGCTGATCGAGGTCGGGCTCGTGCTCGGCTTCTTCGTGGTCAAGTACGACGCGTCCTACGCGCTGATCACGCTGGCCGCGCTGGCCGCCTACGTGGTGTTCACGATCAAGGTCACCGAATGGCGCACGCATTTCCGGCGCACCATGAACGAGCTCGATTCGCGCGCGAACTCGCGCGCCGTCGATTCGCTGATCAACTACGAGACGGTCAAGTATTTCGGCAACGAGGACTGGGAGGCGCGGCGCTACGACGAGAACCTGCTGCGCTACCGGCAGGCCGCGATCCGCTCGCAGCGCTCGCTGTCGCTGTTGAACTTCGGCCAGCAGGCGATCATCGGCGTGGGGCTGGTGTTCATCCTCTGGCGCGCGACGCAGGGCGTGCTGGCCGGGCGCCTGACGCTCGGCGACCTGGTGCTGATCAACACCTTCATGCTGCAGCTCTACATCCCGCTGAACTTCCTCGGCATCGTCTATCGCGAACTCAAGCAGAGCCTGACCGACATGGACCGCATGTTCGCGCTGCTCGGCGCGCCGCAGGAGGTGGCGGACCTGCCCGGCGCGCCGGCGCTCGCGGTGCGCGGCGCGCAGGTGCGTTTCGCGCACGTCGATTTCGCCTATGAGCCGGCGCGGCAGATCCTGCACGACGTCGATTTCACGATCGAGGCCGGCACCACCACGGCGGTGGTCGGCCACAGCGGCTCGGGCAAGTCCACGCTGTCGCGGCTGCTGTTCCGCTTCTACGATCTCGATCGCGCGGCGGGCGGCGCGATCACGATCGACGGCCAGGACCTGCGTGACGTCTCGCAGGCGTCGCTGCGCGCGGCGATCGGCATCGTGCCGCAGGACACCGTGCTGTTCAACGACACGATCCACTACAACATCGCCTACGGGCGGCCGAGCGCGACGCGCGACGAGGTGATCGCCGCGGCGCGCGCCGCGCACATCCACGCATTCGTCGAAAGCCTGCCGAACGGCTATGACACGACCGTCGGCGAGCGCGGGCTCAAGCTGTCGGGCGGCGAGAAGCAGCGCGTCGCGATCGCGCGCACGATCCTCAAGAATCCGCCGATCCTCGTGTTCGACGAGGCGACCTCGGCGCTCGATTCGCGTTCCGAGCGCGCGATCCAGCACGAACTCGAGCAGATCGCGCGGCACCGCACGACGCTCGTGATCGCGCACCGGCTGTCGACCGTGGTCCACGCGGCGCAGATCATCGTGATGGACCACGGCCGGATCGTCGAGCGCGGCACGCACGAGGCGCTGGTGCGCGCGGGCGGGCATTACGCGCAGATGTGGGCGCTGCAGCAGCGCGCGGCGACGGTGGGCGGCGGGGACGAGGTCGGGGCCGGCGAGGCGGCGCGCGGCGCGGCAACGGGCGCCGCGGCGCAAACGTAAGCGGCACGGGCGGCCGACGCGGACGAGGCGTTGTCGTGCGTGCGGTTGGGTTCGGGGCGGTGATTGCCGCCCCGGCGGCGACACGACCGGCCCAAGGCGATAGTGCGGCCTGTGCATGAGTGGCCGCTGGACGCTCGGTGGCTGCCATGGTGGCCGCGGGGCTCCGGTATGGCGGCCCCCGGCGACTATCGTGGGATGACTACCGCGGGGCGACTACCGCGCTGACCGCAGCCGCGCGTCGAGCCCGGCCAGTTGCGCCGGCGTGCCGACGTTTTCCCAGATTCCCTCGTACCGCTCTCCCGTCGCGCGGCCGGCCGCGATCGTCTCGCGGTAGTAAGGCGTGAGCGCGCGCCGCGTGCCGCGCGGCAGGTCGGCGAACATCCGCACGTCGTAGAGCCCGATGTTGCCGAACGTGACGCGCGGCGCGTCGGTGCCGAGCGAGAGCCGGCCGTCGGCGGCGAGCGCGAAATCGCCGTCGGGATGGAACGGCGGGTTCGGCACCATCACCAGATGCAGGCCCGGCGCGTCGAGCGCGGCCATCCGCGCCGCGTGAGCGCGCAGCGACGCGTAGTCGAATTCACAGAACACGTCGCCGCTGACGGCGACGAACACGGGCGAGCGTGCCGCGCCGGCCGCCTCGGGCTCGTCGGCCCGCGTCAGCAGCGGCAGCGCCTGCGCGATGCCGCCCGCGGTCTCGAGCGCCTCGCCCTCGGCCGAGTAGCGCAGCCGCACGCCCCAGCGCGCGCCGTCGCCGAGCGCGGCCTCGATCCGTGCGCCGAGCCAGGCATGGTTGATCACGATGGTCGTGAAGCCGGCCGCGGCGAGCCGTTCGATCTGCCAGACGATCAGCGGCTTGCCGCCGGCTTCGAGCAGCGGCTTCGGGCAGGTGTCGGTGAGCGGGCGCATCCGTTCGCCGCGTCCGGCGGCGAAGATCATCGCGGTGTCGAGCACGGCGGTCATGGCGTGGGCGAGAGCAGGGGCGGAGGGAGATTCAGAACGTGTAGCCGACCTCGACGGACGGCTGCCCCTCGAGTTCGTCGAGCAGGTTCGCGAACGGCGCGAGCGGCCGGTAGCGCCGCGCGACCTTGCGCGCATAGCCGAGGAAGCGCGGCAGGTCGTCGAGATAGCGCGGCTTGCCGTCGCGATAGTGGATGCGCGGGAACAGCCCGAGCACCTTGATGTGGCGCTGCAGTCCGGTCCATTCGAGCTGGCGGTAGAACTCGCCGAAATCGACCTCGACGGGCAGGCCGGCTTTTTTTGCCTGCTCCCAGTAGTAAACGAAGCAGTCGAGCTCGAATTCCTCGTCCCAGCTGATGAACGCGTCGCGCAGCAGCGAGACGACGTCGTAGCCGAGCGGCCCCCAGACGGCGTCCTGGAAGTCGAGCACGCCGGGGTTCGGCGCGGTGATCATCAGGTTGCGCGGCATGAAGTCACGCAGCATGAAGCCCTGCGGCTGCCCGAGCGCGTTCGCCACCAGCAGCGCGAAGGTGCGGTCGAGCACGCCGCGCTGACGCGCGTCGAGCGTCTTGCCGAGATGGCGGCCCACGTACCACTCGGGCATCAACTCCATCTCGCGGCGCAGGAACGCCTCGTCGAACGGCGGCAGCACGCCCTCGCGCGAACTGAGCTGCCAGCGCACCAGCGCGTCGAGCGCGTCGCGCATCAGCGGCCGGGCCGCTCCGGGGTCGGCCGGGTCGAGCGCGCCGATGTAGGTGGCGCGGCCGAGATCGGTGACCAGCATGAAGCCGGCTTCCAGGTCGCATTCGTGGACCTGCGGCGCATGCAGGCCGGCGGCCGCCAGCAGCCCGGCAATCTGCACGAACTCGCGACACTTCTCGGGCGGCGGCGCGTCGACGGCGATCAGCGTGCCGGACGGCGCGGTGCCGCTCGCCAGCCGGAAGTAGCGCCGGAAGCTGGCGTCGGCCGAGGCGGGCGCGAGCGAGCCGAGGTCGAGCGCGTAGCGCGGGGCGAACCCGGCGAGCCAGGCGAGCAGCCGTTCGCGGCGGCCATCGTGGCTGTCGGCGGGCGAGGCGGGGGAGGCGGCGGCGGAAGGGGGCGTCATCGAAACGGAAACTCGGGGGAGGGGGGAACGTCTTGCCATATAATACCCCACGACTTTTTTGACGCGTCCCGTGTCAATCCCCGCCGGTTGCGGGTCGCAGCGCGGCTGCGGCCTGTCGTGCCGCCCGCCGATCGCCTTGCCTCGTGTGCGCCGCGTCGCAGTCACGGTTCGATTGCGCGGGCCTCGACGTGCGAACGCGAGGGACCTGCCGGGACCGATTCGCCCGATATCGATGCCGCCCAAACCGTTTTTCCCGCTCGTATCCTGCAGCGAACCCGCGATCCGCAAACGGCGCCTCGCGGTGGCGCTGCTCGCCGTGCCCGGTTTCGTGCCCGCTATCGCGCAGGCGCAACTGGCGGGCTCGGCCGCGCAGCCGCAGTCGCTCGACTCCCCCTGGGACCTGCGTCTCGCGCCGCAGCTCGAGGAACATCCGCTGCGCACCGGCTCGAAGCCGGCCGGCTTCGTGCTTGCCGACCACACGAGCGGCACGGCCGACCAGGACCTGGCCGCCAAGGGGTCGGCCGAACTGCGCCGCGGCACCACGATCGTGAAGGCCGACGCGCTGCACTACGATCAGGACACCGACATGGCCGACGCTTACGGCCGCGTCACGGTGTCGGGCAGCGGCACCACGTTCTCGGGACCGGAGGCCCACCTGAAGGTGGAGGCCAACCAGGGCACGATGGCCACGCCGAAGTACCACTTCACGACCACCGGCGGCTCGGGCAGCGCGAAGCAGGTCGAGCTGCTCGACAGCGAGCGCTCGGTGTTTACCGACGCGACCTACTCGGCCTGCCAGTGCGAGAAGCCGGCCTGGTACATCAAGGGCAGCCGCTTCGAGTTCGACACGGGCGCCGACGAGGGCGTGGCGCGCAACGGCGTGCTGTTCTTCCAGGGCCTGCCGATCTTCGCGAGCCCGTGGCTGACGTTCCCGCTGTCGGGCGACCGGCGCAGCGGCTTCCTGCCGCCGACGGTGTCGCTGAGCTCGACCAACGGCTTCGAGCTGGCGCTGCCGTACTACTTCAACATCGCGCCGAACCGCGACCTGACGCTAACGCCGGAGATCATCGCGAAGCGCGGCGTGTTCACGCGCGCCGAGTTCCGCTACCTGTCGCCGAACTATTCGGGCTCGCTGACGGGCGAATTCCTGCCTGACGATCACCTGACGCACTCGAACCGCTACGCGATCTACTGGCAGCACCAGCAGAACTTCGGCGGCGGCTTCGGCGGTTACGTCTATTACAACAAGGTCTCGGACAATACCTATCCGGAAGACCTCGGCTCGACCAACCAGTTCGTCAACGGCACCCAGACGCTGTACCAGCAGGAAGCGGGCCTTACCTACAACAAGGGGCCGTGGTCGGTGCTCACGCGCTACCAGCACTGGCAGACGCTGCCGCCGTCGATCGCGCCGTATGGCCGCGAGCCGCAGTTGAACGTGAAGTATACGAAGTACGACGTGGGCGGCTTCGACTTCGGCGCCGAGGCCGACTACTCGCGCTTCCGGATCACCACGGCGGACCAGCCCGAAGGCGACCGCGTGATGTTCAACCCCTACGTGTCGTACGGGGTCTACGGTCCGGGCTACTTCATCGTGCCGAAGGCGCAGCTGCACGTCGCGTCGTATGACCTCACGACGACGACGGGCGGCATCCCCGGCCAGCCGAAGCGTTTCACCTACTCGATCCCGACCTTCTCGCTCGACAGCGGGCTGGAGTTCGACCGCTCGGTGCGGCTGTTCGGCCAGGATTTCATCCAGACGCTCGAGCCGCGGCTGTTCTACGTCTACACGCCGTACCGCAACCAGCTCGACGCGCCGCTGTTCGACACCGCCGAGTCCGACTTCGGGCTCGCCGAGATCTTCACCACCAACACCTTCGTCGGCAACGACCGGATCGCCGACGAGAACCGCGTCACCGCCGCGCTGACCACGCGCTTCCTGAACCCGGCCACGGGCGACGAGCGCGCGCGCTTCGTGATCGCGCAGCAGTATTACTTCTCCAGCCAGCGCACCACGCTGCTGCCGACCGACTCGGTCGCGCAGGCGCGCCACTCGGACCTGATCCTCGGCGCGTCGCTGAAGCTCGGCGCCGGCTTCGCGTCGGAGACGGCGTTCCAGTACAACGCCGACAACAACCAGCTCGTGAAGTCGAGCATCGGTTTCGGCTACAGCCCCGGCGAGCGCCGCGTGATCAACGTGGCCTACCGCTACACGCGCGCCAACACGACGCTCAACGGCGATCCGATCAACCAGGTGCTGATCTCGGGCCAGTGGCCGCTCACGCGCCACCTCTACGCGGTCGGCCGCTTCAATTACGATCTGGCCAGCAACCGGGTTGTCGACGGTCTACTCGGCTTCCAGTACGATGCCGACTGCTGGGCGCTCGGCGTCGGCGTGCAGCGCTACGCGAACGGCGTCAACACCTCGGGACAGCAGAACTCCGCGACGCGCTTCATGGCGCAGCTGACGCTGAAGGGGCTGACGAGCATCGACAACGGGCTCGTCGCCGCGTTCCGCGAGGGCATCCCGGGCTACACGCCGCTGCCGCCTCAGGCCCCGCCGCTGGCCCGTTTCAGCAACTATGAGTAACCAACCTTCGCGCACCATCGCCGCGCCTGACACGGTGCCGGCCAGCCTGCTTTCAATGGAGTCTCCGTGGCAATGAAGAAAACCCTTCGCTTCGCAGCAATCGTGTCCGGCCTCGTCGCCGCCATGTCGCTGCTGTCCGTCACGCCGGCGGTCGCCCAAGCGCTCGGTTCGAACGGCGCGGCGCTGGCCGACGAGGTCGTCGCCGTCGTCAACAACGACGTGATCACCGGCCGCGAGCTCGACCAGCGGGTCGGCCTGATCGCGCGCCGGCTGCAGCAGCAGAAGGCGCCGGTGCCGCCCGCCGACGAGCTGCGCCTGCAGGTGCTGAACCAGATGGTGCTGGAGCGCATCCAGGTGCAGAAGGCGAAGGACGACGGCATCGTGGTGGATGACGCGATGGTGCAGACCACGCTGCAGCGTCTGGCGGCCGCCAACAACATGCAGCTCGACCAGTACCGCGCGCGGCTCGAGGCCGAAGGGGTGCCCTGGAGCATCTTCGTCAGCGACGCGCGTACCGAGCTGATGCTCTCGCGCCTGCGCGAGAAGGAAGTGGACAGCAAGATCACCGTGTCCGACGCCGAGGTGGCGAGCTACATCGCGAGCCAGCGCGGCCCGAACGCCGGTTCGCAGCAGGACCTGCGGCTCGAGCACATCTTCGTGGCCGCCGCGCAGAACGCACCGGAGACGCAGATCGACGCCGCCCAGAAGAAGGCCGACGGCCTGCTCAAGCAGGCGCTCGCGCCGGGCGCCGATTTCGAGCGGCTCGCGAAGAACAATTCCGAGGCGAAGGACGCGAAGTCGGGCGGCGATCTCGGCTTCAAGTCGCCGGGCTCGCTGCCGGCCGACGTGGTGCAGGCCGTCGCGCAGCTGCGCCCGGGCCAGGTCAACCCGACGCTGATCCGCGTGCCGGACGGCTTCGAGATCGTGCGCCTGGTCGATCGCCGCACCGCGCAGGGCACCTCGGCCGCGTCGCCGAAGATCGTCCAGACCCACGTGCGCCACATCCTGCTGCGCGTCGGCGAAGGCAAGTCCGAGGCGCAGGCGCGCCAGCAGCTGATCGACATCCGCAACCAGGTGGAGGCGGGCGGCGATTTCGCGAGCTTCGCGCGCACTTATTCGCAGGACGGTTCGGCCTCGCAGGGCGGCGATCTGGGCTGGATCAGCCCGGGCGAGACGGTGCCGGAATTCGAGCGCGCCATGAACACGCTGCAGGACGGCCAGATCAGCAACCCGGTGCGCACCGAGTACGGTTATCACCTGATCCAGGTGCTCGGCCGCCGCGACGCCGAAGGCTCGGTCCAGCAGCAGATGGACATCGCGCGCCAGGCGATCGGCCAGCGCAAGGCCGAGCAGGCCTATGCCGACTGGCTGCGCGAACTGCGCGATTCGTCCTACGTGCAGATCAAGATCGGCCAGCCGCAACTCTGAGCGAGCCCGCCATGCCCACCGCCCCGACGCTGCGCATCGCGATCACCACCGGCGAGCCGGCCGGGGTCGGCCCCGAGCTGAGCGCGCGCGCGCTTGCCGAGGCGCCGGTGCGCTGGCCCGACGCGCGCTTCGAGGTGCTTTGCGACGCGGCGCTGTTCGCCGAGCGCGCGCAGGCGGTCGGCATCGATCCGGCCGCGCTCGGCGTCGGTAACCGCGTGGAGCTGGCGCATCGCCCGCTCGCCGTGCCGGCGCGGGCCGGGCAGCTCGACGCGGCCAACGGCCGCTACGTGCTGGGCCTGCTCGACGCGGCGATCGACGGCGCGGTGGCGGGCCGTTACGACGCGATCGTCACGGCGCCGCTGCAGAAGAGCACGATCAACGATGCCGGCGTGCCGTTCACCGGCCACACCGAATACCTGGCCGAACGCACCGGCACGTCGCGCGTCGTGATGATGCTGGCCGGCACCGGCGAGCGGCCGCTGCGCGTCGCGCTGGCCACCACGCACCTGCCGCTCAAGGACGTGTCGGCCGCGCTGACGATCGACTCGCTGGTCGAGACGCTCGTCATCATCGACGCCGACCTGCGCCGCCATTTCGGCCTTGCCGCGCCACACATCCTCGTCACCGGCCTGAACCCGCACGCGGGCGAGAACGGCTATCTCGGCCGCGAGGAGATCGACGTGATCGCGCCGGCGCTGGCCGCGGCCAAGGCGCGCGGCATCGACGCGCGCGGGCCGTATCCGGCCGACACGCTGTTCCAGCCGCGCTACCTCGAACACGCCGACTGCGTGCTCGCGATGTTCCATGACCAGGGCCTGCCGGTGCTCAAGTTCGCGACGTTCGGCGAGGGCATCAACGTCACGCTCGGCCTGCCGATCGTGCGCACCTCGGTCGATCACGGCACCGCGCTCGACCTGGCCGGCACCGGCCGTGCCGATCCGGGCAGCCTGATCGCCGCGCTCGATACCGCGGTCGCGATGGCGCGCCACCGCCGCGGCGCCTGACGCGCCGGCCCGCTCCACTTTCGTTTCATTCTTTCGATGTCGAACAGCAGACAGCACCAGGGACACTTCGCGCGCAAGCGCTTCGGGCAGAACTTTCTCGTCGACACCGGCGTGATCGATTCGATCGTCTCGACGATTCGCCCCGAGCGCGGCGAGCGCATGGTCGAGATCGGCCCGGGCCTCGGCGCGCTGACCGGCCCCGTGATCGAGCGGCTCGCCACGCCCGAGGCGCCGCTGCACGCGGTCGAGCTCGACCGCGACCTGATCGGCCGCCTCAAGCAGCGCTTCGGCGACCTGCTGGAGCTGCATGCCGGCGACGCGCTCGCATTCGATTTCAGCGCGCTCGCGCTGCCGGGCGAGAAGCCGTCGCTGCGCATCATCGGCAACCTGCCCTACAACATCTCGAGCCCGCTGCTGTTCCACCTGATGACGTTCGCCGAGCGGGTGGTGGACCAGCACTTCATGCTGCAGAACGAGGTGGTCGAGCGGATGGTGGCCGAGCCGGGCAGCAAGGCGTTCAGCCGGCTGTCGGTGATGCTGCAGTACCGCTACGTGATGGACAAGCTGATCGACGTGCCGCCCGAGTCGTTCCAGCCGCCGCCGAAGGTCGATTCGGCGATCGTGCGGATGATTCCCTACGCGCCGCACGAGCTGCTCGAGGTGGACGTCGGCGTGCTCGGCGAGGTGGTCGCGGCGGCGTTCTCGCAGCGCCGCAAGATGCTGCGCAACACGCTCGGCGCGTATCGTGACACGGTGGACTTCGAGGCGCTCGGCTTCGATCTGGCGCGCCGCGCCGAGGATGTCGGCGTGGCCGAGTACGTGACGCTGGCGCGCACGGTCGCCGCGACGCGGCCTGCCGCCGGCAGTTGATCCGGCTCCGATCCGGGCGGCGCGGTTCCGGCGGCCGGCATGCCGCCGCGTGCGCCGCGTGCGCCGCGCGCCGGCCTTCGCGCGCCGCCGTGTTCGCTTTCCACCCGGCGAAAATCGGCCGCGTCTGGTAAATTCGGCCGTTCCCCAGATTGTTCCCCACGGAGTACCCAACCATGCGAATGCTGCACACGATGCTGCGCGTCGGCGACCTCGACCGCTCGATCCAGTTCTACACCGAGCTGCTCGGCATGAAGCTGCTGCGCCGCAACGACTATCCGGAAGGCAAATTCACGCTCGCGTTCGTCGGTTACGAAGCGGAATCGACCGGCACCGTGATCGAGCTGACCCACAACTGGGATACCTCCTCGTACGAGCTCGGCACCGGCTTCGGCCATCTCGCGATCGAGGTCGACGATGCCTACGCGGCCTGCGACCGGATCAAGGCGCAAGGCGGCAAGGTCACGCGCGAGGCCGGCCCGATGAAGCACGGCACGACCGTGATCGCGTTCGTCGAGGATCCCGACGGCTACAAGATCGAATTCATCCAGCGCAAGTCGCACTGAGCCGGATGCATGAAAAAACGGCGCCTCGCGTGGGGCGCCGTTTTCATTGGGGCGGGCCGCCCGCCGCGCTTAGAGCGCCGGCAGCAGTTCGGGCGGATGGTGCTTGAGCGTGTGCCGCGCCTCGCGGAATTCCGGGAAGATCGATTCGACCGTCTGCCAGAACGCCGGGCTGTGGTTCATCTCGCGCAGGTGCGAGAGTTCGTGCGCGACCACGTAGTCGATGATCGAGACCGGGAAATGCACGAGCCGCCAGTTCAGGCGGATCTTGCCGTCGCTGGAGCAACTGCCCCAGCGCGTCGAGGCCGACGACAGCGCATAGGCGCTGTAGCTGACGCCGAGCTTCTGCGCGTACACCGCGAGCCGCTCGCCGAAGATGCGTCGGGCCTCGCCCTGCAGCCAGCCCTGCACGCGGTCCTTGATCTGCTGCGGCTCGGCATGCGCGGGCAGGCCGAGTGCCAGCACCGAGCGCTCGGCCTCGTAGGCGAGCGAGCCGTCGGCCGACGCGAGCGCGATCTCGACCGGCTTGCCGAGGAACGGGATGCGCGCGCCGTCCTTCCAGTCGATCTGCGGCAGCGCGCGCTGCTCGATGCGGGTCTGCCATTCGGCCAGCTTCACGAAGATCCAGCGGCGCTTTTCGGCGATCGCGGCCTCGATGTCGGCGAGCGTGACCCAGCGCGGCGCGGTGATCGTGAGCCCGCTGCCGTCGATCGCGAAGCCGATGGTGCGGCGCGCCGAGCGCTTGAGCCGGTATTCGAGGACACGGCCGTCGAGCGTCAGCGAGCGCAGCGAACGGTCGCGCTCGGGCGACGGCGAGGCGGACGGCGCAGGCGGCAGCGGGCCGTCGAACAGCGGCAGATCGAGCTGGTGGTGATCGAGTGCGACGACGGCGGGCCGTGGCCTGGGACGCTTGGGCATCAGTTCGCTTCGTTTGGCGGTGCGCAATATGAATGAAACCTTGAATCAGAATCGTGCGGCAGGCTCCGGCCGGGCATCGCCCGCGGCGCCGCCGGCGCGGCGGCGTTCGTCGCGTCAGCGGCTGTCGCCGCGTTCGTCACGATAGGCGTCGGGATCGATGCGGCGCATTTCCGTTTCGATCCACTGCTCGACGCGCGTGTTCAGCTCCTCCGGGGTGAGGCCGCGCGAATCGATCGGCTTGCCGATCGACACCGTGACTATACCCGGATACTTGATGAACGAATTGCGCGGCCACACGCGCCCCGCATTATGGGCGATCGGCACCACCGGCGCGCCGGTGCCCAGCGCGAAGCGCACGCCGCCCGTCTTGTACTTGCCCTGGCTGCCGGTGGGGGTGCGCGTGCCTTCCGGGAACATGATCACCCAGGCGCCCTCGGCGAGGCGCTTCTTGCCCTGGCGGATCACCGAGTCGAACGCGTTCTTGCCTTCCCGGCGGTTGATGTTGACCATGTGCAGCAGCCCGAGCGTCCAGCCGAAGAACGGCACGTAGAGCAACTCGCGCTTGAACACGTAGCAGAGCGGGCGCGGCATCAGTGCCGGAAACGCGAGCGTCTCCCACGCCGACTGGTGCTTCGAGAGCAGCACGGCCGGGCCGTCGGGCAGGTTCTCGAAGCCCTCGATGCGGTAGCGGATGCCGTTCAGCCAGCGCACCACCGCGAGCGTGGAGCGGCACCAGCCGGCCGCCATCCAGTAGCGCGCGTCGGGACGCAGGAACGGGAACGCGATGAAGCACGCGGTGGCGTAGGGCACCGTGTACAGCACGAAGAAGATCAGCAGCAGCAGCGAACGGAGGAGGCGCATCGGCTAGGGGCTCGGAAGCGGTGGAACACGGCGGCGAGAGGCGGCGGGCGCCGGCTCAGGCGTGTTCCCGGGACAGAAAATCCAGCGCGAAAGCGCGCAGGTCGTCGTGGACGCGCGTGCCGTCGGGCAGGTTGCCGGCCGCCAGCGTCTTGCGGCCCTTGCCGGTCAGCACCAGGTGCGGCCGGAAGCCGACCGCGGCACCCGCCTGCAGGTCGCGCAGCGAGTCGCCGACCATCGGCGTCTCGTCCGGCTCGATCTCGAAGCGTTCGGCGATCATCGCCATCATGCCGGGCTTCGGCTTGCGGCACTCGCAGTTGTCGCCGGCCGTGTGCGGGCAGAAGAACACCGCGTCGATGCGCGCGCCCACCGCCGCGGCGGCCTTGTGCATCTTCAGGTGCATCGCGTTGAGCGCGGCCGTGTCGAACAGCCCGCGTCCGATGCCCGACTGGTTGGTCGCCACCACCACGCGGTAGCCCGCGTGGTTGAGCCGCCCGATCGCCTCGAGGGCGCCGGGCAGCGCGATCCATTCGTCGGGCGTCTTGATGAACGCATCCGAATCGACGTTGATGACGCCGTCCCGGTCGAGGACGACGAGCTTGCGGTTGGCACTCGTCGGCATGGCGTGCTCTCCTGGCGCTGGCTGGCGGTGGGCCGCCCGAGGCGGCGGGTTGGACTGCGGTTGGGGCGCTCAGGCGGCGAGCTTCGAGATGTCCGCCACGCAGTTCATCTGCTGGTGCAGCGCACCGAGCAGGGCGAGACGGTTGGCGCGCAGCGCCGGATCCTCGGCGTTCACCATCACGTCGTTGAAGAACGTGTCGACCGGCGCGCGCAGCGCGGCGAGCGCCGACAGCGCGCCCGTGTAGTCGCGCGCGGCCAGCTGCGCCTGCACGCGCGGGGCGACCTGCGCGAGCTCGGCGGCGAGCGCCTGTTCGGCCGCTTCGACCAGCAGCGCCGCGTCGACTGCGCCCGGCACGCCGCCTTCCGACTTCTTGAGGATGTTCGAGATCCGCTTGTTGGCGGCCGCGAGCGCCTCGGCCTCGGCCAGGCGCGTGAACTCGCGCACCGCGTCGAGGCGCGCGATCAGGTCGTCGATGCGGGTCGGCTCGAGGCCCAGCACCGCGTCGATCTCGCCCGTCGCGTAGCCACGTTCGCGCAGCAGGCCGCGCAGCCGGTCGAGGAAGAACGCGTAGATCGCGTCGGTCGATTCGGCCACCCCGGCGATGCCGGCGAAGCTCGCGTAGGTGGCGCGCAGCAGGCCGCGAACGTCGAGCGGCAGCTGCTTCTCGACCAGCAGGCGCAGCACGCCGAGCGCGTGTCGGCGCAGCGCGAACGGATCCTTCTCGCCGGTCGGCGCGAGGCCGATGCCCCAGATGCCGACGATCGTCTCGAGCTTGTCGGCCAGCGCCACGGCGGTGCTGACCGGCGCGGCCGGCAGCGTGTCGCCCGAGAAGCGCGGCTGGTAGTGCTCGGTGCAGGCCACGGCCACTTCGTCCGCCTCGCCGTCGTGGCGCGCGTAGTAAGTGCCCATGGTGCCCTGCAGTTCCGGGAACTCGCCGACCATGTCGGTCAGCAGGTCGGCCTTCGCGAGCCGCGCGGCGCGCTGCGCGAGCGCGGCGTCGGCGCCGACGGACGGCGCGATCTGCGCGGCCAGCGATTCGATCCGCTCGACGCGCGCGAGCTGCGAGCCGAGCTTGTTGTGATAGACGACGTTGGCGAGGCGCGGCACGCGGTCGGCGAGCGGGGTCTTCTTGTCGGTCTCGAAGAAGAACTTCGCGTCGGCCAGGCGCGGGCGCACCACGCGCTCGTTGCCGTCGATGATCTCGGCCGGGGTGGCCGTCTCGATGTTCGAGACGATCAGGAAGCGCGAGCGCAGCCTGCCGGCCGCGTCGGTCAGCGCGAAATACTTCTGGTTGGTCTGCATCGTCAGGATCAGGCATTCCTGCGGCACCTGCAGGAACTCGTCCTCGAACTTGCAGGCGTAGACCACCGGCCATTCCACCAGCGCGTTGACTTCGTCGAGCAGCGACTCGGGCATCACCACGGCGTCGCCGCCGGCGCGCTCGGCGAGCGCGGTGCGGATCGATTCCTTGCGGTCGACGAAGTGCGCGATCACGCGGCCCTTCTCGCGCAGCGTGTCGGCATAGGCGCTCGCCGAGCCGATCGCGACCAGCCCGTCGGACAGGAAGCGGTGGCCGAGCGTGGTGTCGCCGGCATCGATGCCGAACGCCGACACCGGCACCACGCGCGTGTCGTGCAGCACGGTCAGGCGCTTCACGGGGCGCACGAACTGCACGTCGGTGCCGTCCGGGCGCTGGTAGGTCATCACCTTCGGGATCGGCAGCTTCGCGAGCGTCTCGTCGAGCGCGGCCTGCAGGCCGTCGGCGAGCGTCGCGCCCGGTGCCGGGTAGTTGACGAAGAACGCCTCGGCCTTGCCGTCCTGCGCGCGTTCGAGATCGGCGACGGTCAGGTTCGGGTGGCCGAGCGCGGCGAGCTTCTTGGCGAGCGGCGCGGTGGGCTGGCCGGCCGCGTCGAGCGCGACCGACACCGGCAGCACCTTCTCGCGGACCTGGCGGTCCGGCGCGACGGCGCGCACGTTGGTGATCACCACGGCGAGCCGGCGCGGCGTGGCGTAGCGTTCGAAGACGGGCGCGCCGTCGGTCAGGTCGCGCGCGGCGAGGCGCTGGGCGATGCCCTCGGCGAACGCGTCGCCGAGGCGCGCGAGCGCCTTCGGCGGCAGTTCCTCGGTCAGCAGTTCGACCAGCAGCGGAGCGGATTGGATGTGCGTCATGATGGGGGGAATCTCGTCAGTCCTGATCGATCTTGCGTTCGGCCTTCAGCGGCGGCACCCAGCCGGGCTGCGCCGCGTCCTGCGCGTCGGTCGTGAGGCCCGGCACGCCGCGTACCGGGTTGCCGATCATCGGGAAGCCGAGCGCCTCGCGCGATTCGTAGTAGCTCTGCGCGACCAGCCGCGACAGCGCGCGGATCCGGCCGATGTAGGCCGCGCGCTCGGTCACCGAGATCGCGCCGCGCGCGTCGAGCAGGTTGAACGTGTGGCCGGCCTTCAGCACGAGTTCGTAGGCGGGCAGCGCGAGCTTCGCCTCGATCATGCGCTTCGCTTCCGATTCGTAGCTGTTGAAGAACGTGAACAGCAGGTCGACGTTGGCGTGCTCGAAGTTGTAGGTCGACTGCTCGACCTCGTTCTGGTGATAGACGTCGCGATAGGTCAGGCGCCGCATCTCCAGGCCGTTCGGGCCGAGTTCCTCCCACTCCGTCCAGACCAGGTCGTAGATGTTCTCGACCTTCTGCAGGTACATCGCGAGCCGCTCGATGCCGTAGGTGATCTCGCCGAGCACGGGCTTGCAGTCGAGGCCCCCCACCTGCTGGAAGTAGGTGAACTGCGTCACCTCCATGCCGTTCAACCAGACTTCCCAGCCGAGGCCCCAGGCGCCCAGCGTCGGGTTTTCCCAGTCGTCCTCGACGAAGCGCACGTCGTTCTGCTTCAGGTCGAAGCCGAGCGCCTCGAGCGAGCCGAGATACAGGTCGAGGATGTTCTCCGGCGCCGGCTTCATCACCACCTGGTACTGGTAGTAGTGCTGCAGGCGGTTCGGGTTCTCGCCGTAGCGGCCGTCCTTCGGGCGGCGCGAGGGCTGCACGTAGGCCGCGCGCCACGGCTCGGGGCCGATCGCGCGCAGGAACGTGTGGACGTGCGAGGTGCCGGCGCCGACTTCCATGTCGATCGGCTGGAGCAGGGCGCAACCCTGTTTGTCCCAGTAGGACTGGAGCGTCAGGATGATTTGCTGAAACGTGAGCATGAGGGGCCTTCGTAGGCGCTTTGCGTTCCGGTGGCGAAGCCGGCGCGAGCGGGCTCGGGCCGGGGCGCCAGTCCGGCGCGCGGCTTGGATGGGCGTAAAGCGCGTAATTTTACCGGATCGGCGCGACGCTGCGGCCGTGATGGCCGGGACGGACTGTCGGGGAGCCCGCACGCGGGCGTTGCCGCGGGTGTTCGCGGCGTCGATGAGGACGTGGATCGTGTCGTGAATGAAGGGTGCGCGGACCGCGAATGGCGGTGTGAATGCGGCTTGAATTGCGGGTGCGAAGCGGCAGACCGTGGGCGGCAAGCGGCAAGCGGCAAGCGGCAAGCGGCAAGCGGCAAGCGGCAAGCGGCAAGCGGCAAGCGGCAAGCGGATGGCGGATGGCGGATGGCGATGGCGATGGCGATGGCGAGACCGCTGCGTGCCTTCGCCTCCGGTGGGCCGCGTGGCCCGCCCGGTATTCGCGGTCGTGGCCGGCCCTTGCCGCCTCGCCGGAGCCCCACCGCCGCGCGGTAAGATGCATGGACTGGCCGTCCGCGCCGATCATGGACCGATGACGCTCATGTTCACACCGCCCGTCGACCCGCATTTCCCGCTCTACCCGCCGTTCCTCGACTTCCTGCGCGAGGCCGCCGCCGCCGGCGCGGCGGGCCGCGAGCAGGCGCGCGCGACCTGGCTCGACGCGGCCTCGCGGCTGCACTCGCTCGACTACGCGGCGCTCGCGCGGCTGACCGCGAGTCTGATCGAACGCCAGCGCCACGCGGACGCGGCCGAGCTCGCGAGCTGCCTGTGGCGCATCGAGCCCGACGTGCCCGCGCTCGCGTTCAACTGCGGTTACGCGCTGCAGATGAGCGGCCGCCACGCCGAGGCGATCGGGCCGTACCGGCGCGCGCTGGCGCTCGCCCCCGACTGGCCGTCGCTGCGCAACAACCTCGCGATCGCGATCCGTCTCTCGAAGGGCGATCCGGCCGAGGAACTCGCGCTGTTCGAGCAGGCCGTCGAGGCGAACCCGCGCGACGAGCAGGCCTGGATCAATCTGATCGTCTCGTATCGCGCGCGCGGCGACCTCGCGCGCGCGCTCGATGCCGCCGCGCAGGCGCTCGCGCTGGTGCCCGACAACGCGCTCGCGCGCAACAACGCGAGCTGCGTCTACAAGGAAGCGCAGCGCTGGGATGAAGCCGAGCACTGCGCGCGGCGCGCGCTCGAACTCTCGCCCGACGACGCCACGTTCCGCTTCAATCTCGCCATCATCCAGCTGGTACGCGGCAACTTCGCCGACGGCTGGCTCGGCCACGAGGCGCGCTGGCAGGGCTCGACCGAGCTGCGCGCGCTGCGCCCGACCCTGCCGGCGCCGCGCTGGCACGGCGAGCCGCTCGCGGGCAAGACGCTCCTGGTGTGGGGCGAGCAGGGCATGGGCGACCTGCTGCAGCTGTGCCGGACCATCCCGCTGCTGGCCGGGCGCGTGCATCGCGAGGGCGGGCGGCTCGTCTGGAACGCGTTTGCGCAGATGGGCGCGCTGCTCTCGCGCAGCCTCGGCGAACACGTCGACCTGTATGGCGACGAACTCGACGTCGAGCGCCTGCCGGCCGCCGACTATCACCTGCCGATCGGCAGCGTGCCATGGCAGCTCGGCCTGCCCGACGCGGCGGCCGGCGCGGCCGTGCCGTACCTGCGCGCCGACGCGGCCGCGCGCGACGCGTGGCGCGCGCGCTTCGCGGCCGAGGCGCGGCCCGGCGAGCGGCTGCGCGTCGGGCTTGCCTGGAGCGGCAGCGCCGGGCACCAGCGCAATCCGTTCCGGCGCATCGGCATCGAGCGTTACGCGGCCGCGTTCGCGGGCATCGCGGGCGTGAGCTTCCACTCGCTGCAGCCGGGCGGCGAGGCCGAGGTGGCGGCCGCGCGCGCGCTCGGCCTGCCGATCGTCGATCACAGCGCCGAATGGCGCAGCTTCGACGACACGGCCGCCTATCTCGGCGCGCTCGATCTCGTGATCACCGTCTGCACCTCGATCGCGCACCTGAGCGGCGCGCTCGGTCTGGCGAGCTGGGTGCTGCTCGACGTCAATCCGCACTGGGTCTGGCAGCTCGAACGGCGCGACAGCCCGCTGTATCCGGCCGCGACGCTGTACCGGCAGCCGGCCTTCATGGAATGGCAGCCGGTGCTCGACGCGGTCGCGCGGGATTTGCGCGCGCTGGCGGGGACGGGTGGGGCGTGGTGAGGCGGGTCGGCGCGGGCCGGTGCCGGGCGAGGCGGGGAAGGTCGGCGCCAGCCACTGATGCGTGAGGCGCAAGCGTTGCTATCGGCGCCATCGGTGGTCGCGGCGCGAGCCGTGCCCCGCGAAAAGCGCCACGCGAATACGGCGGATACGAGTCGCGATGAACCGGCCGGCACCGACGCAAGCGCCGGCCCGGCCCCGAGCTGGCGGCCTCAGCCGCGCCGGCGCAGCCGCGGCCCGGCCACCAGCACGAACGCGAGCAGCAGGCCGGCCACGGCCAGCACGATCGCGTTGCCGTTGGCGACGAACGGCGTGATGCCCTGGGTGCCCTCGATCGTCACGTCGAGCGAGCCGAGCGTGAACGGCTTGAGGCGGCCGATCACGCGGCCGTGCGCGTCGATCGCCGCGGTCATGCCGGTGTTGGTCGCGCGCAGCATCGGGCGGCCCGTTTCCAGCGAACGCATCCGTGCGATCTGCAGGTGCTGGTCGAGCGCGATGGTGTCGCCGAACCAGGCGAGGTTCGTGACGTTGACGAGCACGCCCGGCGACGGCGCGTTGTCGCGCACGGTCGCCGCGATCTCCTCGCCGAAGATGTCCTCGTAGCAGATGTCGGCCATCACCGGCTGGTCGTGGACCAGGAACGGCGTCTGCACCGGCGCGCCGCGCGCGAAGTCGCCGAGCGGCATCTTCATCAGGTTCACGAACCAGCGGAAGCCCCACGGGATGAACTCGCCGAACGGCACCAGGTGGTGCTTGTCGTAGTGGTAGATCTTCATCGAGCCCGGCGTCACGCCGTACAGGCTGTTTGTGTAGTCGACGATGCTGCCGTCGGGCAGGATCTTGTCGCCGACCGCGCCGAACAGCACCGAGGTGCCGGTCTTGTCGACGAAGCTGCGCACCGCCTTCGCGAACGGCACCGGCACGTCCTGGATCATCACCGCGATCGCCGTTTCGGGCGTGACGACGAGATCGGCCGGCTTCTCGGTGATCATCTTCGTGTACATGCGGATCGCCGCGTCGATGCCGGCCTGCTCGAACTTGATGTCCTGCTTCACGTTGCCCTGCAGCAGGCGCACGTTGAGCGGCTTGTTCTCGGGCCGGGTCCACGGCACCAGCGGCAGCAGCAGGCCGAGCGCGACGAGCGCGGCGGCCAGCGCGGCCGGCGCGAGCGCGCCGCCGCGCGCGAGGCGCGCCCGCACGATCGCGTTGACAACCAGCGCCGCGAACAGCGCGAGCACCCAGCCGATGCCGTACACGCCCGCCACCGGCGCGTAGCCGGCGAACGGGCCGTCCACCTGCGGATAGCCGCTCGCGAGCCACGGAAAGCCGGTGAACACCGTGCCGCGCGCCCATTCGCCGAGCGCCCAGGCGCTCGCGAACGCGAACGCGCCGTGCCACGACGGCGCGAACGCCTGCCCCGCGCGCTTGCCCGAGGCGAGCGCCCAGGCCAGCGACGAGAGCGCCGGATAAAGCGCGAGATAGAGGCAGAACAGCACCAGCGCGCCGGCCGCGAGCGGCGTGGCCATCTCGCCGTACACGTGCATGCTGATGAACAGCCACCAGATGCCCGACAGGAAGTTGCCGAAGCCGAACGCGGCGCCGGTCAGCGTGGCCTGCGCGCGCGTCGCGCTGCGCGCGAGCTGCGCGTAGAACCAGACGAACACGAGCAGCTGCAGCCAGCCGCCGTGCGGCGTGGGGGCGAAGCTCAGCGTGTTGGCCGCGCCCGCGAGGAGCGCGGCCGGATAGTGCCAGCGGGGCAGCGCGCGGCTGCCGGACGCGAAGGTGGCGCCGCGTCGCGCGCGGGTCGGGAACGATTCGGCCATGCGGGTCGAAGGTGGAGCGTTGACGGGCGGCCGGACGGTCAGTCGTCGGCCGGTTCGCCGTGGCGGCCGGCGAGCGGGTCGCGGCGCACCAGCAGCACGTGGATCTGGCGTGCGTCGCCGCGCTGGATCTCGAAGATCAGCCGGCCGATCCGCAGCTTCTCGCCGCGATGCGGCACGCGGCCGAAATGATGGGTGATCAGCCCGCCGATGGTGTCGACCTCGTCGTCGGGGAAATCGGTGCCGAACACCTCGTTGAACTGCGAGATTTCGGTCAGCGCGCGCACGCGGAAGCGCCCGTCCGGCGCCGAGATGATGTTGCCGGCTTCCTCGTCGAAGTCGTATTCGTCCTCGATGTCGCCGACGATCTGTTCCAGCACGTCCTCGATCGTGATGAGGCCGGCCACGCCGCCGTATTCGTCGACCACGATCGCGAGGTGGTTGCGGTTCACGCGGAAGTCGTGCAGCAGCACGTTCAGGCGCTTCGATTCGGGGATGAACACGGCCGGGCGAAGCATCCCGCGCACGTCGAACTCTTCTTCCGCGTAGAAGCGCAGCAGATCCTTCGCGAGCAGCACGCCGATCACGTTGTCGCGGTTTTCTTCGTAGACCGGGTAGCGCGAGTGGGCCTTGTCGAGCACGAACGGAATGAAGTCCTCGGGCTTGTCGGCGATGTTGAGCGCGTCCATCTGGGCGCGCGGCACCATGATGTCGCGCGCGCAGAGGTCGGAGACCTGGAACACGCCCTCGATCATCGACAGCGAATCGGCGTCGATCAGGTTGCGCTCGTGCGCGTCCTGCAGGATTTCGAGCAGCTCGCCGCGGGATTCGGGCTCGGGCGAGATGAAGTCGGTCAGGCGTTCGAGAAGCGAACGCTTTTCGGGAGGTTTGTCGGTGGACTTTCGACTGGGATACGAATCGTTCATGGTGGTGCGCCCGGGGCGGACCGCGGACGCGTGGTCACGGAGTTGGCAAGGATACACCAAGGCCTTGGCGCTGCCGTGTCGGCCGGATGGCGGACGCGGCAGCCGGCCCGGCGGCTCGCGCCCATCCTAACCCGGAATCGGCGCCGCGCCCAACGGGCCAAAAAGCGGATGCCCGGCGATCGGCTCAGCCGCAGCGCGCGAGCAGCGCTTCCAGCGCGCGGTCGGGGATGCCGCTCTCGCGCAGCGCGGCGACGGTGCGCGTCACGTAGTCGAGCGTGGTGCCGTAGCGGCCCTGCGCGCTGTCGAACACGGCGCGCACCACCTCGTCGGACAGCTTGCCGGTGTAGGTCGGCACGTCGCGGCGCATCACGAACGCGAGCGCGCGCACGCGCTGGCCGGTCGTGAGCGTGCAGGGCAGCCAGGCGGGCCGGTACGAGCCCATCGGCATTTCGCGCTGCCAGAGCGTTTCGAGATGCGGCAGCGCGCTCGGCCCGGCGATCCGGAACGCCACGCCGCTGCACGAGCCGCCGCGGTCGAGCGCGAGCACGAGTCCCGGCCGCTCGGGGGTGCCGCGGTTGACGCGCGACCACAGATAGAGGCCGCGGTGGTAGCCGTGGACGCGCCCGTGGACCTGTTCGACGGTCGGCAGGCCGGGATTCCAGATCAGCGAGCCATAGCCGAACAGCCAGAGGTCGGCCTGACGGTCCCAGCCCGCCAGCGTCGCGTCGAGCGAGGTGGCGAGTTCGTGTTCGGAGAGCAGTCGGCCGGAGCCGATCGACGGCGGATACGCGTTGGTGGCGGGAAAGGGCGTACTCACGGTGGGGGCTCGCGGCCGGTTCAGGGGTTCGAACGATGCCCGGCCGGCCGTGCTGCCCCTTACTGATACGGGTTCGGGAAGCCGAGCTTGGCGAGGATGTCGGTTTCGAGCGCTTCCATTTCGGTCGCGTCCTCCTCGCTCCGTTCGTGATCATACCCCTGCGCGTGCAACGCGCCATGGACGAGCAGATGCGCGTAATGGGCGACGAGCGGCTTGTCCTGCTCGGCCGCCTCCTTTTCGACCACCGGGCAGCAGATCACGAGATCGCCGATCGTGGTGCCGTCGGGCGCCGAGTCGTAGGCGAAGGTCAGCACGTTGGTGGGATAGTCCTTCTTGCGGTAGCCGCCGTTCAGCTCGCGGCCTTCCTTCTCGCCGACGAAGCGCACCGTGAGCTGCGCGTCCGCCGACAGCGAGGTCGACAGCCATTCGGCGATCAGCTTGCGCTTGGGCAGCGTCTTGCGCTGCGCGGCGGTGATCTCGTCGCCGTATTGCACGACCAGTTCGAGTTCGGGTTCGCCGGCCGACAGCGGGGCGTCGTCGTCGATGGCGTCGGTCGCGTCCGCCCCGGCGCCGTCGAGGCCGGGCAGGATCGCGTCAAGCGGCTCCGCTTCGGCGCCGACCGACAGCGTGAGGCTGTCGTAGTGCTCGGGGCGCAGCGTCAGCGTGGCGCGCTGGGCGGGATCGACGTGCTGCGCGACGATCGCGACCGAGGCGTCGCCGGCGGCGCCGGACAGGTCGAACATCAGCGCGCGGCCATCGGGGAAATCGATGCGCAGGCCCTGCGCGTCGATCGACTTGACCTTGCCGCGTTCATCGAACAGCGACACGCGCGGTGCGCCGGTAAGGGCAGGCTTCTGGGCTTTCTGGGAGCGGGAGGATTTCATCGCCGGGGGAACAAACGGAATCGCCCGAGCATACACCAAACGGCCGGCTGTTTCGCCCGTCCGGCGGGCCGGCGGGCGTGCCGCGACAAGGCTTGCGAAATACGAAGCAATGCGGCGCACGGGCCGCCGTGCCGCGCCGGTGCGGCTTCGCGCCCGGACGGCGGGGGCTCGGCGCGGCCCACGCGTGACGGACGGTCGCGCCGCGTTGGCGAAGCGGCGTACCGTGACAACAACAGCGCGGCAACGGCAACGGCCGCCGCCGCGCGCGTCGCCGTCAGTCGTCCTTGCGCTGCGCGTGGAACTCGTCGTAGGCCTCGACGATCCGCGCCACCAGCGGATGGCGCACCACGTCGGCGCTCGTGAAGCGCGTGAGCGCGATGCCGCGCACCTGGCCGAGCACCTGCTGGGCCTCGACGAGCCCGCTCTTGTGGCCGCGCGGCAGGTCGATCTGGGTGGTGTCGCCGGTGACCACCGCCTTCGAGCCGAAGCCGATCCGCGTCAAGAACATCTTCATCTGCTCGGGCGTGGTGTTCTGCGCCTCGTCGAGGATGATGAACGCGTGGTTCAGCGTGCGGCCGCGCATGTAGGCGAGCGGCGCGATCTCGATCATCTGGCGCTCGAACATCTTGGCGGTCTTGTCGAAGCCGAGCAGGTCGTAGAGCGCGTCGTAGAGCGGGCGCAGGTACGGATCGACCTTCTGCGACAGGTCGCCGGGCAGGAAGCCGAGCCGCTCGCCGGCCTCGACGGCCGGCCGCGTCAGCACGATGCGCTTGACCTGGTCGCGTTCGAGCGCGTCCACCGCGCAGGCCACGGCGAGGTAGGTCTTGCCGGTGCCGGCCGGCCCGATGCCGAACGTCACGTCGTGCGAGAGGATCTGCTTCAGGTACTCGCGCTGCGCCGGGGTGCGGCCGCGCAGGTCGGCGCGGCGCGTGTAGAGCTTCGGCGCCGGCTCCTCGTCGGGCGAGTCGGGATCGGCGGCGGCCGGCTCGTCGAACGGGTGGTCGGGGCTGCCGCGAAAGCGCACGTCCGGTTCGTCGTTGCCCGGCGCGCCGTTGCCGCGCCCGCCTCCGCCCAGCTGGCGCGTCTCGACCAGCGCGAGCTGGATGTCGTCGAGCGAGAGCGGATCGCGGGCGAGGTTGTAGAAGTTTTCCAGCGCGGCCAGCGCGAGCTTCGCGCCCCGGCCGCGGATCGCGATCCGGTGGCCGCGCCGCTGCAGCGTGACGTCGAGTGCCTGCTCGATCTGCCGCAGGTTCTCGTCGAGCGGACCGCAGAGGTTCGCGAGGCGCGCGTTGTCGTCGCGCGGCGCGGTGAATTCCAGGGCTTGGATGGCTTTCAAGGTTGCGTCGGCTTCCTTCGGTTGGGCGCTCAGTGGGTGGCCGTGCTGGCGTCGTCGTGCGCGAGCACGAGTTCGCCGCGCAGCGAATGCGGATAGGCGTGGTTGATCCGCACGTCGATCATCTGGCCGATCAGCCGCGCGTGCGAGGCGAGCGGCGCCGGGAAGTTGACCACGCGATTGTTCTCGGTGCGCCCCGCCAGTTCGTTCGGATCCTTGCGCGACGGACCTTCCACGAGGATTCGCTCGACCCGGCCGACCATCGACGCGCTGATCCGCGCGACGTTCTCCTCGATGGTGGCCTGCAGATGTTGCAGGCGTTTGAGCTTGACCTCGCGCGGCGTGTCGTCGTGCAGGCTGGCGGCCGGCGTGCCCGGGCGCGGGCTGTAGATGAACGAGAAGCTGGTGTCGTAGCTCATCTCGTGGACCAGTGCCATGGTCTTGTCGAAGTCGGCCTCGGTCTCGCCCGGGAAGCCGATGATGATGTCGGTGGACAGCGACAGCTCGGGGCGGATCGCGCGCAGCTTGCGGATCAGCGATTTGTACTCGAGCACCGTGTAGCCGCGCTTCATCGCCATCAGCACGCGGTCGGAGCCGTGCTGGACCGGCAGGTGCAGGTGGTTGACGAGCTTCGGCACGCGCGCGTAGACGTCGAGCAGGCGCTGCGTGAATTCCTTCGGATGCGAGGTGGTGTAGCGGATCCGCTCGATGCCGGGCAGGTCGGCCACGTATTCGATCAGCGTCGCGAAATCGGCGATCTCGGTCGAGCCGGCGGTGAGCGCGCCGCGGTAGGCGTTGACGTTCTGGCCCAGCAGCGTCACCTCGCGCACGCCCTGGTCGGCGAGCCCGGCGATCTCGGTGAGCACGTCGTCGAGCGGGCGCGAGACCTCGTCGCCGCGCGTGTAGGGCACCACGCAGTAGCTGCAGTACTTGCTGCAGCCTTCCATGATCGAGACGAACGCGCTCGGGCCTTCCACGCGCGCGGGCGGCAGGTGGTCGAACTTCTCGATCTCGGGGAACGTGATGTCGACCTGCGAGCGGCCGCTCGCGCGGCGTGCGTCGATCATTTTCGGCAGCCGGTGCAGCGTCTGCGGGCCGAACACGAGGTCCACGTAGGGTGCGCGCGCGACGATCGCCGCGCCTTCCTGGCTCGCCACGCAGCCGCCCACCCCGATGATCAGCCCGGGCTTGGCTTCCTTCAGCTCGCGCACCCGGCCGAGATCCGAGAACACCTTCTCCTGCGCCTTCTCGCGCACCGAGCAGGTGTTGAACAGGATCACGTCGGCATCTTCGGGGTTGTCGGTCTTCTCGAGCCCTTCGGCGGCGTTGAGCACGTCCACCATCTTGTCCGAGTCGTACTCGTTCATCTGGCAGCCGAAGGTCTTTACGTAAACTTTTTTCGTCATCTGGGGTTCGCCGTTCGCAGTGGTTGACCTGGGGGCGTCGTTGCGGGGTGAATCGGGACGGTTCGGGCGGCGCGCGCCCGGTTTTGCCGCCGGCCGCGCGCGCTGGCGGGGGCCATGGCGGGACCATCGCGCCGGCGCGAAACGACAGGGGCCGGAGAAAGGGGCCGGATGGCGGCCGCCCGGGCCGGCTGGAACCGTCTGGAAAGCCGTGCATTATAGCTTTTCGAAAACCGGATCGCCGGGGCGGGAAGCGGCGCCCGGGCGCGGCGGCGGCGCCGGTCATGAAGGCGCGGCGCGCTGACGATTCCTCCGCGATGCTGATAACAGTGTGAAGATAACTTCGTTTGCCGCCGAAAACCGCGATGCTAGGCTTGCCTCCAATCGAGTTCGCTGCGCGCCAGGCGCGCTGGAGGCTACCCATGCATTCGCCCCTCGCGCTGGTGCGCGACCCCTCGCCGGCCGACCCGGCCGCCGCCGCGGCGCTCGCCACGCCGGCTGAATCGTTCGAGGCGCTCGAGCGCCTGGTCGGCTTGAATCTGGCGCGGCTGCGCGCCGAACGCCAGCTTTCGCTCGACGCGCTGGCCCGCCTGTCGGGCGTGTCGCGCGCGATGCTCGCGCAGATCGAGTCGGCGCGCAGCGTGCCGTCGATCAAGGTGCTCTGCAAGGTCGCCGCGGCGCTCAAGGTGTCGGTGGCCGCGTTCCTGCGGCGCCACGCGGTGCTCGGCTTCGAGCATCTGCCGGCCGAGCGCGCGGTGCGCGTGGTCGGCTCGAACGGCCGGTTTTCGTCGCGCGCGCTGTATCCGGAAGGCGAGCCCGCGACGGCCGAATTCCACGAACTGCGGGTGGCGCCGCTGCATACCGAGACCGGCGTGCGCCGCGCGCCCGGCACGACCATCAACCTGGTGGTCAGCGAGGGCACGCTGGAGCTGGCCGTCAACGACCGCCGCCAGCTGCTCGCCACCGGCGACGCGATCGTGTTCGACGCCGACCAGCCCTACACGCTGCGCAATCCGGGCGACTCGGAGGCGCGCGCGTTTCGCGTGACGATCAACGCGGAAGTGCCGCCGCGCTGGGACCTGCCGCAATAAAGTGGCGGCTGGTGGTGCGGTGCATGAGCTGCCGGCGAGGCAGGGGGCGTGGCGTGCGGTGGTTCGCGACGCCGATTGGCGTGTCGCGGGCCGCGCGTCTGGCCATGAGCGGTGGCGTGCGCCGTTGCGCGAAGCCGCTGCCCGCGGCTTTCGGCCGAGCCTGAAACCGTTGTTTGAAGTTGTTGCCTGAGGGCCTGAGGCCGTTGCAAGCGTGTTGCCTTGGCCGATGCCGGGGCGCTTTGCTTGCCTGACGCGGCGGTTTGAAGCCGTTGCCGGGCGCCGCGCTGCCACCTCCCGTCGCGATTCCCGCTTCGATCCCGCCACCATCCGGCCGCGGCGGGTCCGCCGTCCGGCCATTCCGGACGCGCCGCCGCCCGATACCCACCTTCCCGCTACGACTGCACGTCACCGAACTCGCCGCGCATGCCGGCTTCGACCAGCGCCGGCAGCTCGCTCATCGTGCGCACGATCCGCGTGATGCCGGTCGCGCGCAGCACGCTCTCGTAACCGTCGGGAATGTGGCTCGCGCCGACGAACGCGATCGTCTTCATGCCGGCCGCGCGCGCGGCGGTCAGCCCCGACAGGCTGTCCTCCACCACCACGCAGCGCGCCGGCTCGACGCCGAGCGTGCGCGCGGCGAGCAGGTAGACGTCGGGATAGGGCTTCGGCCGCGCCACCTGATCGGCGCTGAACACGCGCTCGCCGAACACGTCGGTCAGCGCGGCGCGCGCGAGCGAGTTGCGCACGCGTTCGCCGCGCGCGTTCGACACCACGGCGGCCGGCAGCGGGATGCGCAGCAGCGCGTCGCGCACGCCGGCGATCGGCGCGAGCGAGCGCGCGAGTTCGGCCTCGGTGGCGCGATCGATGGTGGAGACGAAGCCGTCCGGCATGCGGATGCCGTGGCGCGCCTCGACCGAGGCGAGGAACAGCGAGGCCTTCTGGCCAAACGCGGCGGCCGCGTCGGCGCTGAAATCGAGCGAGGGAAACGTGGCGCCGAGCACGTCGAGCAGCACGCGGTCGGCGATCACTTCACTGTCGACGAGCACGCCGTCGCAGTCGCAGATCAGATGGTCGAGCATGGAAATCGGCAGGGCGCGGACAATCGCTGAGATGGGCGAATCGTCATCATACGTGCTTTCGCGGCGCGGCCCGGGCGCCGGCGTGCGCCGCGCGAAAGCCGAGGCAGGACCCATGAAAAACGGCGCGCGCGAGCCGGCCGGCCCGCGCCGCGCGTCGTGTAACCGGCGGGCTCAGTGCGTCCGGTGCAGCGCCAGGTAGAGCCAGGCCGCCGCCGCGCCGCCCGCGAGCGGGCCGAGCACGGGGACCCAGGCATAGCGCCAGTCGCTGTCGCGCTTGCCCGGGATCGGCAGCAGCGCATGCATGATGCGCGGCGACAGATCGCGCGCCGGGCTCATCGCATAGCCGGTCGGGCCGCCCAGCGAGATGCCGATGCCGAGCACCAGCAGCCCGACGGGCAGCGCGTCGAGCGCGCCGAGCCCGACCTGCGGGGCGGCCAGGTACAGCACGCCGAGGATCAGCACGAAGGTGCAGATCGCTTCGGTCAGCACGTTATGCACGACGCTGCGAATCGCGGGCGCGGTGCAGAACACGGCCAGCTTCAGGTCGGGATCGGCCTCCTTGGCGAAATGCTGGCGATAGGCGAGCCAGACCAGCAGCGCGCCTGCCATTCCCCCCAGCATCTGCGCGGCGATGTAGCCGCCGACCTTCGACCACGCGAACTTGCCGGCGAGCGCCAGGCTGATCGTGACGATCGGATTCAGGTGCGCGCCGCTGAACTTCGCGGTGACGTAGACGGCCACGAACACGGCCATCGCCCAACCCATCACGATGACGATCAGGTCCGCGCCGCGGCCTTTCGTTTTCGCGAGGAGCACGTTCGCGACCGCGCCGTTGCCGAGCAGCACGAGGATGGCCGTGCCGATGAACTCCGCAATATAAGGTGACATTTCGGGTGTCTCTCTACCAGTGCGGCGGACTCGCGCGTTGCACGGTCCGCCTGCTCGTTATGAATCGTGGTGTTGTTGTCGGCTGCGCTGCTGGCCGCCGCGTCGCGCGCGGCGGCCCGGCAGTTTACTGCGCGTCGTCGGCCCACGCCTTGGCGGCGCGCACGGCGCGCTGCCAGCCGGCCAGCGCCGTGCTGACTTCCTCTGACGGCAGCGACGGCGAGAAGCGCCGGTCGAGCTTCCACTGGCTGCGCACCTCGTCGATGTTCTGCCAGTAGCCGGTCGCGAGGCCGGCGAGATACGCGGCGCCGAGCGCCGTGGTCTCGGTGATGCGCGGGCGCACCGCGTCCACGCCGAGCAGGTCGGCCTGGAACTGCATCAGCAGGTTGTTCGCGCTCGCGCCGCCGTCCACGCGCAGCTCGCCGATGCTGATGCCCGAGTCGGCTTCCATCGCCGCCAGCACGTCGAGCGACTGGTAGGCGATCGCGTCGAGCGCGGCGCGCGCCAGATGCGCGTCGGTGGTGCCGCGCGTGACGCCGAACAGCGAGCCGCGCGCGCGTGCGTTCCAGTGCGGCGCGCCGAGCCCGGCGAAGGCCGGCACCAGATAGACGCCGTCGGTGTGCGGCACGCTCGCCGCGAGCTTCTCGATCTCGGCGGCCGACTTGATGATGCCGAGCCCGTCGCGCAGCCATTGCACCACCGCGCCGGCGATGAAGATGCTGCCCTCGAGCGCGTAGTTCACCTCGTTGCCGACCTGCCAGGCGATGGTGGTGACGAGGTTGTTGCTCGACTCGATCGGCGTGTCGCCGGTGTTCATCACGAGGAAGCAGCCGGTGCCGTAGGTGTTCTTCACCATTCCCTTGGTGGTACACATCTGGCCGAACAGGGCCGCCTGCTGGTCGCCCGCGATGCCGGCCAGCGGCAGCTTCGAGGCGAACACGGTGGTCTTGGTGTTGCCGTATATCTCGGACGAGGCACGCACCTCGGGCAGCATGCTGCGCGGGATGTCGAGCGCGGCGAGCAGCTCGTCGTCCCATTGACGCGTGTGGATGTTGAACAGCATGGTGCGCGACGCGTTGGTCACGTCGGTCACGTGCAGCTCGTGCTTCGTGAAGTTCCACACCAGCCAGCTGTCGACCGTGCCGAACGCGAGCCGGCCCTGGCGCGCCTTCTCGCGCGCGCCCTCGACGTTGTCGAGGATCCAGCGGATCTTGGTGCCCGAGAAGTAGGAGTCGATCGGCAGGCCTGTTTTCGCGCGCACCATCGCCTCGAGGCCGTCGGCCTTCAGCGCGTCGCAGAAGTCAGCGGTGCGGCGGTCCTGCCACACGATCGCGTTGTAGATCGGCTGGCCCGTCTCGCGGTCCCAGACGATGGTGGTCTCGCGCTGGTTGGTGATGCCGATCGCGGCGATCGCGGTGCCGTTGAGCCCGACCCGCGTGACCGCCTCGGCGGCGACGCCGGCCTGCGTCGACCAGATTTCTTGCGGGTCGTGCTCGACCCAGCCCGGGCGCGGATAGATTTGTTCGAACTCCTTCTGGGCGGTCGAAACGATGTTGCCCTGGCGATCGAACAGCATCGCGCGCGAGCTCGTCGTGCCCTGGTCGAGTGCGAGGATGTATTGATCCTGCATCTGTCTCATCTCCATTTGGTACGTAATTGTGATCCGCACCGCCCTCGTGGCGGCGCGTACTGCTGTCGCTGCCGCGCGGCACGCCCCTCGGCGCTCCGCGCGTTACTGCCTTCAGTGGGCGGCGTGGACGGCCGGCCGCGCGCTCGCGAACCAGCCGTCGAGCGCCGCCGTGACCGCCGCCAGCGTGCCGGGCGCGACGTGCAGCCCGAGCTTGCTGCGTCGCCAGAGCACGTCGTCGGCGCAGGTGGCCCATTCGACCTCGCGCAGGTAGCGCAGCTCCGCTTCGTAAAGGCCCGGCGCGACGGCCGCGCCGAGGCCGGCCAGCGAGGTGGCGCCGGCGATCACGCGCTCGGCGCGGGTGCCGTAGGCGCGCGCGTAGCGGCGCGCGAGCGCGGCCGGCAGCCAGGCATGGCGTTTCGCGAAATCCTGCGCGAACGGCGCAAAGCGCGCGTCGGCGATGTCGCCGCCGGGCAGCGGCTGGCCTGCCGTCCAGGCGCCCGCACGCGAATCGAGCGCGTCGCAGAGCATGCCGGTGGCGTCCTCGGCGAGCTTGCGGAAGGTGGTGATCTTGCCGCCGAACACCGACAGCAGCGGCGCGCCCGGGCCGTCGTCCATCTCGAGCCGGTAGTCGCGCGTGACGGCGGACGGATTGTCGGCGTTCTCGTCTTCGAGCAGCGGGCGCACGCCCGAATAGGTCCAGCGCACGTCGGCGGGCGAGATCTTCTGCTTGAAGTAGCGGTTGATCGAGTCGCAGAGATACTGCGTCTCGTCGCCATCGATCGCGACCTTCGACGGATCGTCGTGGTACTCCACGTCGGTCGTGCCGATCAGCGTGTAGTCCTGCTCGTAGGGGATCGCGAAGATGATCCGCTTGTCCGGGTTCTGGAAGATGTAGGCGTGGTCGTGGTCGAACAGCCGCGACGTGACGATGTGGCTGCCCTTGACGAGCCGCACGCTATGGCGCGCCTCGCGGCCGAGCGCGCCGTGCAGCAGCGAGCCGACCCACGGGCCGGCCGCGTTCGCGATCGCGCGGGCGCGCACCTCGAAGCTCGAACCGTCGGCCCGCTGCAGCCGCGCGAGCCATGTGTCGCCGTCGCGCGAGGCGGCCGTGAGCCGCGTGCGCGTGAGGATCTCGGCGCCGCGCTCGCGCGCGTCGAGCGCGTTGAGCACCACCAGCCGCGCGTCGTCCACCCAGCCGTCCGAGTAGACGAAGCCGCGCCGGATCGAATCGACCAGCGGCGCGCCGGCCGCGTGGCGGCGCATCGTGATGCCGCGCGAGCCGGGCAGCAGCTCGCGTTTGGCCAGATGATCGTAAAGGAACAGGCCGAGCCGGATCAGCCAGGCCGGGCGCAGGTTCGGCATGTGCGGCATGACGAAGCGCAGCGGCCAGATGATGTGCGGCGCCGCGCGCAGCAGCGTCTCGCGCTCCTGCAGCGCCTTGCGCACCAGCCCGAACTCCTTGTATTCGAGATAGCGCAGCCCGCCGTGGATCAGCTTGGTGCTCGACGACGACGTATGCGACGCCAGATCGTCCTGTTCGCAAAGGAGCACGGACAGCCCGCGCCCGGCGGCATCGCGTGCGATGCCCGCACCGTTGATGCCGCCGCCGATCACGAGTAGGTCGTATCGAGTCTGTTCCATCACCTGCGGGCCTCTCTCCATTGTCCGAACGCAAATTTTTCGTATTCGAAATTTAATGAACAAAAGCGAAAAAGTAAAGTTCGTTCAAGCGGGCGGGAACCGGGGCGGGCGCAGCACGTCATGGCGCGCGCCGCGATCCCGAACGATACTGGCGGAATTGTCGAAACCGAGGAGGGAACATGCGTCAGATCATGGTGGCGGGGGCGTTCGCGCTGCTGGCGGGATGCGCGGGGATGCCAGGCTTCGGCCCCGGCCCGTCGCTCGACACGCTGCAACGCGCCTGCGGCGAGCCGCACGACTACGGCCGCGACGGCCCGGCCGTCCAGGTCGCGCTGCACGACGCCTGGGTGGCCCGGCGGCACCGCGCGCTCACGCAGCCGCAGTATTGCGGGTTCGCCGACGCGCTCGCGACGCATCATGCGGCGCTCGGCGCGCAACCCGACGCCGCTGCGCGGGAGCAGTGGACGACCTATCTGAACGAGCAGCGCGCGCAGGCGATCAGCTGGCGCTCACGGGTGGACTCGACGCTGCGCGGCGGTTGAACTGCCGGACGCGCCGGCTGGCGGGAGGCGCCAGGGGTGACGAGCGAGGCGGTGGGGTGGGCGATGGCGCGTCGGTGGCTGGCCCGTCATGGCGGGCCGATGCGGCTTCAAGGACGACGCGCGGAGCGGCCCACGCAGCCGCTCGAGCGCCCGCGGCCGGCTCCGCTCGCACCGCCGGCGTGGCGATGAAAGCGGCTGCGCCGCAAACCAAACGGCCGCCGTCCGGAAACGGCGGCCGTCAGGCCGGCGGGGCCGGCCGGCGGTTCAGGAATAACGGACCTTGATCGAGCGCAGCGCGGCGTCACCGCTCTCGGTGACGCAGTATTTGCGACCGGAGCCCAGCGCCTCCAGCCGAACCAGTTGCTGCTCCAGCAGCGCATCCAGCTCGTCGCGTTCCATTTCGGCCTGGTCGGGCGCGTCCTTGACGAGCAGCAGGGTGGCGAATTCATGCGGACTTAGCATCGTTCTCTCCAGACAAACCGTACTTCTCACGGCCGGACGATTCCGGGACGCGTTACCCAGCAGGGGAGGCGTGGCGGGACATGCTGCACGCCGGCACGCGTGGCACACGGGCGGCGGGGATTCGGAGTGTAGTCAAGCGGGCGCTGAACGCCAAATACGACCCTGAAAATTTTCCGATTGACAATTCGTCACAATTAAAGCGGTCGGTGCGACGCGCCAACATCTTGATTTCACTTGAAGTTCACGCTGCGATGCAGCACATGCGCGGGCGGTCCCGGCGGGGATGGATCGACGCCTGCGGCACCCGCTCGCGGAAGAGGCGACTGGCTCAGTCGGCGATATAGACCTGCGTGCCGGCCGCGGTGATCGTGTCGGCCATCTCGGCCGGCAGCGCCTTGTCGGTGAACAGCGCGTGGACCTGCGACAGGTGGCCCTGGCGCACCAGCGCGGGGCGCCCGAACTTCGAGTGGTCGGTGACGAGGTAGACGGTGCGCGCGTGCTGCATGATCGCCTCGGCGACGCGCACCTCGCGCGTGTCGAAGTCGCGCATCGTGCCGTCGGTCTCGATCGCCGAGGTGCCGACGATCGCGTAGTCCACCTTGAACTGGCGGATGAAGTCGATCGCGAGTTCGCCGACGATGCCCTTGTCCCAGGGCCGCACGATGCCGCCCGTGATCAGCACCTCGCACTCGGGGTAGCCGCTCATCATGCTCGCCACGTTCAGGTTGTTCGTGATCACGCGCAGGCCGCGGTGGCGGTTCAGCGCGCGCGCGACCTCCTCGGTGGTGGTGCCGAGGTTGATGAACAGCGACGCCTGATCGGGAATGTGCGAGGCCGCCAGCGCGGCGATGCGGCGCTTCTCGTCGTGGAACATGCGCTGGCGGGCGCTGTACGACACGTTCTCCGAGCTGGTCGGCAGGCTCGCGCCGCCGTGGTAGCGGCGCAGCAGGTTCAGGTCGGCGAGCCAGTTCACGTCGCGGCGGATCGTCTGCGGCGTCACGTCGAAGTGCGTCGCGAGATCGTCGACGGTGACGAAGCCGTCGCGCTGCACCCATTCGAGCAGTTCCTGCTGACGGGCGTTCAGCGACAGGCGGGGGTCTCGTGTCATGTTCGTTCGAAGGCTCGGGAGGCGGGTTCCGTATTGTAAGCAATGTGCGCGAACGAACATTCCGTTTTCGCGCGCTCCTCGCGGGATGCGGATGCGCGGCTTGCTCCGCGCGCGCATTCGCGCTGCAATGGCGCCTTGTCGCCCGCGACGATCGGTTGCCTTGCCGCTCGCCTCTTTTTGTCGTCGCGCCGTGTTCGCACGCCCATTCCTCCGGAGCCGCCGCATGACCCGTTTCCACTGGCAGAACCCCTATCCGACCGTCCGGCAGCCCGTGTTCGCCCGCAACGTGGTCTCGACCTCGCACCCGCTCGCCGCGCAGGCCGGCCTGCGCATGCTCTGGCAGGGCGGCAACGCGGTGGACGCCGCGCTCGCCGCGGCGGCCGCGCTCACGGTGGTCGAGCCGGTCTCGTGCGGGCTCGGCGGCGACGCGTTCGCGCTGGTCTGGGACGGCGAGGCGCTCTCGGGCCTCAACGCCTCGGGCACGGCGCCGGCGGCCTGGAACCCCGACTATTTCCGCGCCCGCCACGGCGAGGACGGCCACGGCCACGCGCGCCAGCCCGAGCGCGGCTGGGACACGGTGACGGTGCCGGGCGTGATCGCGGGCTGGGAGGCGCTGCACGCGCGCTTCGGTTCGCTGCCGTTCGCCGACCTGCTCGCGCCCGCCATCGAGCTGGCCGAGCGCGGCCACGCGGTGGCTTCGATCGTGGCCCAGAAATGGGCCGCCGCGGTGCCGGCGCTGCACGACCAGCCAGGCTTCGGCGCGGCGTTCCTGCCGCGCGGACGCGCCCCGGAGGTGGGCGAGCGCGTGGTGATGCCGGGCCATGCGAACACGCTGCGGCTGCTCGCGCGCGACGGCGCGCGCGCATTCTACGAGGGCGAACCGGGCGCGGCGCTGGCCGCGTTTGCGCGCGAGACGGGCGGCGCGCTGACGGCCGACGACCTGCGCGGCTATCGCCCCGAGTGGGTCGAGCCGATCAGCAAATCGTTTCGCGGCCACACCGTGCATGAGATCCCGCCGAACGGGCAGGGCATCGCCGCGCTGATCGCGCTCGGCATCGTCGAGCGCTTCGACCTGGCCGGGCTGCCGCTCGATTCGGCCGAGGCGCAGCACGTGCAGATCGAGGCCATGAAGCTCGCGTTCGCCGACGTCTATCGGTACGTGGCCGATCCGCGCGCGATGGAGGTGACGCCCGGGGCGATGCTCGACGACGCCTACCTGGCCGAGCGCGCGAAGCGCATCGACCCGGCGCGCGCGACCCATTTCGAGCACGGCATGCCGCGCTCGGGCGGCACCGTGTACCTGTCGGCGGCCGACGAGCGCGGCATGATGGTCAGCTTCATCCAGTCGAACTACATGGGCTTCGGCTCGGGGCTGGTGGTGCCCGGCTACGGGATCTCGCTGCAGAACCGCGGCCGCGGGTTCTCGATGGACCCGGCCTCGCCGAACGTGGTGGCGGGCGGCAAGCGGCCGTTCCACACCATCATCCCGGCCTTCGTCACGCGCGAGCGCGCCGGCCGCCGCGAGGCGGTGATGAGCTTCGGCGTGATGGGCGGCGACATGCAGCCGCAAGGGCACCTGCAGACCCTCGTGCGCATGCTCGGCTACGGGCAGCAGCCGCAGGCCGCCTGCGATGCGCCGCGCTGGAAGGTGAACCGCGACTTCACGCTCGACGTCGAGCACACGCTCGGTCGCGACGTGGTGGCCGCGCTCGAGGCGCGCGGCCACCGGCTGCAGTCGATCGACGATCCCTACATGGACTTCGGCTCGGGCCAGTTCATCTGGCGACTCGACGCCGACGATCCGGAGCGCGGCTACGTGGCCGCCAGCGACAGCCGCCGCGACGGGCTCGCGGCCGGCTTCTGAACACCGGCGCGCCGCGCTTTGGCCGCCTCCGGCCGCGCGGGCGGCGGGGCGCGGCGCCGCCCGCGATGCGCGTGATGCCCGCGGCCGGCCCTGCCTTGTTCGGGACTCCGATCTACCGGCTCGTGCCCGCAAGCCGTCCGGCTTCGCAGATTCGAATGAAATTGCAAGCGACCTTCGAATAACCTGTCGGTTGTCAGTGGCCGGCGGGGCGGAACTGCGTCGTCCGGGCACGGTCAGTGCTGAATGCACGTTCAGGAAACTCCGGCTAAGATAAGCGGATCCAGATCGAATAATTCAATTCATACCCGCCTCGTTCGGCAGGCTAGCGGCAACACCGGCAGGATGGATGCCGGCCGCCGCGCCGGGATGAGGCGTTTGGGAGCCATACGATGCTGGCCGAAACGAAGCATGTGATGCCTTGGCGCATCGAAGATATCGACCTCACCCGGATCGACCGCGCGAAGGCCGCCGCCGACGAGGATCTGCTGCTGCTGCTCTGCGCGGCCTCGTTCATCGAAAGCGGGTCCGATCTCTACACGAGCAACCTCAGCGAGTTCTTCGGCGAAGACCGCGAAGTCGCCACCTGGCTCAACGAGCAGTGGGAGCACGAGGAACTGCAGCACGGCCGCGCGCTGAAAGCCTACATCGGCTACGTGTGGCCCGAGTTCGACTGGGATCTCGCGTTCCGCAATTTCTTCGACGAATACTCGAAGATGTGCTCGCTGGAGGCGTTCGAGAAGACGCGCGCGCTCGAGATGGTGGCGCGCTGCGTCGTGGAGACGGGCACCGCCACGCTGTACCGGGCGATCAACGAGTGCTCGGAAGAGCCGGTGCTGAAGGAAATCACGAACAACATCCGTACCGACGAAGTGCGTCATTACAAACACTTCTTCAAGTATTTCAAGAAGTACAACGAGATCGAGGGCAACGGCCGGCTCGCCGTGCTCGGCGCACTGATGCGCCGTGTGCTCGAAATGCGCAACGAGGATTCGGAGGTGGCGCTGCGCCATGTGTTCGCGGTGCGCTATCCGGATCGCGTCGGCGATGCCGCCTACGTGCGCGAGCGGACCCACCGCGTCAACACGCTGGTGCGCCGTAACCTGTCGGCCGACATGTGCGTGAAGATGTTGCTGAAACCACTCGACCTGCCTTCGAGGATCCAGCCCGGCGTGCAGTATCCGCTGACGAAACTGACCCAGCATGTGTTCTTCCGCTGATCGCGACGCGGTGCCGGCCTCGGCCGCCACCGACCGCCACGCGCTCGAGCGCTGGCAGTTCGACCGCTGGTCGCCGGCCTGCCTCGCGCTGTTCGACGGCGAGGCGCTGGCCGACAAGGCACGCTTCTCGGCGTCGCTGGTGGTGATCGATCGCGGCGTCGAGCCGCCCGAGGCGCGCACCACGCTGCTCGGCGCGGGTGAACTGTACGCGAGCGATCCGGCCACGCTGTTCATCGCCCTGTGGCCGAGTTCGCGCGGCGCGCGGCTGCTCGCGGACGAGCGCGCGGCGACGCTGACCTTCGTGGCCGACGGCGCGTTCCATCAGGCGCGGCTGCGCGTCGAGCCGGCCGGCTTCACCGGCGACGGCCCGGCCGCCGACGGTTCGGCGCTGCCGGGGCTGGCCTGCTTTCGGGCCGCGCTGGCGGGCGGCGACGCACAGCGCGTGACTTATGCGCGGTTGACCTCCGGAATCGCGTTCGAGCTGGAGGACGACCGCGAGGCGGTGCTCGCGCGCTGGACGCGGCAGATCGAGCAGATCCGGCTGATCGCGGCGACGCTGGCGCGCTGAGCGGTGCCTCGATCGGCGGCGGCACCTCCGGGGCCGGCTGGCCCGCTCATCGTGGGTCTTCGTGGATCGCCGGCGTGACCGGCGTGGTCACGGCGCGTGCGGCCCGCCGCCCACGGCCAATCCCGTCATCCGACCCATCCTCATGAAGCAAAAAAGCGGGGAGCGCGACGCCTTCGATGCGTCGCGCTCCCCGCTTGTCATGGCACGGTGACGCGGTTGCGCGGCGAGAAACCGCCCGCGGTTCAGTGCCCGCGCTGACCGCCGCCGCTACCACCACGGCCCGAGCGACCGCGATTCGCCGCCTGCCCGCCATTGCCATTGCCGCCACCGCCGCCGGCCGGCCGTGCGCCGCCCGCTTGCGGTGCGCGCGGCTTGGCCGCTTTGGCGGCCGGCTTCGCGGCACCGGCGTTACCGCCGCCCGCGGCCTTGACCGGCTTGGCGGCCGGGCGCGCGGCCGGCTTGCCAGCCCCCGCGCCCGGCTGGCCGTCGCGGCGTGCCGCCTGCGGCTTGCCCTGGCCGCCGCCCTGCGGCTGACGCCCGCCGCCACCGCCACCGCCCCCGCCGCTGCGGCGCTGGATCGGCTCCGGCTTGGCGTTCGGGTCGGGCTCGAAGCCCGCGATCACCTGCTGCGGAATCTCGCGCTTGATGAGCCGCTCGATGTCGCGCAACAGCGGCTTCTCGTCGACGCAGACGAGCGACACGGCCTCGCCGTTCGCGCCCGCGCGGCCGGTGCGGCCGATCCGGTGGACGTAGTCCTCCGGCACGTTCGGCAGCTCGTAGTTGACCACGTGCGGCAGCTGGTCGATGTCGATGCCGCGCGCGGCGATGTCGGTGGCCACCAGCACCTGCAGCGTGCCGGCCTTGAATTCGCTGAGCGCGCGCGTGCGGGCCGACTGGCTCTTGTTGCCGTGGATCGCGAGCGCGCTGATGCCGTCCTTGGTCAGCTGCTCGGCGAGCCGGTTCGCGCCGTGCTTGGTACGCGTGAACACCAGCACCTGGAACCAGTTGTGCTCGCGGATCAGGTGCGTGAGCATCTCGCGCTTGCGGTCGCGGTCGACCGGGTGGATCTTCTGCGCGATGGTCTCGGCGGTGGTGTTGCGGCGCGCGACCTCGATCAGCGCCGGCGAATCGAGCAGGTTGTCGGCGAGCGCCTTGATCTCGTCGGAGAAGGTGGCCGAGAACAGCAGGTTCTGACGCTTGGGCGGCAGCTTCGCGAGCACGCGCTTGATGTCGTGGATGAAGCCCATGTCGAGCATGCGGTCGGCTTCGTCGAGCACCAGGATGTCGAGCTGCGAGACGTCGATGGTCTTCTGCTGCATGTGGTCGAGCAGGCGCCCGGGGGTGGCCACCACGATGTCGACGCCGCGCTTCAGCGCGTCGATCTGCGGATTGATGCTGACGCCGCCGAACATCACGGTCGAGCGCAGCTTCAGGTACTTGCCGTAGGCGCGCACGCTCTCCTCGACCTGCGCGGCCAGTTCACGGGTGGGCGTGAGGATCAGCGCGCGCACGGGGCGCTTGCCGTTCGCGTTGGTGGCCTGGACCGCGTTCAGGCGCTGCAGGATCGGCAGCGTGAAGCCGGCGGTCTTGCCGGTGCCGGTCTGCGCGCCGGCCAGCAGGTCGCCGCCGCCGAGCACGGCCGGGATTGCCTGGGTCTGGATCGGAGTCGGTTCGTTGTAGCCGAGTTCGTTGACGGCTCGCACGAGGGGTTCGGCGAGGCCGAGGGAAGCAAAAGACATAAACTCTCTAGGTGTTCAGGAAGGCGCCGCCGCTGCTCCGGTCGAAGCGGCCGGCGTGCCGACATACAAAAAACAAAAGGGCGCGGCCCGCGGTTGCCCGCGGCCACGCCCCGTGGTTGTGAACCGTCCGTCAGTCGAGCGGCGCGGATCTCAGATCGCTGACCTGCTGCGGAGAAATCGGCGAACCGTGGTTGCCCCAGGCCGATCGGATATACGACACGACGGCTGCAACCTCTTGATTCGACAGGGCTTGCGCGAACGGCGGCATCCCGTACGGACGCGGATTCCGGAACGTGCTCGGCGGGTATCCGCCGTTCAGCACCATCCGGATCGGGTTCACTGCAGACTCCATCATAATCGAATGGTTCTGCGCGAGCGGCGGATACGACGGCGGCTTGCCCTGGCCGGATGCGCCGTGGCAGGTCGCGCAGTTGTCCGCGTAGAGCTTGCGGCCCTGTTCCAACAGCTGGTTGCCGAACTGCTGCGAGGTCTCGTACTGCAGGTGCGACGGCGCCTCGCCCTTCTGCGGGATCGACTTCAGGTAGACCGACATCGCCTTGGTGTCGTCGTCGGTCAGGTACTGCAGGCTGTTGTGGACCACGTCGGCCATCGGCCCGAACACCGCGCCGCGATTCGACACGCCGGCCTGCAGCAGGTCAGCGAGTTCCTGCACGTGCCAGTCGCCGAGGCCGAACTCGGTGTCGTTGGTCAGCGACGGCGCGTACCAGTTTTGCAGCGGGATCAGGCCGCCCGCGAACGCCGACGAGCTGACCGGCGCGCCCATCAGATTGATCGAGGTATGGCACATGCTGCAGTGGCCGAGCCCCTCCACCAGATAGGCGCCGCGGTTCCATTCCACCGACTTGGTCGGATCGGGCCGGAATTCGCCCTCCTTGAAGAACAGCGTGCGCCAGCCGATCAGCAGGTTGCGGTTGTTGAACGGGAACTTCAGCTCGTGCGGGCGGCTCGGCCGGTTGACCGGCTCGACCGAGCGCAGGTAGGCGTAGATCGCGTCCGAATCGGCGCGCGAGACCTTGGTGTAGCTCGTGAACGGGAAGCCCGGATAGAGCAGGCTGCCGTCCTTCGAGCGGCCGGTGTGCATCGCGCGGTAGAAGTCGTCCGCGCTCCACTTGCCGATTCCGTACTGCGGGTCGGGCGTGATGTTCGGCGTGTACATGGTGCCGAACGGCGTCGGCATCGCGAGGCCGCCCGCGAACGGCTGGCCGCCGCGCACGGTGTGGCAGGCCACGCAGTCGCCGATCCGCGACAGATACTCGCCCTTCTTGACGAGCGCGGCGTTCGAGGCGCCGCCGTCGGTGGCGGCGCGGGCGGTGGTGCCGAACAGTTTCGCGGCACCGGGCCAGAACACCGGGGCGAGCGTCGCGGCCGCCGCAATCAGCACGGCGCAGAAGGCATACAGCGACTGGCGTTTCATGGCGTCTGTCTCCCGGGTCTCATTGCGGTTCGCTGCCGCACGCGAGCGGCAGCGTCAGCGAGCCGGCCGCAACCGGCACCGGGTTGGCCGGCGCGGGCTGCGCGGCGAGCCACGCGGTCACGGCCGTCACGTCGTCGTCGGTGAGGCGCGAGGCGATTTCGTGCATGCAGTCGGGCGCCTTGGCGCGCCGGTTGCCGGAGCGCCAGGCGCCGATCTGCGCGCTCAGGTAGTCGCTGTGCAGGCCGACGAGGCCGGGGATGGCCGGCTGCATGCCGGTCAGCGCGCTGCCGTGGCAGGCGACGCAGGCCGGGATCGAGCGCGCGGCGTCGCCGTGCATGGCGAGCGCCTGGCCGCGCGCCACCACGTCGTCGGGCACGGTCGGCCTGGCCGGTGCCGGATAGGGCGGGCGCAGGTTCGAGAAGTGGGTGGCGATCTCGTGCAGGTAGTCGTCGCTGAGATACGTGAGCAGGTAGTTCATCGGCGGATACTTGCGCCGCCCGTCACGGAAATTCATCAGCTGGTTGTACAGGTACTCGACGGGCTTGCCGGCCAGGCGCGGGAAGTAGTCGTTGTCGGTACCCTGGCCCTGCGCGCCGTGGCAGGCGGTGCAGCCGCGCACGCGTTCGGCCATGGTGTCGGGCGCCTTCAGCGGCGCGGCGCCGACGGTGCTGGCCGGCGCGGCATGAGACGGGGGATTCTGGGCCCGCGACGCGAGCGGCAGGCAGGCAGCGCCCAGGCCGGCCACGCCGATCCACAGGGCGGCGAGCAGGGGACGGAAGACACGCATTGAAGACACGAGAGGCTCCAATTTTTTTATATCGTCGGGGACCTGGCCGGCTGCGCCGGCTCGGGCTTTGACTACACGTGTTTCGGCAGCCCATCTCCGGTCGGCTGCGCTGCGAAGTTTAGCATCGAAGCCCGACGGAGGCGAACCGCCGGGCGGGGCGCGGCGCGCGCGATCGATGCGATAACAACAGGCCGGCGGCGGGCGGCGCACGAATTCCGGGCTTTTTGATGAACCCGGGCGCCGCTTGGCAATCGAAGCCCGTACACTCGCAACTCACGCGCCACCGGCCAGCATCAAGCCGGACCGGGCGATCGTTCCCACTCCGAAATACCGATTCACGTGCCGATGTTCGCGAACCTTCCCGTACCCGATTTCCCGTCTTACACGTTTTCCCCGATTCCCTCCGCCGCGTGGCTGCGCCCGTCGTGCCGGGGCGCCGCACGGGAGGACGCCCGATGAAGTTCGACAGCCTCTGGACCGGACAGGTCGCGATGGCCGCGCTCGCGCAGATCGCGTTCGCGATGGCGGTCGGCTCGCTGTTGTTCGGCGCCTGGCTCGGCGCCGAGGGCGGCCGCGCCAAGGTCTCGCCGGCCCATCCCGCGTGGCGCCGCGCGCGCGGCTCGCTGAGCGCGGCCGCACTGGTGTTCGTGCTCGCCGAACTCGGCTGGATCGTCTACGAGGCGGCGGCGATGAGCGGCGCCGGGCTCGGCGGCGCGTTCGGCGCGCTGTCGACGGTGCTGACCGACACGCACGTCGGGCACGCATGGAGTTTGCTCGCGCTCGGCGCGCTGATGCTGCTGGTGCTGGCGCTGCTGCGGCCCGCCGGTGCGGCGGGCGACGCGCTGCCGTGGCTCGCGGTGCTGGTGGTGGCGGCCGGTCATGCCTCGATCGGCCACGCGTCCGACGCGGGGCCGTGGTCGCCGGCGGTCGCGGTGCAGATGCTGCACCTGCTTTCGACAGCGGTGTGGGGCGGCGTCGTGCTGGCAGGAGGGATGGCCGTGCTGCCGGCGCTGGGCGCCTCGATCGCGCGCGGCGCGCTGATCCGCGTCGCGCTGCGCGTCTCGCGCGTGTCGATGGTGGCGGTGCTGGTGGTGCTGGCCACCGGCGCGTTCAACGCATACCGGGGCAGCGGCGGCTCGCTGGCCGTGCTCGACGCGAGTACCTGGGGCCGCGTGCTGCTGCTGAAGCTGGCGCTGGTGGTGCTCGCGCTCGTGCTGGGCGGGCTGAACCGGTTCTCGGCGCTGCCGCGGCTGCGCCGTACCGCCGCGACCGAGGACGCGCGCACCTTCACCAACGTGCTCTACCTCGAGGCGATCGCGATGATCGGGGTGTTCGTCGCGGCGGCCGTGCTCGCGTTCAGCGTGCCGGGCTTCGCGGCGATGGGGTGAGCGGGCGCGTGTGACACGGCGCGGAACCGGTGGATGGCTCGCGCCGCCGGCCGCGCGGCGCCGGCTCGGGTAGCATGGCGCCGTGGCCGGCATCGCGCGCGGCGCCGGCCATGGAACGTGCCGCGTCGGCTGCGGCCGGGTTCGGCCCGCGCGTCTGATGGCGGCGGCCCGCCGGGCATGAATGGAGAGGACGAGATGGTTCCCGAAGCAAATGAAGCGGCAAGGCAGGCGGCCCGGCAGGCGATCGCGCGCCATGTCATGACACTGTTCGACGGCATGCCGAAATCGCGGCCGTTCACGCGCGACGCGCGCGAGCTGGCGGTGCTGTCGGTGGCCGATGCGCCCGACGAGGAGGTGGTGTCGTACAGCACCGCCGGCCTCTGTGAGGTCGCGCTCGACACCGGCGGTTTCGACACGCGCATCGAACTGTGCGGCGCGATGCCGGACGACGTCGCGCACTGGCCCGAGATCCTGGCGGCCGCCGCGTTCGAGCTGGCCGCCGCGGCCTCGCCGGTGCGGCCCGGCGTGGTGGTGCGCGACGTGGTGGCGCGTTTCCATCCGAAGACCACGGTCCCGCATCTGTACCTGTCGATCCCGTTCATCTGGAACGACGGCGAATTTCCCGAGTGCCGCGTGGACGACACGCGCATCAACTGGCTGCAGTGCTTCCCGGTCTCCGACGACGAGGCGCGGCTCGCGGGCGAGCTGGGCGCCGACGGGTTCGAGAGCCGGCTCGACGAGGCCGACATCGACACCTACGACCTGCGCCGCAAGTCGCTCTGACGCCCAACGGCGGCGGCCCCGTGGCGCGGCGGGAGCCGTCGCGCCACGGGGCCGCGAATCCGTTTCAGGCCGGGGCAGCGAGATCCACCGCCGCGCCGGCGATGTCGATCACCACTCGGCGACGCTGCCGTCCGCGTGGCGCCACACCGGGTTGCGCCAGCGATGGCCGACCTTCGCCATCTCGCGCACCTTCTCCTCGTTGACGTCGATGCCGAGCCCCGGGCCTTGCGGGATCGTCACGAAGCCGTCCTCGTAGCGGAACACTTCCGGATTGCGGATGTAATCGAGCAGGTCGTTGCCCTGGTTGTAATGGATGCCGAGGCTCTGCTCCTGGATGAACGCGTTGTAGCTGACCGCGTCGAGCTGCAGGCACGCGGCCAGCGCGATCGGCCCGAGCGGGCAGTGCAGCGCGAGCGCGACGTCGTAGGCCTCGGCCAGCGAGGCGATCTTGCGGCACTCGGTGATGCCGCCCGCGTGCGAGGCGTCGGGCTGGATGATGTCGACGTAGCCGCCCGCCAGGATGTGCTTGAAGTCCCAGCGCGAGTAGAGCCGCTCGCCGAGCGCGATCGGCGTGTCGGTCTGGTTGACGATGTCGCGCAGCGCCTCGGCGTTCTCCGACAGCACCGGCTCCTCGATGAACATCAGCCGGTACGGATCGAGTTCCTTGGCGAGCACCTTGGCCATCGGCTTGTGGACGCGGCCGTGGAAATCGACGCCGATCCCCACGTGCGGGCCGACCGCCTCGCGTACCGCCGCCACGTTCGCGATCACCTTCTCGACCTTGTCGTAGGTGTCGACGATCTGCAGTTCCTCGGAGCCGTTCATCTTGACGGCCTTGAAGCCGCGCTCGACCACCGCGCGCGCGTTGCTGGCGACGTCGCTCGGGCGGTCGCCGCCGATCCACGAATAGACCTTGATGCGGTCACGCACCTGGCCGCCGAGCAGCGCGTGGACGGGCGCGCCGTGGTGCTTGCCCTTGATGTCCCAGAGCGCCTGGTCGACGCCCGCGATCGCGCTCATCGTGACCGGGCCGCCGCGATAGAATCCGGCGCGGTACATCACCTGCCAGTGGTCCTCGATCAGCAGCGGGTCGCGGCCGACCAGATAGTCGGCCAGCTCCTGCACGGCGGCTTCCACCGTGTGCGCGCGCCCCTCGACGATCGGCTCGCCCCAGCCGACGATGCCCTCGTCGGTCTCGATCTTGAGGAACAGCCAGCGCGGCGGGACGACGAAGGTTTCGAGGCGGGTGATCTTCATGGCGGGTGTCTCCGTGAGGTGGACGCATCAGGCGGCGTCGATGATGGCATCCTACACGAAACCGTTAAAAAGTAGTATTAATAGCACTTTTGTGCAGATAGTGGTCAGCGGCACGCCGCCCGACGAGGAGAACCGTGATTCAACGTGATCTGCATGGACAAACCGCGTTCCGGCTCGCGATCGCGATCCTGCGCGGCGACTACGCGCCCGAGACGACGCTGCCGCGCGAGGCCGACCTGATGCCGTCGTTCGGCGTGAGCCGCACGGTGCTGCGCGAGGCGCTGCGCACGCTGACCTCGAAGGGCTTGATCGAGTCGCGGCCGAAGGTCGGCACGCGGGTGCGTCCGCGCCATGCCTGGAACCTGCTCGACGCGGAGCTGCTCGACTGGTATTCGCAGGTGGCGCCGCCGCTCGCGTTCGCGATGCAGCTGCAGGAGATGCGCGAGATGGTGGAACCTTACGCGGCGGGGCTGGCCGCCCGCGCGTGGGCGCCCGACACGCTGGCCGCGATCGACGCCGCGCACGAGGCGATGTGCGATGCGAAGCAGGTGGACGAATGGGTGCGCGCCGACCTGCGCTTTCACCTGAGCGTGCTGGCGGCGGGCGGCAACGAGCTGCTGATTCCGCTGGGCGCGCTGATCGAGCGCACGCTCGAGGCGCAGCTGCGTGTGAACGCGCGGCGCGCCGACGTGTTCAACGCGTCGCTGGGCGAGCACACGCGCGTGTGCGAGGCGATCCGCGCGCGCGACGCCGACGCGGCGCGCCGCGCGATGGCGGGGTTGCTCGCCACCACGCGCGCGCGCATCGAGCGCTGACGCGAAGCGGCGGTGCAGGCACGGGGCAGGCCGGCATGGGATCGGGCCCGCTCGCGTGCCGGGTTTCGGGGCGGCCCCGGTGCCGAGGCCGCATCAACCCGGCATCGGGCCGACATCGACGCGTTCCGGGGAATCCGCCGGCGCTCTCCATCGACATCCCCATCCCGTCTAGCCCGCTGACTTCAGCCGGCCGGCTTCGCATCGGCTGCCGCGGTAGCCGGCGTATCCCGCGCGTTCGCATCGGTCTGCCAGCCGAGGCCGAGGCTCTTCTGCAGCGAGATGTAGTCGTCGAGCAGCTCGGCCTGCCCGGCGATCACGTTTTGCCGCGCCGAGAGCGCCTCGCGCTGCGTGTCGAGCAGGTCGATCAGCGACGACACGCCGGCCCGGTAGCGCTGGTCCATCAGCGCGGCCGAGTGCGTCGCCGAGGTCTCGATCTTCGCCAGCGCGACCACGTGGTCGCGCTGGTGCCCGTAGCGCGACAGGGCGGTGTTGGCGTCCTGCAGCGCGCCCAGCACGGCCTTCGTGTAGTTCGCCTCGGCCTCGTCGCGCGAGGCTTCGGCCGCGCGCACGGCGCCGCGCGTGCGGCCGAAGTCGAACAGGTTCCATTGCAGGTACGGCGCGCCGATCCACGAGTAGTTCTGCTTGCGGAACAGGTGGCCCGGATCGGCCGCGCTGAAGCCGATGTCGCCGAGCAGCGTGACCTTCGGGAAGTAGTCGGCCACGTGCTCGCCGATCTGCGCGTTGCTGGAGGCGAGCCGGCGCTCGGCCGCGCGGATGTCGGGGCGCTGCTTGAGGAGCGCGCCGGCGTCGCCGATCGCGACCGTCCCGGGCAGCGCCGGCAGCGCGGCGTCGGGTGCCGAGAGCTGCGCGTCGAGCGTGCCCGGCGCGCGGCCCGTCAGGATCGCGAGCCGGTCGAGCGACTCGGTGACCTGCGCGTCGAGCGGGATCAGCGTGGCGCGCGTGTTTTCCACCTGGGTGGTGAGCCGCTCGATGTCGGCGTCGTCCACCACGCCGCGGCCGCGCCGCTGCAGCGTCAGGTCGAGCATCTGCTGCTGCAGCGCGGCGGTGCGCTGCGACAGCGCGAGGCGCTGCTGCTGGTCGCGCAGGCCGACGTAGGCGTTCGCGACCTCGGCCGCGAGCGAGACCTGGGTGTCGGCGAGATCGGCGTCGACGGCCTCGGCCTGGGCCGAGGCGGCCTCGATCGCGCGCCGCGTGCCGCCGAACAGGTCGATTTCCCAGGTCGCGTCAAAGCCGGCCGTGTAGAGCTGGATCGGGCCGGTGCCGGGCTGCGACGAGCCGCTGCCCGAGCCGTTCGAACCACTCGAGCCGGTCAGCGCCGAGAACGCGTTCGCATCGGGCTCGCGCGTGCGCAGCACGGCCGCGTCGGCGCTGAGCTTCGGCAGCGCGTTGGCGCGCTGCTGGCTCAGTTGCGCGCGCGCCTCGCGCAGCCGCGCCTGCGCCGCGTGCAGATCGGGGTTGTGGGCCAGCGCGGCGGCGATCAGTTCGTTCAACTGCGCATCGCCGAGCGCGCGCCACCAGGCGCTCGGCGTCGGCGCGGCGGCCAGCACGCCCGTCTTCGGCGTGCGCACGAAGGCCGCGTCGTCTGGCGCGGGCGGTGCGCCGTGGTAGTTCGGGCCGACCGTGCAGCCGGCGAGCAGGCCGACGAGCGCGAGCAGCGTGAGGGGCGCGAGGGGGACCATGGCGCGGCGGCGGGACGGCGGGGAAAACGTCATGAGGTGCATCGGGTCAGTGGCCGGACGAGGCGGGCGGCGGCGAACCGCGGCGCGGCGTTCTGAGCAGCAGCGCGAGCGGGACGCAGGCGATCAGCGCGAGTCCGAGCAGGTAAAAGGTTTCGGAGTAGGTCATCACGGTGGCCTGCACCTGGATCTGCCGGGCGATCTGACCCAACGCGCGCATCTGCGAGTAGGCCATGTCGCCGGTGCGCGCGAACCAGCTCGCCGCGTAGGTGGCGATGCGGTCCTGCCCGATCAGCGAGTTGGCGGTGAGCGACTCGCGCAGCGCGGCCGTGTGGAACGTGGTGCGCCGGTCGATGATGGTGCCGATGATGGCCAGCCCGATCGAGCCGCCGAGATTGCGCGCCATGTTGTAGAGCCCGGCCGCGTCGCCCGATTCCTCGCGCGAGACGGCGGCCATCGAGGCCTGGTTCAGCGGCATCATCGCGAGCATCTGCGCCACGCCGCGGATCAGCTGCGACCAGGCGAAGTCGTGGCCGACGCTCTGCGCGGTCAGCGAGATGTCGAGCATGCAGCTCAGGAAGAACAGCAGCAGCCCGGTGATCACGAGGATCCGGAAATCGACCTTGCCGAGCAGCCTCGGCAGGATCGGCATCATCAGGAACGCGGGCAGGCCCGACAGCAGCATGATCTCGCCCGCCTGCTCGGCGTTGTAGCCGGCCACGATCGCGAGGAACTGCGGCAGCAGGTACGACACGCCGTACAGGCCCGCGCCGACCGCCGCGACGATCAGGATCACGCTCGCGTAGCGCGGGTTGCGCATCAGCGAGAGCCGCAGGATCGGCCGCCTGGCGGTGAACTGCGAGACCGCGATCAGCACCATGCCGACGAACGACACCCAGCTCAGCGAGACGATCATCTGCGACTCGAACCAGCGCTCGCGCTGGCCTTCCTCGAGCACCACGGTCAGCGACGACAGCCCGATCGCGAGCCCCGCGATGCCGACCCAGTCGGCGTTGAAGAACTGCTGCCACTGCGCCTTGTCGGAGGTGAGCCCGACCACCAGCAGCGTGATCAGCACCAGGCACACCGGCAGGTTGATGAAGAAGCACCAGCTCCAGTTGACGTTCTCGGCGAGCCAGCCGCCCAGCACCGGCCCGAACAGCGGCCCGAGCAGCACGATCAGGCCGAACAGCGTCATGCCCACCGGCAGCTGCGAGGGCGGCAGCCGGGTGCGGATGATGGTCTGCGCGGTCGGGATCATCGCGCCGCCGGTGAAGCCCTGGCCGATCCGGCCGGCGATCATCAGCGCGAGCGTGCTCGACCAGCCGCACATCATCGAGAACGCGATGAACAGCACCGACGAGGCGAGCAGGAAGTTCTTCAGGCCGAACACGCGCGTGAGCCACGCGGCGAGCGGGATCATCACGATTTCCGACATCAGGTAGCCGGTCGAAATCCAGGTGCCCTCGGTGCCGGTCGCGCCGATTTCGCCCTGGATCTGCGGCAGCGCCGAGTTGGTGATCGAGATGTCGAGTGTGGCCATCAGCGCGCCGAGCGAGCCGGCGGCCACCGCGATCCAGTCGGAGGCGGTGGCGCGCTCGGGGTGCGGGGCGGCGGGGGCGGCCGGGGCGCCGGCCGGCGTGGCGGCCTCAGCCATGCTGTTTCCCGTCGTCGCGCGTGTCGACGTCCACATTCACCGACAGGCCCGGCAGCAGCACGCGACGCGCCTCGTCGTCGGTGTCGACGTGGATCCGCACCGGCACGCGCTGCACGATCTTCGTGAAGTTGCCGGTGGCGTTCTCGGGCGGCAGCAGCGCGAACTGCGCGCCGGTGCCGGGAGCGAAGCTCTCGATGCGGCCGTGCAGCTCGCGGCCCGACAGCGCGTCCACGCGCAGCGTGACGGGCTGGCCCGGACGCATGCGGTCGACCTGGGTTTCCTTGAAGTTCGCCACCAGATAGAGATCCTGCACCGGCACCACGGTCAGCAGCCGCGTGCCGGGCTGCACGTACTGGCCCACGCGCACGGTGCGGTCGCCGACCCGGCCGTCCAGCGTGCTGCGCACGATGGTGTTGTCGAGATCGAGCTGAGACTGCGCGGCGCCCGCCTGCGCGGCCTCGAGCTGCGCCTGCGCCTGCTGCAGCTGCGCGGTGCTGGAGGCGATCTGGGTGCGGGCCGCGGCGATCGACGCCTGGTTGGCGGCCAGCGTGGCCTGCGCCTGGTCGCGCGTGTTTTTCAGATCGGCGATACGCTCGTGGGTCTCGGCGCCGGTCGCGGCGAGCGGCGCGTAGCGCGCGTACTCGTCGCTGGCATGGCGCAGGTTGATGCTCGACACGCGTGCCTGCGCCTCGACCTGTTCGAGGTTGGCGCGCTGCTGGGCGATGTCGGCCTCGGCGCGCGCGATGTCGGCGCGGCGCGCGTCCACGGTGGCCCGCGACTGCTGCAGCGAGACCTGGTACTGGCGCACGTCGAGCTTGACGAGCGGGTCGCCGGCCTTCACCTGCTGGTTGTCGCGCACGTAGACGTCGGTCACGTAGCCCGACACCTTCGGCGCGGCGGTCATGCTGTCGGCCTGCAGGTAGGCGTCGTCGGTGTTCTCGATGAAGCGGCCGACGGTCCACCAGTGGACCAGCCAGATCGCGCCGCCGATCAGCGCGACCACGGCCAGCGCGATCAGGATGCGGCGCCGGTTCGGCTTGCGTGCGGGGGCGTCGGGGGCCGGATTGCCCGAAGACGGATTGGCGGCAGGTTCCTGACGGTTGCCTTTCGGCGGGTCTTGAGGCGTCGACGACATTCGGGTATCCAAATTATTCCAAGCGGAAGAATTATTCCAGTTGGTAGATTTGTGTCAAGTAGAATGTGGTTTGTCTGAATTGTGAGGGGTCTATGACGGAAGCGAAGAAGCTGCGTCGCGTGTCGTCGAGCGGCTACGCGCGCGGTGACGAAACCCGCCAGCGCATCATCGAGGCCGCCATCGAGCTGTTCGGCGAACGCGGGTTCGCCGGCGCCTCGACGCGGGACATCGCCGCGCGCGCGGGCGTCAATGCGCCTGCGCTGCAGTACTACTTCGAGAACAAGGAAGGGGTGTTCCGCGCCTGCGCCGACGCGATCGCCGACACGGCCTGCGGGGCGTTCGGCCAGCCGCTCGACCACGCGCGCGCGATGCTCGACGCGCAGGCCGGCGTGGAAACGCTGATCGACGCGTTCCTCGGCATCATGCACGCGATCTCGGAACGGATGTTCACGGCGCCGAAGACGGTTCACCAGCGCATGTTCTTCGCGCGCGAACAGGCGGGACTCGAGCCGAACGTGGCCACCGAGATCCTGATGGAGCGGATCCGGCGCCCGCTCAACGACGTCTGCGCGGAACTGGTCGGCCGCATCTCCGGCCTCGATCCCGAGAGCCCGGTCACGCGGATTCGCGCGTTCAGCCTGCTCGGCCAGCTCACGGTGTTCCACATCGCCCAGCGCTCGGCGCTGACGCTGCTTGGCTGGGAGTCGTTCGACGGCGGACGCGGCGCGCTGCTGCGGGCCACCATCGACGGCCAGACGCGCATGCTGCTGCGCCAGTGGCATGCCGAGCACGGCGTGCTGCCGGCGGCGCTCGGCGCGGCGATGGCGGCCACGCGCGACGACGCGGCGGCTTCACCGGCATCTCCACCAGCACCGCGCCGCGCCGCCGCGCGCCGTGCCCCGGCCGCACGCGGCACCACGCGCGAGACGGCGGCCGACGGCGAGCCGGAGCCGAAGAAGCCCGCCGCGCCGCGGCGGCGCGCGCTGCGCCTCGACCCCAAGGCCCGCCCGCGCTGAGCGTGCAACCGGCCGCCCCACGCATGGCCCGCGGGCGGTCGGGCAGCGTCCGGATGAAGTTCGGTTCGCGGCCCATGGCTGCGCGCATGACATCCGCGCGTCACGATTGCCGGTCTATCGTCGGGGTTCCGGGCGGTGGCGAGGGCCGTCGCCGCCCTCGTGCATCGCCAGCCGTCGCCGCCGTCGCCGCCGTGTCGCCTTCGGGCCGCCGGGGCCGGGCCGTGCGATCGATAAGACAGAAGATCGGAGCCAGCCGATGTCGAAACAGACTCCCCCCGAAGCACCGTCCGCCGGCCCGCATGCGTCGCAGCACGCAGCCGTTTCGCGCCGCGGTTTCCTGAAGCTGGCCGGCGTGTCCGGCCTCGCGACCGCGAGCGGCCTCGGCGCCGCGCGCGCGGCCGCCACCGTGCCCGACGGCACGCCGGAACAGATCCACCTGACCTGGGGCGACGATCCGTCGTCCGAGGTGACGATCTCGTGGGCCTCGCTCGCGCCGGCCGCGAACCCGCGCGTGCGCGTGTCGGGCGACGCCGGCCGGCCGTTCACGGTGCATGCCGTGCAGCGTACCTATACCGACGGCCTGAACGGCGCGGTGGTGTGTACCTATCACGCGCGCCTGCTCGGGTTGCGGGCCGACTCGCGGTACGGCTACGAAGTCACCGCCGACAACGACACCAACGCCGCGCAGCCGTTCGCCGCGAGCTTCCGCACCGCGCCGCGCGGACGCGCGCCGTTTCGCTGGACCAGCTACGGCGATCTGGCCACGCCGAACACGGGCTGGGTGCTGTCGTCGCCGCAGAGCCGCTTCGCGGTGCAGGCGGTGGAGCGCTTCCAGCCGCTGTTCCACCTGCTCAACGGCGACCTCTGCTACGCGAACCTGAATCCCGCGCACCAGCCCGACGTCTGGCGCGACTTCGGCAACAACAACCAGCTGTCCTCGGCGAACCGCCCGTGGATGCCGTGCCCCGGCAATCACGAGATCGAATTCCACAACGGCCCGCAGGGGCTCGATTCGTATCTCGCGCGCTACGTGCTGCCCGGCAACGGCACGCGTTTCCCGGGCCGCTGGTACACGTTCCGCGTGGGCGCCGTGCAGTTCGTCTCGCTCGACGCCGACGACGTGGTCTACCAGGACGGCGCGGCCTTCGTGGCCGGCCCCGCGCCGCTCGTACCGGCCGCCAGCACCGGCCATGCGCCGGTGCCGCCGGGCACCTCGTTCTACGTGCGCGGCTACAGCCAGGGCGAGCAGACGCGCTGGCTCGAACAGACGCTGCGGCACGCCTCGCACGACGCGTCGATCGACTGGATCGTGGTGCAGATGCATCAGGACGCGCTCAGCTCGTCGAAGTCGGGCAACGGCTCCGACAAGGGCATCCGCGAGGCGTGGCTGCCGCTCTTCGACCGCTACGGCGTCGATCTCGTGCTGTGCGGCCACGATCACGATTACGAGCGCAGCTTCCCGGTGCGCGGCTGCCATCACCATGCGGGCATGGACGCGACGACGGGCTCGGTGGTCGACACGCTGCAGCCGAAGCCGGTGGTCACCGCCGATCCCGAGGACCGCACCTTCGACACGCGCCACGGCACGATCCACCTGATCCTCGGCGGCGGCGGCACCAGCGCGCCGACCGACACCTATGGTGACGATCCGGCCACCGGGCAGCCGCAGGCGATGGTGTTCACCAGACCGAACCGGCCGGTGCCGGGCGCCACCGCCGGCACCTTCGTGCGGCCCGGCGCCGATGCACGCGAGGATGCCGTCTGGTCGGCGCGGCGCGACGCCGGCAACGGCTACGGGATCGCCGTGTTCGACTACGAGCCGGGCGAGGCGGGCGGCAATACCACGATCACGGTCAGCTACTACCACGCGGCCGGCGCCGACTCGACGCCGAACCCCGATTACTCGCTGTTCGAGACGATCATGCTGAGCAAGCCGCATCGCGGCTGAGCGCGGCGCGCGAAGCGACGCGGGCGGCGAGGCCCGGCGCGGGCGGCGAGGCCCGGCGCGGGCGGCGAGGCCCGGCGCGGGCGGCGAACCCAATACCGGCAGCAAAGCGCGCGGGGCGCCGGTGACGAGCCGGCGCCCCGCGTGTCGTTTCGGCCTGCCGCGAGCGGTGCCGCGTGCCGGTCAGCCGTGCGAGACGGCGGCGGTCGCGGCGGCGTCCGGCGCCGCGTTGCTGTTTCCTGCGTTGCCGCCGGCAGTGTCACCGGTGTCGCCGGCGGCCTTCGTCGTCACGGCCGGCTTCGCGGCCGGCGCCTCGACGAGCGGCTGCAGCGCCGGGGCCAGCGATTTCAGCAGCTGTACGGCCAGCGCGCTCGTGTATTCGTAGCGCGCCGCGTAGGGCTCGTGCGTGTTGGCCGTCAGCACGCCGAAGAAGCGGTCGCCGATGCCGAACACGAAGGTCGCGCTGCGATTCACCTTGCGCGATTCGATCAGCCGCGCGCCGGGTGCGTAGACGTTGAAGCGCTGGTCGCCGGTACCGGTCTTGCCGAACACCTCGAGCGTCGTGCCGTCGGGGAACGTCATGCCCTGCGCGAGCCGCTTGCCGGTGCCGTTCTGCACCACGTCGCGCAGCATCGGCTGCACGGCCGCCGCGATCTCGGGCGAGAGCAGCTGCTTCGGCGCGGTGCCCGCATGCACGAAGTGCGTTTCGTAGGGCGTGTCCTTCGCGAACGCGAGCTGCGTGACGCTCTCGGTCGGCACCTGCGCGCCGCCGTTGGTGACGAGGCCGATCAGCTTCGCGAGCGCGTCGGGCTGGTCGCCCGAGGCGCCGATCGCGGCCGCGTAGGACGGCGTGAGCGCCGCGAACGGATAGCCCAGCGCCTGCCACGACCGGCCGATCTCCTGATAGGCGCTCAGCTCGACCATGCGGCGGATCCGGCGGTCCTGGGTGGCGTGGTATCTGGTCTTGTAGAGCCACGCGTAGGAGGCGAAGCGCACGTCGTGGCTCGCGCCCTGCACGGCGTCGAGCGTCGCGTCCGGATGCACGCGCAGGTAGGCGAGCGTCCAGAGCGCGAGCGGATGCACGCTGGCGATATAGCCGCGATCGTTGAGGCTGAAGCGGTCGGCGCCGTACTTCGCGTAGAGCGCGGCCAGATCGTCGTCGGCGAGGCCGGCGGCCGGCGTGCCCTTCAGCGCCGTCTTCATCTGCGTGTCGAACCACGGGCGCGGCGCGTCCGGCGCCACGCTGCGCAACACGGTGGCCACCTTCGGCGGCGACTTGCGCACCGTCTTGAGCATCAGCGCGAGCGCGTCGTCGGGCGGCTTGCCCGCGTACTTCACGTAGAAGCGCTTCACATACACGCGGCTTTCCTGATCGACGAACTGCGCGAGATAGCGCGCGCGCAGGTCCGGATCGTCGAGCCACCGCGCCGACACGCCCGAGGTCTGCACCATCTCGTAGCGCACGATGTCGCGCATCAGCCGCACGAACACGAGGTTGACCGAGTTGCGGAACGCGAGCCGGATCGTCAGGATCTGGCCGTTCTCGCTCTTCTCGAAGTTGGTGAAGGTCTGCGCGCCGCCGCCGGTATAGAACGTCTCGCCGGGCGAGGCCGAGTACCTGCGTTCGAGCGCGGCGTCGAGCATCGGCGCGAGCGACCGGTCGCGCGTGGCGATCAGGTAGTCGAGCGACCAGCGCGTGAGCGCGTCCTGCGGGTCGGGCCGCACGCGCTTCAGCTCGTCGGTGGAGAGCGGCGCGTACTGGTCGTGCAGCCGCGAGACGATCTGCAGGTAGGTCACCACGGTGCGCAGCTTCGCGGTCGAGCCGAGGTTCAGGCGCGCGCCGCGGTTGACGTCGAACGGCTGATCGACGCTGTCGGTCTGCACGCGCAGCAGGTTCGCGTCGCCCTGCCGTTCGTAGAGCGTGAAGCTGTACGAGATCTTCGACGGATCGTCGCCGGGGCGCAGCATCTGCTGGCCGATCAGGCCGGCCGCCTTGGCGCCGTCGCGCGTGGTCACGGCCGCGAGCCGGTCGGCCACGGCCTGCTGCACGGCGTTGTCGAGCGTGACGGTGGCGTCGAGATCGAGCCGGTCGAGCTGGTAGGTGCTTTGCAGGCCGAGCGCGCCGAGCAGCCGCGAGCGCGTCGAGGTGATCGCCTTGCGCGCCACGTAGGACGCCTGCGCCGGCAGCGCGGGCGGCGCGTGCCGCTCGATGCTGGCGGCCAGCGCCGCGTCGCGCAGCGCCGGCGTGATCGCGCCTTCGTTGGCCAGCAGCCGCAGGTAGCTGTCGGTCAGCTTCTGCAGGTCGGCATAGCCGCGATTGAGGAAGAACGAGGGCGCCCGCTGCGCGATCAGCAGCGACAGCACCTCGCGATAGGTGGCGGCCTGCTCGGCGCGGTTCGCGTCGGTGGGCGGCGCGGCGAGGATGCGGTTCACCTCGTTGAAGTCGCGCCCGTACCAGGCGGCGAGGCCGTCGCCGATGCCGGTCACCTCGCCCACGCGCGCGCGCGCCGCGAGCGGCACCGAGTTCAGGTAGCGCACCACGATCTGGCGGCGCGCCGGCAGCGTCTGCGGGCCGTCGAGATAGGCGCGCACCGAGGCCGAGGCGATCTGCCGGAGCTTCTCGGGCGGCGTGGCGGTGCGGCCGTCGGGCGAATGGCGGAACTTCTCGATCTGGGTGGCGAGCGTGCTGCCGCCCGGCGTCTGCTGGTTGTGGTTCACGTAGCGTAGCGCCTGGTCCGACAGCGCGCGGCCGAAGCGGCGCCAGTCGATCGCCGGGTTGCGGTTGGGCGCGTCGGGATCGAGCAGGTAGCGGTCCTCGATGAACAGCAGCGAGCGCACCACCAGCGGCGGAATCGCATCGAAGTCCTGATAGACGCGGTGCGGGAACGTGGCGTCGTAGATCGGCTCGCCGCGCGCGTCGCGCACCGTCAGGCCGGCCTGATCCTTTTCGTCGTAGGGCAGGAACAGGCCCTCGTCGGCCAGCGACAGCAGCCGCTCGGAGCCGCGCGCCTGCGCCGCGATCGTGTAGCCGCGCGCGGCGAGGCGTCGTTCGAAGTCGGGCAGTAGGGAATAGCCGAGGCGCACGTCGTAGGGGCCGCTCGCCGGATAGCGGATGCTGTCGCTGGGGCCGGCGTCCATCGTGTAGCCGACGTCGCTCGCGAGACTCGACAGGTAGCGCGCCTGCCATCGCGATGTCGCGAATTCGATCTGACAAAGTCGCACCACCACCACCAGTGCGATCAGCACGGCCGCGACGAGCAACCATTTGACGCGCTTCCAGACCGGGACGGCGGTGCTGGTGGCGCGCAGCGGGATTCGGATAACCGGCCGATTCATGGCATCTCCCAGACGGCGCAAATCGTCAGACCCTCGCGCCGCAACGCGATCAGTGTAGTCCTGAATTCGAGATACGGTGGGACAGAAAATGGTGGACTGTGACGCGGATGCAACCGCCGCTGGAACGGGGAATTGGGGGCGGATTTCGTGGCGCGGCGGAGCGGTTGGTCCGGGTTGACGGGCGGGGTTGCGGGGGCGCTTTCAGCTGCGTTTTGAGCTGCGTTTTGGGGGCGCCCTGCGTGCGGTGCGCAAAGGCATCGGGGCACGCCGCCGGTGGTCGGGTCGGGCGATTCGACGAGCGGTGGGGGCGGCGCGAGCGGGCGCCGTCATGGCGTTGTCGCGAGTGGGCGGATCGCCCGCATGCATCGCTCGGCGAAGCACGCGATGGGGTGGCGGCCCCGGCGGTGCGCCGCTCAGCAGTCGGAGAACGTCGAGCAGACGATCCGCACGTCGAACAGCTGCGCGATCGTGGTCAGCGCGTAGAGCAGCGCGAACGAGTGGCGGTCCGCGTAGGGCAGCGAGGGCTGGAACGCGCTGCCGTGCCATTGCCAGTCGGCGTCGGCCTCGGTGTCGCGGCGCGGGCGGTCGAACACCGCCTCGATCTCGTAGCCGCCCGCGCCCTTGGCCGGGATGCCGACGTTCAGCGCGAGCCCGGCGAGCCGGTCGAGCGGGAAGCGGAAGCTGTCGCGGCCGAGCCGGAAGCCGGCCCAGCGCGCGTCGCGGCTGCGGAACGCGACGAACAGCGTGTCGTCGGCGCGCTTGTGGGCCTCGAAGTGCTCGGGCAGGTCGTCGAGCGGCGCGATCGCGGGCTGCAGTTCGGCGGCGTTCTCGTCGATGTCGACGTGCTTGAGGCAGGCCGCGCGCAGGCCCGCGTAGAGCTGGCGATAGACGGCGCCGGGCGAGGTCGCGCGCAGGTCGACGTCGAGCAGGATGCGCTGGTAGCTCGCGTGTTCGCCGAGGAAGGCCGGCAGCGGCTGGCTGTCGTCGGCGCCAAGGTAGGCGGAGCGGCTGCCGAGCGGGCTCGGCAGCAGGTCGATCGGGCGCGGGCGGTCGTCGGGGCGGCGCGCGCGGCTTTCGATCGGGCGCGGCGTGGGCGGCGGCACCGGGGCTGGAGTGGGTGCGTGCGCATCGATCGCCGCGTTGGCGGAGGTGGGGGGAGGTACGGTGTCGGGAGCGGCGAGGCGTTCGGCGTCTTCGGCGGCGGCGGCGCGGCGGGCGGCCGCCTTCGCATCGCGGCGCCGGGCCAGCACGCCCGCCACCGACAGCAACAGCAGTTCGGCGACGGTCGCCACCGCGCCGGCGGCGAGGCCGGCCAACACGCCGTCCCGGGAGCCGGCGATCAGGCCGGCCAGAAGCGGTATCAACAACAGGAGCGCGAGCATCGGCGTTCGGTCATGGGTGGGGCGGTGCGGGTCCGGCATCCCGGTTCGCCGCCCGGCGGGGCAGGCGCGGGCGCCGCGGTACGGCACGATGATAAGCGCGCGGGCGCTCGCCGAACAAGCGGGAATCGGGGTGGCGCGGGCCGTGCGTGGGTCGATGCGACGGTTGCCGTGGCGGTGCGGAGCGTCGGGCGGTTTATCGGGCGGTTTGTCGGTTGGTTCGTCGGCTGGTTCGCCGGTCCCGTTCGCCGGTCGGCGCATCGTCCGGCTCGTCGGCAGGCTCATCGGCCGGTTCGTCAGCCGGTTCGTCGGTCCTCGTCAGCCGGTTCGTCAGCCGGTTCACCGACCGGATCGCCAGTGCCTTCGGCATTCAGCCGATCCGCCGCCCAGGCGCCGGCGCGGATGTTCGGGTGCGCGCCGCGTCCTTGCCCGCCGGCACCGGCACCTCGTCGCCAGCGGCATGGCGCAGGAACGCGCGCACCGCCTGCGAACGCTCGTGGTGGCGGAACAGCAAGGCGATCTCCGAGCGCACCGGCTTGCCGGCGAGCGGCCGGTAGACCACGCCGGGCAGCCGGATGCAATCGCACACGGCGCCCGGCACCACCGCCACCGTGTCGCCGAGCGAGACGCGCGCGAGCACGGCGGCGAGCGTGCCCGGGCGCGACTCGATGGCCGGCGTGAAGCGCCCGCGCCGCGCCACCTCGAAGGTGCCGCCCTGCTGCTCGGGCAGCGTGAACGCGGCGTCGCGCAGCTGGCGTGCCGCGATCGCCGGCAGCGCCGCGAGCGGCGAGGCGGCCGGCAGCGCGACGACGAATTCGTCGGCGTGGACGCGCACGCTCCGGATCCCGTCGGGGCAGCTCACGGGCGGGCGCACGTAGGCCAGATCGAGGCGGCCGTCGTCGAGCATCGCCGGGATCGCGTCCATCGGCAGCTCGGCCAGCTGCACGTCCACCTGCGGGCGCCGCGCGCGAAAGCCGATCACGGCCTGCTGCATCACGCCCGTGAACGCGGCCGAGCCGACATAGCCGATCCGGATCCGGCCCAGCTCGCCGCGCTCGGCGCGCTGGCCGAGTTCGTGCGCGCGCGCGAGCGCCGCGAGCGCGGTGGCGGCCTCGGGGACGTAGGCGGCGCCGGCCGCCGTCAGCTCGACCGAGCGGCGGCTGCGGTGGAACAGGCGCAGCTGCAGCAGCCGTTCGGCCTCCTGGATCTGCTTGGTCAGCGACGGCGGCGCGATGCCGAGTGCCTCGGCGGCACGGGCGAAATGCAGGTGCTCGGCGACGGCCAGCACGCAGCGCAGATGGCGCAGTTCGAGCTTCACGGTATTAATGAATTCGTGAATGAAGTTGCCATCTTATGCTATCGACCGGCAACAGCGGCCTCGCTACCATCGGCGCCGGCACGATACGAGGAGCGAGGCAATGACGGGCAGCACGAACCACACGAATCCCGCACCGGCGCGGGCCATGCGGAGCCGCGCCGGCGGCCGGCCCCGGCGCGGCTCGCCGGGCTTCCTGCTGGCCACGGCCTCGGCCACCTGCGCGCTGATCACGCTCGACACCAATATCGTCGCGGTATCGCTGCCGTCGATCGCGCGCGCGTTCCACGCCGGCTTTGCCGACGCCGAATGGGTGGTCAGCGCCTACATGGTGTCGTTCGCCTCGTGCCTGCTGCCGATGGGCGCGCTGGCCGACCGCTACGGCCGCAAGCGCATGATGCTGCTCGGCCTGCTCGCGTTCGCGGCGGCTTCGCTCGCCTGCGGGCTCGCGCCGGGCGTGCTGTTCCTCAATCTCGCGCGCGCGGCCAAGGGCGTGGGCGCCGCGATGCTGCTCACCGCCGCGCTCGCCGTGATCGCCCACGCGTTTCCCGACGCGCGCGAACGGGCGCGCGCCTGGGCGATCTGGGGCATGACGATGGGCATCGCCACCACCGTGGCGCCGCTCGTCGGCGGCGTGATCACGCAGTGGGTCGGCTGGCGCTGGATCTTCCTGCTGAACCTGCCGGTCTGCGCGGTGCTGCTCGGCTGCGCGTGGCGCGCGGTGGATGAATCGCGCAACGCCGGCGCCGGGCGCGTGGACGTGGCCGGCAGCGCGCTGTTCGGCACGGGTCTCGCGAGCGGCATCTGGGCGCTGATCGGCGCGCAGGACGAGGGCTGGCACGGCGCCGCCACGCTGCTGCGCGGCGCGGCCTGCGCGCTGCTGCTGGCCGGCTTCGTGCGGCTCGAGCGGCGGCGGCCGCACGCGATGATCGACCTCGCGCTGTTCGGCCAGCCGCGCTTCGTGGCCGCCGTGCTCGGCATGTTCGGCTACGCGGCCTGCGCGCAGGTGATGATGACGTTCCTGCCGCTCTACCTGCAGAACGCGTTCGGTTGGGCGGCGGTGCGGGCCGGCGTGGGGATGCTGCCGTTCGCGGTGGCGATGGTGGCCGGGCCGTATCTGGGCGCGCGACTCTCGCACCGGCTGCCGGGCGCGGCGATGCTGTCCGCCGGCCTCGCGCTGGTGGGCGCGGGCAACCTGCTGACCGCGCTGGTGGCTGCGCGCGGCGGCTACGGGCCGGTCGCGCTCGGCATGATCGTGACCGGGCTCGGCGCCGGCGTGCTGAACGGCGACACGCAGAAGGCGATCATGGCCTGCGTGCCGCCCGAGCGCACCGGCATGGCCTCGGGGATCAGCACCACCACGCGCTTCACGGCGATCGTCACATCGATCGGCGTGCTCGGCGCGGTGCTGGCCTCGCGCACCCACGCGGCGCTCGGCGCGGCGCTGGCCACGGAGCCGGCGGCGCGGGCGCGGCTCGACGCGCGCTTCATGTCGGACCTGCTCGCGGGCGACCCGGCGCATGCGATCGGCGCGCTGCCGGGGGCGCTGCGCGCGAGCGTGGCGGCGGTCGCGCCGGGCAGCTTCGCGAGCGGATTCGCGGCGGCGCTGTCGGTGGCGGGAGGGCTCGCGATCGTGGTGGCCGTGCCGGTGTGGCGGCTCGCGGCGGCCGGCCGGCGCGTCGCGCGCGCGGACGCGTTGCGCGAGCGTGCCTGACCGGGCAGTGCGGCGGCCTCGTGGTTTGCGTTTGCCTCTTCGCGTGGCGGCGCCGACCGGGCGCGCCGCTCACACCGCCGCGATGCAGTCGATCTCGATGTCGAAGCGGCCCGGCCGGGCCGGCACGTTGACGAAGATCCGCGCCGGCGGCTGCGCGCCGAAGCACTCGGCGTAGATCGCGTCGACGGTCGGAACCTCGCCGCCGAGGTGCAATGGACGTTGCACGTCAGCACCTGGTCGAGCGACGAGCCGGCCGTCTCCACGCACGGTTTCAGCTGTTCGAGCACGCGCCGGATCCGGACTTCGATCGGCGCGCCGAGCACCTCGCCCGGGTCCGGGTCGAACGGCGGGAAGCCCGACCCGTAGAGCGTATCGCCGTGCCGCGTGACGGCCGCGGTCGGTGCCTTCCAGCGTTCCAGCCAGCCGGACAGCGGTTCCACGCGGATGATGTCGCGAGCCATGACGGTTTGCGTGCAGACGGAGTGAAGAGGATGGCCCGGCGCGTGGCCGGGCGGTCGGGTCGCGTGTCAGCCGCGTGCGGCGATCACCTGCTTGAGCAGCGCGCCCGACGTCGCGCGCGCCGATCTCCTGCGCGGCCGGTTCGTCGAAGGCGGCGCGCAGGCGGACGTCGAGCCGGTCCGACGCGTCGACGTGCTCGACGATCGGCGCCGACAGATGGTCGAGCAGGTCGATCGCGGCGCCGAACGCCGCATGGAAGTCGCCGCGGATCATCACCGTCATCGGGTCGCTCGCGCCGGCGCGAAACCGGTTGATCGGATCGGCCACCTGCCGGTGCTCGCGTCCCGTCACGCGCAGCGGCGCGATGCGGGCCCGGTTTGCCGGCGCCTCGAACTGCAGCGTGTGCGGCGCGAGCGGCACCGTGCCGGCGCCGGCGATGTGCAGCAGCCCGCTGCCTGACAGGATGTGATGCATGCCGGGCGCGTCGTGGTCGTCGAGTTCGAGCACGACGCCCTCGCTGACGATGCATTCGGACAGGCCGATCACGCGGATCTCGAGCCGCGTGACCCGTTCGGTCAGATCGTCGGGCGACAGGCGGGGCGAGGCGGGCGGCGTGGCGGCCGGCATGCGGGGCGGGGTCGAGGGAAGCGCCGGGCGGGACGGCGCCGGGTCGCGTGCCGATCGCGGCGGCGCGGGCCCCCGGGCGACCGAACTTGCCGCGATTCGCGCGACGCGCGGGATCGCCTGCCGCGCGCCGCGCCGCCTTCCGGCCCGCGTTGAAATTTGACTATCGCGGCGGTGTCGGACGTCCGGCGTAGAATGCCGCTGCTGCCGCGCGGTATCGGCATGAGTTTTTTCGTCAGTGATGCACGTCGACCTTCTTACCCTTTATTTCCTCGCGATCGGAACGCTTTTTGCCAGTGCCGGCATGACGTTCTGGGAGCATCGCACCCATCCCAATCGCAGTCAGGCGTTGCGCACGTTCGCGGCGGGCTACGCGACGCTCGCGGTCGGCTGCGCCGTGGTGCTGGTGCGGGGCCGACTGCCCGGCGCATGGGGATCGGCGCTCGGCAACCTGGTGATCGTCTCCGGCTACCTGCTGATCCTGGACGGCGTGGCGGCGCTGAACGGCCGGCGCCGGCGCGGCGTCTCGCTGGGCCTCGTCGCGGCGCTGGCGCTGGCGTGGGCGGTGGCCGGCACGCGCTGGCAGGAAACCATGTGGCTCTATCTGAGCGCGATTCCGATCGCGCTGGCGAGTGCCATGACCACGCGCGAACTGCTGCGCAACGAGGCGCTGCGCGCGCTCCCGGCATGGCGCATCGCGGTCGCGGTGACGGGGCTGCACGCACTGCTCTACGTCGCCCGCGCGTTCGCGCTGCCGTGGCTCGCGCGCGAGTTCGGGCCGCCGATCGTGCTGGCCGCGAGCCAGGTCACGATGTACGAGGGCGTGCTCTATTCGGTGGTGCTGCCGATGACGATGCTGCGGCTGGTGCGCGAGGAAACGCACGGCGAGCTGCTGCGCGAATCGCGCACCGACTACCTGACGCGGCTCGGCAACCGCCGCTGGTTCTTCGAGGAAGGCGAGCGCGTGGTGGCCGCCGGGGCGGGGCGCCAGGCATTCGCCGTGCTTGCCTTCGATCTCGATCACTTCAAGCGCATCAACGACCGCCACGGCCACAAGACCGGCGACGACGTGCTGAAGACGTTTGCCGACGAGGTGCGCGGCGTGCTGGGCGAGGCCACCGTCGTCGCACGCATCGGCGGCGAGGAGTTCGCCGCGCTGCTGGCCGGCGATGACGCGCGGCGCGCGGCCGAGTTGGGCAGGGCCGTCGCGCGCCGCTTCGCCGAGACGATCGCGGAACGCGGCGACGGCCTCGGCATCCAGGCGACCGTCAGCATCGGCCTGGCCCACTGCGCGGCCGGCACGCCGGCCCCCACGCCGGCGCTGGTGCTGGCCGACATGCTGGCCAACGCCGACGGCGCGCTGTACCGCGCGAAATCGCTCGGCGGCAACCGGCTCGAACTGGCGTAGCACCGTTCGCCCGCGCGCGGCGCGATACCGGATTTCAGGAGGACGAAGCATCGGCGGCACGCCATGCGTTCGTGCCCGCGCCTCAACTGCTGATCTGCAAGCATCCCTCTATCACCGCGATCCGGCCGCCGCCGGTCGAGAGCGCGGCCGTGGCATGCCGGAACGGATGCTCGGGCGCATCGGTCGGCCGCCACGCGTAGCGGCGCAACAGCTCCAGATAGCCGCCCCGGATCACGAAGCCGTCGCACTTGGCCAGATAGGCGTCGCGGCGCATCCGGTACGCGGCCGGCAGCTGGAACCACGGCAGGCCGGGCAGATCGTGATGCACGAGGTGATAGTTGTTGTTCAGGTAGAGCAGGCGCATCGCGAGGCCGGCCTCGTTGATCGCGATGCGCGCCTTCGGATGGACGGCGGCGCGATGCTCGAGCAGCGAGCGCACCATCGCGAGCGACAGCGCCGGCCAGCTCACGGCGAGCAGGTAGGCCCACCAGGCGATGCCGACCGAGAGCTGCACCCAGGCGAGCAGCGCCGCCACGCAGGCGCCGTGCGTGGCCCACATCCGCAGCGCGGCGCGTTCGCCGCGCCGGATGCGCCGCAGCGCGTCGGCGAACGTGGCGGCCACGCTCATCGGCGGCCCCACCACGAGCCGCCCGAGGAAGGTCTTGCGCAGCACCCACAGCGCGCGCCGCCAGCGCGGCAGCGTCGCCCATCGTCCGTGCGGCAGGTAATTGCCTTCGGGGTCCACGCCGGGCACGGTCAGGTCGTCGTCGCGATGGTGCGCGAGATGCGTGTCGCGATAGCAGGTGTACGGATACCAGATCGCGAGCGGCGGATAGGCGAGCAGCCGGTTCAGCCAGTCGAGGCGCGTGGGATGGCCGTGCAGCAGCTCGTGCTGCAGCGACATCTGCCAGGCCGCCAGCACGACCAGGACCGGCACGGCCGCCGCGAACGGCAGCGCGCCGGCGCGCACCAGCAGCATGGCGCCGAACCAGCCGCCGTAGATCGTCGCGATCAGCAGCCAGGTGGGCCACTCGGTGCGCGCGGCGAAGCAGGTGCCGAGCGCGCGAATCTCGTTGGCGTGGTCTACGTCGAAATATTCGGCCATATCGGGAAGGCGGGAAGCCGGGCGGCGAGTCGATGGCGGGTGCCGCGCCGTCGGCATGGCGGCACGTTCCGTGAGGCAACACACGGGCGCGTCGAGCCCCGAAGGCGTCGCGGCGGATGCATCGCAGCGGGCGCGCTCGCGGTTGGCGTGACGCCAGGCCCACTCTAGCGAATCGGCGGCGCGCCACCAATCAACGAATTCGCATTTGCTTATCAGGCACGCGGCCGCCGCGATCCGGGCGCAGAATGGCTGCGGGCGCGACCCGACGCCGTCGTTCCGGCGGGCACCTCGTCACGCCGCGTTTTCCGAACCCGCGAGCAAGGAGCCGCCGCGCATGAGCCGATGGATCGCCGGACTGCCGATGTACAACGTGACGCCGCATCATGGCGCGCTCTGGCGCGCGCTGCTCGACGACGCGCTCGCGGCGTTCGCGCGGCGGGGCGGCACGCGCGAGGTCAGCGTGCTCGAGGAGCCGTTCGGCGAACTGATGCCGCTGTGGCGCTGCGCCGATCTGTTGCTGTCGCAGACCTGCGGCTATCCGTTCCGGATGCTCGGGATTGCCGACGTCGCGCGGCTGATCGCGACGCCGTGCTTCGACGCCGATGGTTGCGACGGCGCCTGGTATTCGAGCGTGCTGGTGGTGTCGGCCGCCGCGCAGGCGCGCGGCGCGACCACGCTGGCCGGCTGCCGCGGGCTGCGCGCGGCCTGCAACGGCGACGATTCGCACAGCGGCATGAACGCGTTTCGCCGTGCCGTCGCGCCGCTCGCGCGCGGCGAGCGATTCTTTGCCTCGGTCACGGCGTTCGGCTCGCATCGCAACGCGCTCGACGCGCTGGCGGCGGGCCATGCCGATTGCGCGGCGATCGACTGCGTGACGTTTGCCTATCTGCGCGACGCGCTGCCCGAGCGGCTGCGCGAGATCCGCGTGATTGGCGCGAGCGCGGGCGCGCCGGGGCTGCCGTTGATCGCCTCGCGCCGGCTCGACGACCGGCAGGCCGGCTGGCTGCGCGACGCGCTCGATGTGGCCTGCAGCGCCGATCCGGCGCGCGCGCGGGCGTTGCGCCTGCGCGGCTTCAAGACGGTGGCCGAGGCGGACTACGACCGGATCGCGCGGATGGCGGACGAGGCGGCGGCGCTCGGTTATCCGCGGCTGGCCTGACGGGAACGCCGGCAAGCAACGTCCACAGCGAAGCTTGCGGACTGCCGCACAGGATTTGTCCACCGTGCCATGTGGGCAAACGCTGTGCGCGACGGCCGGCGCCCCCGCTCGGCGATTGCGCGGCTCAGGCCGCGCGCAGCGGCGGCGCCATGAATTCCGGCCCGACCGGATCGGTCACGTGCTGCGCGAGGATCGCGTCGATGTCGGCCAGGTCGCGCGCGTCGAGCCGCCAGCCGAATGCGTCGCGAATGCCGTTCAGCTGTTCGGGCTTGCGCGCGCCCCACAGCGCGATCGTCGGCCCCTGGTCGAGCACCCAGCGGATCGCGAGCGCGAGCACCGACTTGCCGTGCCGTTCGCCCGCGAGTTCGGCCAGCGCGTCCACCGCCCGCAGGTATTGCGCGAAACGCGGCGCCTGGAACTTCGGATCGTTGCGGCGCAGGTCGTCACCCTCGAAGCGGGTGTCGGCCGCCATCCGCCCCGACAGCAGGCCGCGGCACAGCGCGCCGTAGGCCAGCACCTGCAGCCCGTGCTGCTTCGCATACGGCAGCACGTCGGCCTCGATCGCGCGCTCGAACAGGTTGTACGGCGGCTGCACGGCGGCGAGCGGCGCGGCCGAGGCGAACTGGTCCATCTGCGCCGGGCTGTAGTTGCTCACACCGATCGCGAGGATCTTGCCGTCGCGGCGCAGGCGTTCGAGTTCGGCGGCCGTCTCGTCGAACGGCACCAGCGGGTCGGGCCAGTGGACCTGATAGAGGTCGATGCGGTCGGTGCGCAGCCGGCGCAGCGAATCCTCGATCTCCCGGCGGATCCGCGCGACGCTGGAATTGCGCATGACCTTCTCGTCGGCGTTCCAGTCGAGCGCGACCTTGGTGGCGATCACGGCCTGGTCGCGGATGCCCGCCAGCGCCTCGCCGACGATCGACTCCGAGTGGCCGAAGCCGTAGGCGGGCGCCGTATCGATCAGGTTGATGCCCTGCTCGACGGCGTTGCGCACGGTGGCGATCGACTGCCGGTCGTCGGCGCCGCCCCACATCCAGCCGCCGATCGCCCAGGTGCCGAGGCCGATGCGCGACACCGGCGTGTCGATGCCCGCGATGCGGGTGGTTTCGATGTTCATGCTCAGGATCTCGCTTTGCGGGTCGAAAGCGCCAGTCTAGACCGGCGATCGATGAGCTGCGCTCAACGTCGGCATGACCGGCATTCGTCGCGCGACGGCGGCGCTCAGCGTTTGAATTCGGGCAGCCCGTGATCCTCGCGGATCATCTGCACGAGCTGCGCGAGGCTCGCCGAGAGCTGCCGGCGGCTCGGGTAGTACATCACGAACGGCTCGGTCGGCGGCGCCCAGTCGGGCATCACCAGCACCAGCCGGCCGCTCGCGAGGTGCGGCTCGATGCGCCGCTTCAGGCAGTAGGCGATGCCGACGGCGGCCAGCGCGGCGTTGATCACCGCGTCGGTGTCGTTGAGGATCACGCGGCCCGGCACGTCGACGCGGCAGGCCTGCTTGCCGCGCCCGAGTTCCCACTGGTAGACCGATTCGTCGCCGATGCGCAGCCGGATGCACGAATGGCCGGCGAAATCGGCCGGCTGCGCGGGCGTGCCGTTCCGGCGCAGATAGTCGGGCGAGGCGGCCAGCACCCAGTCCAGCTCCGGGGTGAGCGGGATCCCCACCATGTCACGCGGCACGCGGCGCCCGTAGCGGATGCCGGCGTCGAAGCCGCCCTTCACGATGTCGACCAGATGGTCGTCCACCACCACCTCGAGCTGCGATTTCGGAAAGCGGTTCAGATAGCGGCCGAGCACCGGGCTGACCAGCAACTGCGAGGCGTCGCGCGGCACGTTGATGCGAATCAGGCCCGACGGCGTGTTGCGGAACTGCGAGAGCGCGGCCAGCGCGCTGTCGATGTGCTCGAAGCCGACGTCGAGCCCCTTGACGAGCACGGCGCCGGCGTCGGTCGGCGCGATCGCGCGCGTGGTGCGGTTCAGCAGCTTCACGCCGAGCTTCTCCTCGAGGCCGCGCAGCGCATGGCTCAGCGCCGACGCGGTCACGCCGAGTTCGGCGGCGGCGAGCCGGAAGCTCTTGCGGCGGCAGATGACGGAGAACGCGCTCAGCGTCGCCAGGTCGTTGCGGCTGTAGGTCGGCACGGTGGGGTTCCTCGGGAGCGCGCGGGACGGCGCGAACGGCCGGCAGATTCTTGAGCGCGGCTCAACCGAAGTCAATCACGACGTGCGCCGCGCTTCGCGCCGACGGTTAAGGGGTCGGATTTGTGTCGCGGTTGTCCAGATAGTGAGCCGCGGCTGTGGATGACGGTGCGTGGGCCGTCGATCACGAGCGGGAGCGGGGTGCGTCGCGGCCGGCCCGGCACCTCGGTGGCGTGCGCCGGGCGGGTCGAACGAAGCTGGCGGAACGAAGCCGCCCGGTTACTGGCCGCCCGATGTCGATGCCGCCGGGCGCGGCTGACGCTCGCCGACTGCACGTCCCCGCACCCCGGCAGCGCTTCGGTCGTACTGCAACCGCGCCTCACCCATGCCGCTTGCGCTGATCAGCAAGCGCCCAGGCGTGGACGCCGATCCCGGCCAGCGCGAGCAGGCTGCCGACCCAGCCGGTGGACGACCAGCCGAGCCCCGCGTCGATCGTGATGCCGCCGAGCCACGCGCCGAGCGCGTTGGCGATGTTGAACGCGGCGTGGTTCAGCGCGGCGGCGAGCGTCTGTGCGTCGCCGGCCACGTCCATCAGCCGCGTCTGCAGCGTGGCGGCCAGCGCGACGATGGTGCCCACCAGCAGCACGTTGAGCGGCCCGAACACGGCGCTATGCGAGCTGAACGTGTAGGCGCCCATCACCACCACGGCCCAGATCAGCACGTAGCGGATGGTCTTCTCGAGCGCGCGATCGGCGAAGCGCGAGCCGGCCAGGTTGCCGGTCACCATGCCGAGCCCGAACAGCGCGAGCACCACCGGCACCAGCGCGACCGGCAGGTGCGCGAGTTCGGTCATGGTCGGCTTCACGTAGCTGAACACCGAGAACACGCCGCCCGAGCCGATCGCGCCGATGCCGAGCGTGAGCACCACCTGCTTGCTGCGCAGCGCGCCCAGTTCGCGCAGCGGGCTCGCGAGCGCGTCGCCGGGCATGAACGGCACCCACAGCCGCACCAGCAGCGCCGAGAGCAGGCCGATCGCGCCGACGATCGCGAACGCGATGCGCCAGCCGAACCACTGGCCGATCGCGGCCACGATCGGCACGCCGAGCAGCGTGGCCACGGTCAGGCCGAGGAACACCAGCGCCACCGCCTGGGTGCGCCGCTCGCGCGGCACGAGGCCCGCCGCCACCAGCGCCGCGACGCCGAAGAAGGTGCCGTGCGGGAAGCCGGTCAGGAAGCGCGCGAGCGCCATCGACGCGAAGCCGGGCGCGATCGCGCTGACCAAATTGCCGAGCGCGAACACCAGCATCAGCCCGACCAGGAAGCTGCGCCGCGCCCAGCGCGCGCCGAGCACGGCCAGCAGCGGCGCGCCGATCACCACGCCGAGCGCGTAGATGCTGATCAGGTGGCCGGCCTGCGGAATCGTGATGGCGAGGTCGCGCGCCGCGTCGGGCAGCAGGCCCATGATCACGAATTCGCCGGTGCCGATGCCGAAGCCGCCGACGGCGAGGGCAAGCAGGGCACGGCGCGCCTGGGCGGGCGAGACGGCGACGGAAGGGCGGGCCACGTCGTGCTCGACGGTGCCGGAGGTGGTGGTCATGGGAGACGAATCGATTCGCGGGTGGACGGGATGGCGGCCCCGCGCGAGGGCCGCAGGCGGTGCGCGGATCGTAGCGTTTAAATCGGTGAAGCGGGCTCAATGAAAAATTGAGATGGGCTCAACAATGCGCGAGGCGCAGCGTGGACTCACGTCAGGCGGTGCCCGGGGGGCGCGCCCGGTTCGTCGGCGCCGTCGCGCGTCGGGTCATGGCCCACGCGGGAATCGCCGGACCACGCCGCGCCACCGCGCTGCCGTCCCGCGGATCGGGTGGTCGACGCCGGCCTCGTGCGCGCATGGGTGCATGGTGGCCGATCCCTGGCCGGCGGTGCGGTCGTCGACGCCCGACGCCCGTGGATCGGGCCGACCGTCGGCCCGGCGGGGCGGGCGCTGCCGGCCGCCACCGACGGCACGGGCATCAGCCGCGCGGCAGGTCGAGCCGAAAGAGCAGCGAGTCGCGGTCGGGAAAGTCGTGGCGAACCGGCAGCTCGTGCGCGGCGATCTCGACGAAGCCGTGCCGTCGGTAAAACGCATGCGAGCGCGTGGCGACGGCCGGCGTGTCGAGCAGCAGCGTGGCCACGCGCTGCTGCCGGGCCCGCGCGAGCAGCACCGCGAACAGGCGCGACGCGCAGCCCTTGCCGGCACCGCGCCAGGCCGCCGCGACGAAGAATTTCTTCATCACCGCGACGCCGGGGGCCTTGAGCTGCAGGCCGATCGTGCCGACCACCTGCCCGGCCGCGTCGAGCGCGACCCAGAAGCCGCCGCCCGTTTCCGTGAAGTGACGCGCGATGTCGAGCAGTTCGGGCTGCGCGTCGAGCGGGATGGCGACGCCGGCCTCGACGTTCTGGACATGCAGGATCAGCGCGATCGCGGCGTTGGCGTGGCCGGGCTCGAACGCGACGATGCGCGGCGCGGCGATATCGGGAACGGGATCGGGATCGAAGGCGGAGCCGGAAACGGCGGGCAGGGCGGGATCGACGGACATGGGCGGATGCGTGAGCGTGGAAGACCCGCGCACCTTACCGCCGCCGCCGCGTCGCGATCTAGAACGTTCCTGCGCCGCGCCGCCGGGCGACGGCGCCGGGCGTGAAGCCGAACATCGCCTTGAAGTGGCGGCCCAGGTGGCTCTGGTCCGCGAAGCCGGTCGCGGCCGCCACGTCGGGTGGCGTGCCGCCGCCGAGCAGCAGGCGCTTGGCCGCCAGCAGCCGCAGCGCGAGCTGGTAGCGGTGCGGGCTCAGCCCGTAGGCCGCGGTGAAGCGGCGGCCGAACTCGGCCACCGACAGCGACGCCTCGCGCGCGAGTTCGTCGAGCGTCACGTTGCGGTGGCCGAGCGCATGCAACAGGTCGGCGGCGCGGCGCAGGCGCGGATCGGGCGCCGCCGCCGGCAGCGACGGTCCGGCCGCGGCCGGGCTCAGCGCGGCCAGCAGGCTTTCGCAGAACAGCGACCACTCGCCGTCGCCGCCGGCCGCCATCGCGGGCTGCCGCAGCCGGCGCGCGGCGAACGCCGCGAAACGCGCCACCGCCGCCGGCTGGCTGCGCGGCGCGGCGAGCAGGTCCGGCGTCACGCCTTGCATCGCGCAGCGCGCGCGCCATTCGGCGTCGGGGATGTAGAGCATCGCGTATTCGCAGGCCGTGTCGCCGACCGTGCGGCCCGCATGCGCGGCGCCGGGCGGCAGCGCGTAGAGCTGGCCGGCGCCCACGATCGCGGGCCGCGCGTCGCGCGCCGAGACGTCCTTGGCGCCGTGCAGCACGGCGCAGACGGCCCAGGTGTCGTGGGCGTGTACCGCGAAACGATGTCGTTCGAAGCGCGCCTGCATCACTTCGATGCCGGCCGCGCCGAGCAGGCCGTAGCGCACGGCGTCGCGGGGCGCGGTGGAACGGGCGGGGGCGGGCATCGACGACATCGGCGGAAGGGGCGAAGGCGCGGCGAGGGCGGGGCGGCGGTACGGGCGATTCTAGCGCGCCGCCGGCGGCGCGCGCGGCACGCGGGCCGGAATGCGACAAGGTCGATCCGGCCCCGTGACGAACGAGGGCAGCCGGCAGCGGCCGGCAGCGGGCCGGCGTGAACGCGGCGGCCCGCGCGCCGCTTGCCGCCGAGGGTAAATACCGACGAAACTCGCGAATCGCTGAAGGCAATCAGAAGGCGTCCGATTTTTATACTGGGCACCGTTGGCGCGGCGCCGGCGCGTTGTCCCGTTTCCGCCGCGCCGGCCGACCGGAGTTCCCGAACACAAGCGCGGCGTCGGCACCGCGAGAAGGAGACAGTTTCCCGATGCGTTCCCTGCTTCGTCATCCCGGCCGGTTGCTGCGGCCCGGCGTGCTGGCGCTCGCGTTCGCCGCCGGCGGCGCGGCGTTCGCGGCGCCGGCCGGCGCCGAACCGATCAAGCTGATGATGGGCGGGATGTCCAAGATCATCTACCTGCCGGCCGTGCTGGCCGACCGGCTCGGCTATTTCCGCGACGAGGGGCTCGACGTGCGCGTGCTGTCGGTGCCGGCCGGCATCGACACCTCGACCGAGCTGATCGCGGGTGCGATCCACGGCGCGGTGGGCTTCTACGATCACACCATCGACCTGCAGAGCCGCGGCCAGGACGTGCTGTCGGTGGTGGTGTTCGTGCGCGCGGCCGGCCTCGCGGAGCTGGCGTCCACGCGTCCCGCCGCCGGTGCCGCGATGCGCTCGATCGACGACGCGCGCGGCCGCCGGCTCGGCGTGACCGGCTTCGGCGCCTCCACCTGGCTGCTCACGCGCTATCTGACCACGCGCGCCGGCGTGGCGCCCGGCGACTACACCGTGGTGCCGCTCGCCTCGGACACGCGTTTCGTCGAGGCGATCGAGCACGGCACGATCGACGCCGGCATGGTCGAGGAGCCGGCCGCCACGCGCCTGCTGTCGAGCGGCGCCGCGCGCGTGCTGGTGGACCTGCGCGGCGTGGACGGCACGCGCGCGCAGCTGGGCGGCACCTACGTCGGCTCGTGCCTGTACCTGCGCCGCAGCTGGGCGCTCGCGCACCGCGACGAGACCGGGCGGATGGTCCACGCGCTGGTGCGCGCGCTGCGCTTCATCGCCGGCCACGACGCCGGGCAGATCGCCGCCGTGCTGCCGCCCGAGGTGGTCGGCAAGGACCGCGCGGGCTACGTGGCCGCGCTCGCGCTGGCCAAGCCGTCGTTTTCGGTGGACGGCACGATGCCCGGGGATGCCCCGGACACCGTGCTGCACGTTCTGGTGTCGACGGGAACCGGCCTGATGGCGCGGCACGTCGACTTGTCCCGTACCTACACGAACGCGTTCGTCGACGGTACGCAGCATGAAGCGTTTCATTGAGCCGCCTGCCGCGGCGCCGGAACGCGTGATGGAAAACCGATGAGAGCGATTCGAATCGAGCAGTACGGCGGCCCCGAAGTCCTGCGCCGCGTCGAGATCCCCGTGCCCGCGCCGGGCCCGGGCGAGGTGCTGGTGAAGCTCGCCTGCGCCGGCATCAACTTCATGGACGTCCACACGCGCCAGGGCAAGTACCGCGATTCGCGGACCTACCCGGTGCGGATCCCCTGCACGCTCGGCATGGAAGGCGCGGGCGAGGTGGTGAGCGCCGGCCCCGGCGCCGGGCACTTCCGGCCCGGCGAGCGCGTGGCCTGGTGCATCGCCTGGGGCGCCTACGCCGACTACGCGGTGGTGCCGGCCGCGCGGCTCGCCAAACTGCCCGACGCGATCGGCTACGACCTCGCGGCCGCCGCGATCTTCCAGGGCTCCACCGCGCACTACCTGCTCGACGACGTCGCGCGCGTCGGTGCCGGCAGCACCTGCCTCGTGCACGCGGCCTCGGGTGGCATCGGCCAGCTGCTGGTGCAACTGGCCAGGCGGCGCGGCGCGACCGTGTTCGCCACCACCAGCACCGACGAGAAGGCGGCCGTGGCGAAGGCGCACGGCGCCGACCACGTGATGCGCTACGAGGAAGGGCGCTTCGCCGACCGCGTGCGCGAGCTGACGGCAGGCCGCGGCGTGGACGTGGTGTTCGACGCGGTCGGCCGCCCGACGCTGCGCGACAGCTTCCGCGCCACGCGCGTGCGCGGGCTGGTGGTCAACTACGGCGCGGTGGCCGGTTCGCTCGACGATCTCGATCCCTACGAACTCGGCGAGGCTGGCTCGCTGTTCCTCACGCGCCCGCGCCTCGCCGATCACCTCGCCGACGGCGACACCGTGCAGCGCCGCGCCGACGAGATCTTCACCGCGATCGCTGAAGGCGCGCTCGGCATCGAGATCAACGGTCGCTACACGTTCGACGACGTCGAGGCCGCGCATGCGCTGCTGGAGTCGCGCCGGCAGGTCGGCAAGGCGGTCATGCAGATCGCCTGAGCGGGGCGCCGCGCGCGACGACGGTCGCGCGCGCTTCCCGGATTCATCTTCGTTTCATCGTTTCATCGTTTCATCGTTTCTTCGCCGCGAGGGCGGCCCGCCGGGGCCGCCGCGGCAACAGGCGCCCAGCGCAAGGAAGGTCCCCATGTCAGCAGTCACCCAAGTCGAGCGGCGCGATTCGCGCGCGCGTTCGGTGTTTCGCGCCGTCAGCGGCAATTTCCTGGAGATGTACGACTTCACGGTCTACGGCTATTACGCGGCCGCGATCGCGGCGACGTTCTTCCCGGCCGGCAACGAGTTCGTCTCGCTGATGCTGGCGTTCTCGGTGTTCGGCGCCGGCTTCCTGATGCGCCCGATCGGCGCGATCGTGCTGGGCGCCTACATGGACCGCCACGGCCGCCGCAAGGGGCTGATCCTGTCGCTGACGCTGATGGCGATCGGCACCATGTGCGTGGCGTTCGTGCCCGGCTATCACAGCATCGGCCTGCTGGCGCCCGCCATCGTGCTGTTCGGGCGGCTGCTGCAGGGCTTCTCGGCCGGCGCCGAACTCGGCGGCGTGTCGGTCTACCTGGCCGAGATCGCCTCGCCCGGCAACCGCGGCTTCTTCTGCTCGTGGCAATCGGCCAGCCAGCAGGTGGCGGTGGTGTTCGCGGCCTCGCTCGGCGTGCTGCTGAACGCGCTCGTGCCGGCGCAGGAGATGACGAGCTGGGGCTGGCGCGTGCCGTTCCTGGTCGGCTGCCTGATCGTGCCGTTCCTGTTCTACATCCGCCGCACGCTGCAGGAGTCCGACGAGTTCGTCGCGCGCAAGCATCATCCCGCCATGGGCGAGATCCTGCGCACCATCGTCGCCAACGCCGGGCTGGTCGTGGCCGGCATGGGCCTCGTGATCATGACCACCACCTCGTTCTACCTGATCACCGCCTACACGCCGACCTTCGGCAAGGTGGTGCTGAAGATGTCGTCGTTCGACGCGCTGCTCGTCACGGCCTGCGTCGGCGTGTCGAACTTCATCTGGCTGCCGATCTCGGGCGCGGTGTCCGACCGCGTGGGCCGGCGCCCGGTGATGCTGGCCTTCACGATCCTGACCGTGGTTACCGCCTACCCGGCGATGCAGTGGCTGATCCATGCGCCGTCGTTCGGCAAGCTGCTGGCCGTGGAGCTGTGGCTCTCGCTGCTCTACGCGTGGTACAACGGCGCGATGGTGGTGGCGCTGACCGAGCTGATGCCGGCCAAGGTGCGCTCCACCGGCTTCTCGATGGCCTATAGTCTGGCCACGATGATCGGCGGCTTCACGCCGGCGATCTCCACCTGGCTGATCCACGCCACCGGCGACAAGGCCGCGCCCGGCGCGTGGATGGGCGTGGCCGCCGTGTGCGGCATGGTGGCCACGCTGCTGCTGTACCGGACGAAATCCGCCCGCGAACAGTACCGGCTCGCCTGATTCGAACCGTTGCGGGAGGGCGCGTGAGGCTGCTGCTCGTCGAGGACAATGAGGAACTGGCGCACTGGCTGGCGATGACGCTGACGCACGACGGCTTCATGCTCGATCGCGTCGGCGCCGGCGAGGCCGCCGAGGATGCGCTGCGCGCGTCGACCTACGACGTGGTGCTGCTCGACCTGAACCTGCCCGGGATCTCGGGCAAGACCGTGCTGCGCCGCATGCGCGAGCGCGGCGACGCCACCCCGGTGCTGATCCTGACCGCCACCGGCGCGGTGGACGAGAAGGTGGTCTGCCTCGGCGCCGGCGCCGACGACTACATCGTCAAGCCGTTCGACGCGCGCGAACTGGTGGCGCGCATCAAGGTGCTGGCGCGGCGCCAGGCGCCGTCGCGCTCGAACCGGGTCCGCTGCGGCAACCTCGTCTACGACATGGACCGCCTGCAGTTCGCGATCGACGACGCGCCGCTCGTGCTCACGCCGCGCGAGCACGCCGTGCTCGAGGCGCTGATGCTGCGCGCGCGGAAGACGGTGTCGAAGGCCACGCTGGCCGAATCGGTCAGCGCCGCCGACGCGCCCACCAGCGAGGACGCGATCGAGATCTACGTGTCGCGGCTGCGCAGGAAGCTCGAGGCGAGCAGCGCCACCATCATCACGCTGCGCGGGCTCGGCTACCTGCTGGAAGACGGCGCCGCCGATGAATAGCCTGCGCGTGCGGCTGCTGATCTGGCTCGCGCTGCCGATGACGGTGTTCATCGTCGCGGCCGGCCTGATCACGCGCAGCAACGCGTGGCGCACCGCCAACCTGCTGCAGGACGAGGTGCTGCTGTCGGCCGCGCGCGTGATGGCCGGCAACGTCGGCTGGGACGGCAAGGACCTGAGCGCGGCCGTCTCGCCGAGCGCGATCGAGATCCTCAGCACGCCGCGCGAGGATCAGGTGTTCTTCCGCGTGCAGGAGATCGGCGGGCCGATGATCGCCGGCACCTCCGACTTCCCGCAGGTGGTGCCCGACGTTTCGCCGAAGTGGTACGACGCGGTGATGAACGGCGAGCCGGTGCGCGCCGTGTCGGTGATCCGGCCGATGTACGACGCGGGCGTGACGCGCCGCGTGGTGATCTCGGTGGGCCGCACGCTGCGGCAGCGCGATGCGCTGGTCCACGCGCTGTGGCGCCCGCAGATGTTCTATTTCTCCGCGATCCTGACGATCGCCGTGGTGCTGGTCTGCGTCGGGCTCACGCTCGAGCTGAGGCCGCTCGCGCGGCTCGCGCGGCGCATGCCCGAGCGCGTGCTGACCTCGTCGGTGCGCGTCAAGGTGGAGCCGCTGCGCAGCGAGCTGCGGCCGATCGTGAGCGCGTTCAACCAGTGCCTCGAGATCATCGAGAAGCAGACCGCGATGCAGCGGCGCTTCATCGCCGACGCCGCGCACCAGCTGCGCACGCCGCTCACGCTGCTCGGCACGCAGTTGCAGTTCGCGCGCCGCCAGCACGATCCCCAGCAGGTGCAGGACACGCTGAAGGCGATGGACCGCAGCAACCGCTCGCTGGTCGCGCTGACCAACCAGCTGCTCACGCTCGCGCAGGCCGAGGCGGCCGACTACGCGCAATACGCGGGCGTGAAGGTGGACCTGCGCGAGGTCGCGACCGGCACGATCGAGCAACTCGCGCTGCTCGCGCAGCGGCGCCGCGTGGAACTGGTCGCGCGGCTCGACGCGCCGGCCGCGTTCGTGAACGGCAACGAGCAGCTGCTGGCGGTGCTGGTGTTCAATCTGGTCGACAACGCGATCCGCTATTCGCCCGAGGGCGGGACTGTCACCGTCTCGCTCGACGCCGCGCCCGAGGTGGTGCGGCTCGCCGTTGGCGACGAGGGGGCGGGCATCGCGGCGGCCTTGCGCGAGAAGGTGTTCGAGCCGTTCTTTCGCGCGTCGGCGCTGCCCGGCAGCGGGCTCGGGCTCGCGATCGTGCGCGAGATCGCGCGCGCGCATCGGGCGACGCTGCGGCTTGACGACGGGGCGGGCGGGCGCGGATTGCTGGTGACGGCGGTGTTTCCGGTCGGGTGAGCGGTGAGGGTCGTTCTCCCGCGCGTCGGCGCTGCCCGGCAGCGGGTTCGGGCTCGCGATCGTGCGCGGGATCGCGCGACGCGGCGGACTGACGACGAGCCGGACGGGCGCGGGCTGCTCGTTGCGGCGGCGTTTCTGGTCGGACGAGTGGTCGGCTGATCGGGTTTTCGGCCGGGCAGGTGGTCGGTTGGCCGGCACCGCTTCGGTTTGACGGCGTCCCGCCGGCGCTCATCGGCCGCGATCCGGCGGCATCGCATCGCGCGCGAATGCGCTGGGACTCGGCTCGGCCACGGGTTGCCTCGTGCCAGCGTGTCGAGCCGGAGCCGCCGCGCCGACCCCGGCGCGGCCGCTCCCGGCGCTCAGACCTGCGCGTGCGCCTCGCCCGGCACCCAACCCAGTTCGCGGCGGGCCTTCTCGTTCGACACCTCGCCGTTGTCGTCGACGATGTTGAACACGCCGGTGGCCTTCTTCTGCAGCACCAGCAGCGCCGCGCGCGCCGCGTCGTTCACGTGCAGCGCCGGCGCCGCGGGGGGCGTGTCGGCGCCCGTCTCCGGGCCGTAGAGGCGGCCGTAGCGCAGCGCCGTGCCTTGCAGCCCCGGCGTGTGCAGCACGGCCTGCTCGAGCGCGGCCACCCCGCCCACCGAAATCTTGCGCGTGCCTTCGGCCTCCAGGTCGAGCGGCTGCGCCTCGCCATACGGCTTCTCGCCCAGCGACGCGAACGCCCAGGCGATGCTCTGCGCGATCAGGCGCTGGCAGCCCGCGGCCAACGCCGCCTGCACGAGGTTGCGCGTGCCTTCGCCGCGAATCCGCGCGTTGTTGACGATCGCCTGCGCCATCTGCGACGGATCGAGGCCGGCCGGCAGGTCGGTCAGCTGGTGGATCACCGCGGCCGGCGCGATGCGGCGCAGCTCGCTCGTGAGCCGTTCGGCGTCGAACACGTCGACCACCACCGGCTCGGCGCCCAGGCGCGTGAGCAGCGCCGCGCGCTCGGCATGGCGCGTCGCGCCGTAGACCTGATAGCCGGCTTCGACCAGCAGCGGCACCAGCACGCGGCCGATCACGCCGGTCGCGCCGGCAACGAACAGTTTTTCACTCATGACATGGGCTCCCAGGTTCTTCGATGTCTTCGATGGATTCGGTGGCTTCGACGGTGCCGCCTCGCGTCGGCCGGTGCCGGGCAGGCAGGCGGTGCATGACGGGAAAGCCTAACGTGATCGATGGCCCGCCGTAAGGTCCAAATTCGGTGAAAACGACCGGGACATGCGCGCGCGAGCCGGGCCATGCACGGGCACCGGGGTGGGGCGCGAAGCCCGCCGCCTTGGGCCGCGCCGTGCCGGCCGCGTTGCGCGGCGTGCGGCGATATGCCAACCTGTCGCCCGCCGCCCAGACCGAGGAGTTTACCGAATGCGCAATTCGTGCCGGATCGAGACCAAGCTGCCGCAAAGCGGCATTTCCGTCTTCTCCCGCATCGCGGAGCTGGCCGCGCGGCACGATGCCGTGAACCTGTGGCAGGGGGCGCCGTCGTTTCCTGCCGATCCGGCACTGATCGCCGGCGCCGAGCGCGCGATGCGCGCGGGCCTGAACCAGTACGCGCCGATGGCCGGCTACGCGCCGCTCAAGGCGATCCTGGCCGAGAAGACCGAGCGCCTGCACGGCGCGCGCTACCGGCCCGACAGCGAGATCACCGTGACCGCCGGCGCGAGCGAGGCGATCTACGCGGCGATCGCGGCGCTCGTGCATGCCGGCGACGAGGTGATCTTCTTCGAGCCCGCGTTCGAGGTGTACGAGCCGTCGATCCGGCTGCAGGGCGCCACGCCCGTGGCGCTCGGCATCCGCCTCGACACGCTGCGCATCGACTGGGACGAGGTGGCCGCCGCGATCACGCCGCGCACGCGGATGATCATCGTGAACACGCCGCACAACCCCACCGGTGCGCTGCTCGACGCCGACGATCTCGCGCGCCTCGCCGCGCTCACGCGCGACACCGACATCGTGATCCTGTCCGACGAGGTGTACGAGCACATGGTCTACGACGGACGCGAACACCTGAGCGTCGCGCGCGATCCCGAGCTGGCCGAACGCAGCGTGATCGCGCTGTCGCTCGGCAAGACCTATCACGCCACCGGCTGGCGCGTCGGCTACTGCCTCGCGCCGGCCGAGCTGACCACCGAGATCCGCAAGGTGCATCAGTACGTGGTGTTCTCCGCGCCCGCGCCGCTGCAGGCCGCGCTCGCCGAGGCGCTGGCCGAGCCGCAGAGCTATCTCGGGCTCGCCGCGTTCTACCAGCGCAAGCGCGACCTGCTGGTCGAGTCGATGGCCGGCTCGCGGCTCGCGGTGATGCCAAGCGCCGGCGGCTTCTTCATGCTCGCGCGCTTCGATCACTTTTCCGAGCTCGGCGACGAGGCGTTCGCGATGGCGGTGCTCGAGCGGCACGGCGTGGCGGCGATCCCGCTCGCGAGCTTCTATCAGGATCGGCGCGATACGGGCATCCTGCGCCTGAGCTTCTGCAAGGACGACGACACGCTGCGCGAGGGCGGCCGACGGCTCGCTGCAATCTGATCCAGGCGCGCCTCGCGGGACGATTCGACGGGATCATCGATTCGTCCTGATATCGTCGATTCCATCGCATGGGCCGCGGCGCGACCCAGCGAAATCGATGCCACGCGATGATGCGCACGCCTTGATGGGCGGCTCGCGCATGGTGCGCGCATGCACCATGCGCGAGGCTGGCTTTGCGCAGCAGCGCGGTCGGTCATGGCGGTCCTGCCTTGGCATGCGGCCTCGTACCAGGTTGCGGCCGCATGAAAATCCCTTGTGAATACAACCGAATAGTCGCGTGCGCGGAGGCGCCGCCAGATTTTCGCGTGCATGGCCTGCGTAAATTGGTCTGTAGTTTGCTCTGATACGACGGCAGCACGCTCTTGCCCATCAGACACAACGGGGAATAGACATGGCCAATCCACGCGAAATCGTCGATTTGACGCATGCAGTCAGAAAGCTCGCCACCGGCAAGATCAGCGACATCAACGACATCAATCGCGAGACGACGTTCCTGGCGCTGAACGCGCTGATCGAGGCCGCGCGAGCCGGCGAAGCGGGCAAGGGCTTCGCCGTCGTCGCGAATCAGGTCAAGCAGGTGTCCACGCGCATCGGCGAGATCACCGGGATCCTCAACAAGGAACTGGCCGGCTCGCTCACGCGGCTCACCGAACTCGGCGACAGCATGATCGACCGGATGCACGTGCTGGACGGCCAGCGCTGCGCCGACCTCGCGCTGAACATGATCGACATCGTCGATCGCAACCTCTACGAACGCTCCTGCGACGTGCGCTGGTGGGCCACCGATTCCGCGCTGGTCGACTGCGTGACCTGCGACAGCGACGAGCTGAGCCGGCATGCCTGCGAGCGGCTGTCGGTGATTCTCGACAGTTACACCGTCTACAAGGATCTGTGGGTCGTCGATGCCGAGGGCGTGGTGGTGGCGAGCGGGCGCGGCGCGACCTACCCGGTGGCCGGGCAGCGCGTCGGCACGGCGGGCTGGTTCGACGCCGCGCTGCGCACCGCGAGCGGCGCCGACTACGTGGCGTTCGATGTCGAGACGCAGCCGCTGCTACGGAACGCGCAGGTGGCCACCTACGCCACCGCGATCCGCGAGGGCGGCGAGACGAACGGGCGCGTGCTCGGCGTGCTCGTGATCTTCTTCGACTGGGCGCCGCAGGCCGCTGCCGTGGTCAAGGGCGTGCGGCTCAGCGACGAGGAATGGACGCGCACGCGCTGCCTGATCGTCGACGCGGCGGGGCGCGTGATCGCCAGCTCGGACGGGCAGGGCGTGCTGGCGGAGCGCTTCCGGCTGCGTGCCGACGGGCGGGCGGCCGGGTTTTATCGCGATGCGGCGAACCGGGTGACGGTGTCGTTCGCGGCGACGCCGGGGTATGAGACGTATCGCGGGCTCGGGTGGTATGGGGTGATTTGTCAGCGCGATGCGGGAGCGGGGGAGGCGGGGCGTTAGCTCGAGGAGCCGGCGGCGCCATGCCTGGCTATCCGGGCGATGACGCGGTGCCGCCCCTCGGCCAATCCGTTGCCGTCGGCGGCGTGCAGCACGATCGCTGCACGCCGCGTCGCGTCGGGGTCAGGCCGCGTTGGTGGCCAGGATCCGGTCAATCGGCACCCGGTGGGTGCCCCGCGCGTCGTGGATCGTCACGAATTCCACGTTCAGCGGATATTTGAGCGTGGTGTTGACGGAAAACGGGACGATGACCGGGGCCACGATGCCGGTCGGCGGACGATTAACGAAGTCCAGTTCCGGCGGCGCGATCTGCGCCGGATCGATCCGGAGGAACACGTGGAAGCCGGTGGACCGGTTGGCGCCTCGGGCCGTGACGTGGACGTCCAGGCCGAGAACCGCGTCGTCGGGTTGAATCCGGGCGGCTTGATATACCGGACCTTCATACGGCACCACCCCGAAACGTGAGTCTTTTTCTTGCGTCATTTTTCTCTCCGAGAAAATTAAATGCGTTTGAAAAGCAACGTCTGCGTGTGATTTGAAGCGGGCATTGCTAATGCCGGTGCGCGCAAGAGGTGAGCGGCGTGTCGGGTTGATTGCCGGTGCGCCCCCCTGCCATCCTGCGGCAGATGAATGCTAGGAAGGCGCACAGTGATTTTCAAGGATTGGTTTTTAATATGAAATGCAAGAAACTGGATCGATGAATATTTTAAGTGTCTGGTTATAAGTGTTTTGTCGATCAATTTGTTTTTGATGTGCGGGAGGATGATGGAAGCGGCGCGACATGGCGAGTGTCGGTGCAATGGCGTGAAAATAATCGAGATTTTTCCAGTTAATCGCCTGTTGATTTCATCGGATCAATGGAGACGAAATTACCCGTGACGGTGTTCGGGGCAGGGGGGACGGTGGAAGTGGCGGGTGGCCGTGGCAGGGCGGTGAGCGCGAGTCGCACTCGGTGGAGGATGCGTCGCGCCAAAGAGAAAAGCCCGATACAACTTTCGTCGTATCGGGCTTTGAATATGGTGGCGAATCAGGGAGGGGAGACCGCTCCGGGGGATTCTCCAGCGCAATCAACGCGTTGGCGCGAGGCAAGCCGGATTTTCGTATGAAGAACTACGGCTCACTGATAGTATCACGCGAGACGCTTGGCGGGCGATTGCGCACATGCCGTTTGGAGCCGTGTCAAGCCGTGAAAGCGTTGCCCATCAAAGGGCTATGCGTAAACAGTCGAATGTGGAGTTTCTGCATGCTCGCAAAAATCTTGGGCGTTTTAGCCGTTGCCCTGCTGTTGGTGACTATTGCCCTATTTATTCAGCAAAAATGGACAGACTACAAATGCCTGAATCCGTCCCACGCCTACGAGACGGACGATTCGGTCGCTGCCGCTTGCAAAAAGAATAGCTGGATGGGCGCGTTAAGGAGCGCGGTTGAGTGAGGGTCCTTGGCAGCCCTTTTCAAAGACCGTGAATTGTTGGTTGTCGAGATAGAAGGTAACCGCAACGTTCGCGATCAGCGCGAAAATGGCGCTGAATGCTATCGCGGCCCAGAATTTTTCTGACTTGGTCATCAAAGGCTCCGGAATGGGTTGTCGCGCCTCGCGGGAATAGGAGGCGTGCAGGCTCAGTTGGGCACGCCTTCGCAGGCGTGCTGTCTTCGAGCGGCCGCAATCTACGACCCTGGAAGGGTTTGTCAACCAGCGAAGGGAGATAGTGGACGAACGGTTTTTCCTGCACCGCAGTATTTCCCACCCGCGCGGTCGCTTGACACTTCTCCGACCGCATAGAGCCGTCGGAGCAGATGGCGCATGGCAGACGGGGCGCCAAACACATCTAATTGAATTATGAAAGACTCCATCCCCCTGATCGCGGCTGTCTTTTCATTTCTTGGCGTCGTCATAGGTGCCCTTCTTCAATATTGGTTCACTCGCCACCTCGATAGACAAAAGCATCACCGAGAGCTTCGGGCACTGGCCTACACGGATTACCTGAAATGCGTGTCCGAGCACGCCAATCTGAAAAAACCGCGCGAGTCTGCCGATGGACGCGACCTGGGGTTTAGAACGGCAGACGCCAAATGCCGCATCTGTCTATATGGCGCGCCGGTTGTTGTGAGGGCATTCGCGACGTTTGAACGGCTTGGGGCAACAATGAACTCGGATGAGCAGCGCGCCGCGTTCACGCAAATGGTTTTAGAGATGAGAAACGATTCGGCACCGAACGGGAACGTTGAGTCGGTCGAACTCGAAACGGTGCTCCTTGGATACACCGCGCAGAAGAGTTAAGCGTCGCGCCCGGGAGACGCTGGCCGGGCCAAAACAGGGCCATCACCTGACCTGACGCTATCGATTCCCTGCCGAGTGGCTGCGCGGGCGATATCGGAGCATGCTCGACGCCTGGGCAAGCTAAGTCTTATTGCCCGCCGTTGGCTGGGACGCGCCTCACCGCGCAAGCCCGAAGCGCAAGTGCTTTCGTCGAAAATTGCGGATAGATTTTGCCGAGCGGCATCTCGTCCGGACCGTCAAACATGCTTGCCCGAGCATCCGAGGCGTCGATGAGGCAAAGCGTGTTGTCGTAAATGTCCGCTGTCGCCGGAGGTGGGGAAAACGCTCGAATGAGTTCGCGGAGATCGGTTTTTCGTGTGGCCCGCCAATGCCTTGGCCAGTCGAGAACGTGCCCTTCGAACAGATCGCCGCCATCCTTTTTCAGGTGCTTCTCAAACGACACAAGATATTTGGGCGGGACGATCTGATTCATAAATGAACTCGTGAACGACGCGCCGATGATCCTCTGCGAGTGCTCCATGCGTGCGGCGTCGATGAGCGGCGGCCCGAGATACACATCGTGCTCTTTGAGCATTACAACGAGCGTCGCCCGCGCAAAGCCCTGAAATACCGCTTGCCTCGCGAGTTAAGGCGGGCTCCTGCGTCATCAACCTAACGGTGTCCACGTGTCCTGAATTACAGGGTCACCTCCATATATATTCAGTTGTTGCCGTGACCAGCGTGGGTGACAATCAGCCTCTTACATTTGCTAACAAATGAAGCTAGGGGGCAGCTTGATCACAGTCAGGCCTTGGTATGAGCATGTGCGCCGCACATGCATTGTCGACCCGCTCAACAACGACCCCAGAGAGACGGGCCAGCGGGGGACGCGATTAGGCAAGTCGAGCGGCTGGATCTTTAGCCACGCTATCGGCGGCGGGCAGGCGAACTTCGATGAGCCAATTGAAGACCTCTCCCCAAGAGATCGGGTCATTCTTTACGCCCTCTTCAACCAAAAGGGGCACGTTCCCGAATTGATCCACGCGTTCCAAAAACTCGTGGACAGCCCGCAGCGCCTGAACAACGCCACGATGCTCGACATTGGGTGCGGACCGTTTACCGCCGGTTTGGCACTCGCCAACGTGGCTGGCAACGAAGTTGCCTTCCGATATTTTGGCGTCGACACTTCGGTGCAAATGTGCGCCCTCGGACATGAACTCGCGCTTGCCGCGCAGGGAGCTGGAGGGTTAAGCCCTCAGACGAGGGTGTCTTTCGCTGGCTCAATAAACAGCATCGATTTCGGGCAGCCCAAGCTGGGCTGGACCGTTGTGGTCTTGTCCTACCTGCTGGCTAGCGCGTCGCTCAATATTGAGCTGATCGTGCGTGAGATCGTCGACGCATGCGGCCGTATTGGCCCGGGTCCGGTGGCAGTGCTGTACACGAACTCGGCGCTGCCTGAGCGGCGCCTAGCATTCCCCGAGTTTCAGAGCCGTATGGAAGCTGCTGGCTTCAAGTGCGAGGTGGTCGAAACCGAATTGCTGACAGACGGAGATAGGCCACGCAATATCCACTACGCACTATTCACGCGCGCGCCGATGCCGATTCCGCTAAACGAGGTTAACCGATGAGATTGCCAAGTTTTAGTGCTCTGATCGAAGAGCAGCGTCAGGTGTTCATGGCCGATCCCGACCAGTCGATTCTGGTGGTTGGACCACCTGGATCCGGGAAGACCTCCGTAGCTCTCTGGAAGGCCAATATTCTTGCCGGGCCTGACTATCAACGCCGGGTGACCGTGGTCACCAAGAACCGGCTGCTTGCAGCTCTGGCGACACAGATTTCTCAAGATCAGGGGAATGCGCCTGTCACCAGCACCACGATGCACACGCTAGTCTGGAACCACTATAGGAATATCTTCGGCCACAATATTCCCCAGCACTTGCCGTATCAATTCAACTGGCAACAAGCTCTTCAAGACTATGCTGAGGCCAATGTTACGCCCTCGATCGACCACCTCATCGTCGACGAAGGACAAAATCTGCCGAAAGAGTTCTTCATCTGGGCTTGTCGCTTCGGGGCTGTAACCGTCTCAGTCTTTGCGGATGAGAATCAGTCGACAGAAGACGGCGGTTGCCACGTTGCGGATTTGCGGGACGCCGGTTTCACGGAGATGCACGTTCTGACGGTCAATCACCGCAACACGTTTGAGATTGCTGAACTGATTGAGTGTTTCCACCAGGACCGCTATGTCCCGCCAGCGCCGGCGCAGCGTGGGCGGTCCAACGAGCCACCCAGGATGATCACGGTAGCTACTTGGGAAGCGTTGGCCCAGCAGGTTGCCGTCAGATTCGGAAACCGCGGTGGCTCTATTGGGGTTATCGTTTATCGCCAGGAAGACATCAATGTTCTGCATGCTTTGCTCAGGGCCCGATTGCCCGATGCTCGCGTCGACATGTACACTAGCAATGCCGAAGCTAAGGCGGAGGATGCTATTCGCCTGCGCGATGCCGGCATCACCATCATCTCTGGCGAATCGGCCATAGGGCTTGAGTTCGATACCGTGTACCTTCAAGACCTGGACCGCTCGTTGCCAATGATTCTCCCGGTCCATCAACGGCGCTTGTACATGCTCTGTGCCCGCGCTAGGGACGCCTTGCTTCTTGTCAATGGGCCTAACCTACTTTCGGAGGCACAATTGGCTTGTCTTCCTCCTCCCCCCATCCTAGAACGATGACCTCTATGCCCGGCGGCCAGTTGGAGCTACTTGCATCTGCGCCCGCACCCGAGCAGCAAGTTGCTGGCGGTGTGCGTCTTCTTGGTCTGATTTTGGACCAAGAAGCCTTTCTGCAATTTCTCAGCAGCGAATGGATAATTCCGCCGGCAGGGCACTTGCTGCTCGGCACGCAGCAGGCTTGTGGCAGTGATTCTAGCAACTCGTCATCCGTCGGCATCTGGTTCGATGCCCAGAGCCTTCCGGACAACACCGTCAAGGTGTGGAGGGATGGCGCATGGACCGAATCCACCTTGCGCGGTTTGAGGGCCAGCGACACCGTTGTATCGTGGGATGGCCCGCTGCCGGCGTTTGCAGTTGACCATTTCAGCGTGAGTTCAGCGGCTGTAAAGGCTAAGCTCTTGGCAATGGCTCGCAACTTCGCGGACATGGAGGTTCCCTCCCAGCCGTTCAAAGTTGGTGCGTTCTCGCAAGTGGCGCCACCGAAGAGCATGCCACAGGAAAAGAGTCCTTGGCAGCCTCCATCGAACTGGAACGCATTGCGAGGCGCTGCCGCGATGGCGGCTTTCGCTGTCCCTGTGATTGATCCATGGGTTGAATTGTTCTGCGATCTGCTTTGCTCCGGTGTTGCAAGCGCTGAGTCCGTCGAACGGCTGCATGCGCCCTGGTGGCGAACTGCGCTCTGGGTCGACAGTGCGGAGCAGGACCAGCTTCCCAAGCTCTGGCGAGCCATGGTTGCGAAGTTCTCGCAGCCAGGAATATTGGATGAATGGCGGGCGAGGGCCATCCTAAACGACATCTGTGAGCATGCGCGAGATCTTGGCGAGGATGAGACTCGGCTAGCGAAACTTTTTGAGGGTACGAGGGCGCTCCTTGACGATAGGGGAACCGTGCAAGACCTTGGGGCTCACGACGACTTCCTCGCCTTGACGCTTCAATTGCTACTACTCCGACCGTCGCCTGATAAGTTTTCCAGCTGGCGCGAGGATTGGCCAGCAATCCCCCCAGTGGTCTGGTGGACTGGCATGACCCTCGCTGGCTATTTGCAGGGCTATAGCGCCTTGCCCAAGCAGTTTCGTGGACCCACGGAATGCAGAAAGCTTTTGGCTTTAAAGACTTGGCAGCAGGCTGGCACGAACGGCTCAGGGCCTTGGCATGCGCTGACGCCAGACAATGTGGCATGGCGAGTCGACGATGGCGTAGTCGTGATGACGGCGGGCGCGCAGACATGGGGCGAGTACAAGCTAGGAACCCGTGGCAGCTGGTATCGAGCAGACTTCGAAGACCAAGCGGTTCAACTGGAAGCCCGAACCCTCGCATTCGAAGAATGCCCTTACTCACTCGACCAGCTAGTTGTGTTGGAAAACACAACGATCCAGCTTGTCGGAGGCGGTGTTCTTGAGTTGGAGAGGCAATCCGCCTTGACGGTCACTGGTCGGGTTGAGTTCGCGATGAGCCAAGGCGTGACATTCGATCGAAGGCTGAATCAGTCTCGCTTCAAAGAATGGCTGGCGATTGCTAGCATCTCTCGTCGGCTGGCGCGTCCATCGAGCACCTTGCCCCGACAGGATAAGGCTCCCTTTTCGCCCAGCATCTCTTCCACGCAGGCCTCATTTGCCATCACGCCAAAGAAGCCTGCAATCAAACCGGCATCCAAGCCGGCCGTCAAGAGCGCCGGTGAGCCACTTGGCCTGAAAGTGCTGCCAAACTTCATCGATGGAGACGAAGAGGGCCAATTAATCGCCGCGATCGACTCTGCTGAATGGGATCAGTTGATGAAGCGTCGGGTCCAGCATTATGGCTGGCGCTATGATTACAGAGCACGGCAGGTTGCGCCTGCCAACTATCTCGGCCCGCTTCCGGAATGGGCCGGGGACTTAGCGGAACGTCTGCTCGCGTCGGGTGTCGTTCCAGAGTTGCCAGACCAGGTGATCGTCAACAACTACGAAGGTAAGCAGGGCATCTCGAAGCACATCGATTGCAAGGATTGCTTCCGCGGCCCGGTCGTCACCATCAGTTTGCTGGAAACTTGGGACATGATCTTCACACGGAAAATCGCAGGGGAGACCGCGAAATTCGTTCAATCGCTTGCGCGCTGCAGTGCGGTTGTTCTCGATGGTGAGGCACGGAGCGCATGGCATCACGAGATCCCTGCACGCCTCAAGGAGCACGGAGTGCCGCGCGGTCGCCGTGTGTCCATCACTTTCAGGAAGGTCGCCACCTGACTCATGCGATCTAACTGTGCAGTTGCGAACCTTGGCAGTTTTGTCTTTCGGCGAATGAACATGGACGCGTGCATGACCAAACGACGCACGAAGATTTGAGAAGGTCCGTGATCAGCGACGCACCACACAACGGACAGCCACGGACAGTGAGCGAATTGGTATTTCGGGTTTTATTGACTGGCCTGTAGTTTCGATGTTTTTTTATTGGTTATACACCCGACGCACCCCTCCGAGGTGCATCTGCGGTGCGATTTGCAATCGCACCAAATCCGCCCGTGCTTCTAGGCGCTCACGCTTCGACCGACGCGATAAACGCTCCGATTTTTCCCTCCCTCGCAAGCTCATGAAAGCGCACAAGCCATGCGCCCGAGCCGCGCGGCTCGGCTGAAAAGAACACGGCGCTGGCCGCCCCAATTTTGGTGAATTCCGTACCTGACTAAAGTTAGACGGGGTGGAGTGGAGACTCAACCTTCTAATCGGATTCGGAATTTCAGCGAGCGCGAATAACACTCTAGGGAGTGAAGCGCGAGGGGAGGAGAAAGGAGGAAAAGCAGAAGGGAGAGGTGATACCTCTCCCTTGGCCCTAGGGGCGCTTTGCGTTACTTATGATTGCCGTGAGGCGTCTTGTTGCGAGGAACCCAAGTGCTGCCGGGTTGGCTCGTCGGCGGAAAGGAACGATTTTCCGGAACGGTAGTGAAGTTGTCCTTCAAGCCACCGCGCGGGCCGCGCTCCTGATAGATACCGCCCTGATTACCCGAGTTGGTACCCGGTTTGTTACCGTTTGCCATAGGATAGCTCCTTCAGTTGGCAATTGAACGGCAAGCTGTGAAGTCCCTAGACCGATTGCTATTGCAAAAAGCTGCTATTTGCCCTATCGTCACGCGTCCTGTCCTGCAGGGTAGCGGAAGCTTGCCAAAGAGGTTTCCGCTAGGCGGGGCTCGGCTGCAACCGAGTCCCCCGCCATTCATGCTGGCACTCCGATTCTGCGAGTGCCAACCCCTGTGAGCATATACAGTGTTATCTCCACATGCAACACAAAATCTAGTGTTGCAGACCTCCCTTTGTGGATCAGGTAGTGGTTTTCTTCGGTCCCCCAATATCTACTTTAGAAGCATCAGGGTGTTTATCGTTTGCGGATCAGTCGTTGCACTGCGCCACCCATAAATTCTCGAAATCGTTGATCTTTATGCGGTCAGTGGTCATGGGAAAGATTTGAACTTCGCCACGAAGGACGACGAATCGGAAGTAAGGACTCCGCATGCCGAAGCCGTTGATTCCTGAGACTTCGCCACAGTAGGCTCCGCCGAACATGCCGGACCAGAAGCCGGACCCGAAGTGAGTGTCTTGGAACATAGGCTCCTGGACCTGCTCGGCCACGATCTGTCGGTTGATCCAAACGTCAAGGGCGTAAGTCCCGCCGCATCCGACCATCACCAGCAGCGCCACTAGATTCAGCGCTCGTCGTACCTTCCCCACCCTGTTCAAGCTTCTTGGCATTGTACCGACCCAGTGAAAACCTGCTCACGTCATAATGGATGAAAAGACGATGGGCACGAAGATGGACGAAGACATCAAACGATGGACGGCCAAGCGCAAGAGCGCGCTGGTGATGGACATCATTCAGGGCAAGACGACGGTTGCCGAAGCCAGCCGAAACTATGACCTGTCGTCGCCCTCCGAGGTTGAGAACTGGGTGGACGACGGCAAGCGAGGCATGGAGAACGCGCTTCGTGCCAATCCGCTGGACGTCAAGGAGCAGTACGAGCGGCAGATCAAGGAGCTGCAGGAGGCCTACGGCGAAGCCATGCTGGAGTTGCGCGCCAGAAAAAAAAGGTTCATCGCAGGATTCCGTGGAGCCGTGGCGAGCAGTTTTGTAATCTGACGTCTTTCAAGCAAGGCGTTGGAGGATGAAGTGCTCGATCGCAAGGCATTGCAAGCGCTGGGCTGCTGGACGGGCTATCGGCTGGAGCGGGTGGAGTGGCCACAAGGCGAAGGCCGCACGCTCGCGCTGTATCTGAAACCGGTAGGCAAGGTGATGCTCTGCGAGCAATGCGGGGCGCGTTGCTCGCAGATCCACGAGACGTCGATTCGCAGAGTGCGCGATCTGCCACTGTTTGAATATCGTGTCGTGTTGCACGTGCCGCGTCGACGAGTGTGGTGCGATCACTGTGGCGGTCCGAGACTGGAGAAACTGGACTGGTTGGGCCGCTACCAGCGTGTCACGGAGCGGTTTGCCAAAGCCTGCGAGAAGCTGCTTCAGGCGGCCAGTGTGCAGGCAGTGGCGGCCTTTTACGATTTAGGCTGGCATACAGTCAAATCGATCGACAAGGCCCGTTTGCGTGCTCGAGTAAGGGATCCGGACTGGTCATCCATCCGCTATTTGGCGATGGACGAATTCGCACTTCACAAAGGTCACCGTTACGCCACGGTGGTCGTCGATCCGATTGGCCGTCAAGTGCTGTGGATCGGTCAGGGACGCTCACGCGAGACGGCCCGAGCCTTCTTCGAGCAGCTTCCGCCAGGCGTCGCCAAGCGCATCGAAGCGGTTGCCATCGACATGACGACGGCCTACGAGCTGGAGATCAATGCGCATTGCCCACAGGCCGAGATCGTCTACGACCTGTTCCATGTCGTTGCCAAATACGGACGCGAGGTCATTGACCGCGTTCGTGTCGATCAAGCCAATCAACTGCGCCACGACCGGCCGGCGCGAAAGGTTCTGAAGTCCAGCCGCTGGCTGCTGCTGCGCAACCGGCGCAATCTCAAACCGGAACAGTCGGTGCATCTGAAGGAGTTGCTGGAGGCCAACCAGCCGCTGTTATGTGTCTATCTGCTACGCGATGAACTCAAGCGGCTCTGGTTCTATCGCAAACCGGCGTGGGCCCAAAAGGCCTGGGAGCATTGGATAGAGCAGGCGGCGCAAAGCGGGATCGCTGCGCTTGAGTTGTTCGCCCGGCGCCTGCAAAGCTATTGGCACGGCATCGTCGCGCGCTGCCGGCACCCGCTCAATACCAGCGTGGTCGAGGGCATCAACAACACGATCAAGGTCCTCAAGCGCCGCGCTTATGGGTATCGCGACGAGGAGTATTTCTTCCTCAAAATCCGCGCCGCGTTCCCCGGTAATCCGCGATGAACCTAAAAAATTGCAGTCCCTGCTGGGCGAGGACGAGAAGTGATCGAAACGATCCACCAGGGACTGAAAGAAGAAGGCGTTGTCGTTTCGATTTCCAAGCTCTGCAAGTGGTTCGATGTGCCGCGCCGAACCGTGTATTACCGGCCAGTCAAGGCAGAACCCGTTGTGCAGGCGCGTTTCTCGGACCCGATCAAGGCGATGATCGAAGAGTCACCATCGTTCGGCTATCGGACGGTGGCGCACCTGCTGGGCTTCAACAAGAACACGGTGCAACGCGTGTTCCAGTTGATGGGCTGGCAAGTGCGCAAGCGGCCGGTTGGCTTTCGGCCACGGGCGCAATCGATGCCATCGGTTGCGCTCAAACCGAACTCGCGCTGGTCGACTGACATGTGCCGTATCTGGGCGGGGCGAGACGGCTGGGCAACCTTGGCCTTGGTCATCGATTGCTACACGCGCGAGTTGCTGGGCTGGCACCTGTCCCGAAGCGGAAAGGCGACGACCGCGGCCAGCGCGCTGGAGCACGCGTTGATTGCCCGGTTCGGCACGCTGGGTCGAGTATCGACGCCATTCCTGTTGAGGAGCGACAACGGCCTGGTTTTCACGAGCCAAAAGTACACGAAGCTGGTGCGCGATTACGGCCTGAAGCAGGAGTTCATCACGCCGCATTGCCCGCAACAAAACGGCATGGTGGAGCGAGTGATCAGGACGCTGAAGGAGCAATGCGTACACCGGCAGCGCTTCGAATCGCTACAGCATGCGAGCCGCGCCATCGCCGACTGGATTCAGTTTTACAACCACCGGCGAGCGGTAAGCGTGGGGCCGATACCGTCTTGACGGCGTGAGTTACCGGTTTCCCCAACGATTGGATGCCATGCGCAGCAGCGTGGCATTGGCAGCACGCAGATCGAACCGATCGGCATCGAAGCCGGGGCCAACCCAGTTTCGGTAATGTTCTGCCTCTTCGCTATTCGGATCGTTAGATAGCGTGTTCAGGAACGCGTCGTAGCCAGGCGGGCCGCCCACATCTTCTGGCGGGCACGCGCGAGCACCATCGATGACCTGGGCCGCGCCCCACGGTTCGCTTTCAACGATTTCCACTTTCTTAACGACGATGGCGTGATCCCACCCGTCCCCGAAGTCGTACCGGTAGAGGAAGCGTGAGCCAGGTTTCAGGACCTTCTGCAGTCGAACCTTGCGGTCATCGGCGGTCGTGCCCGGATCAGCGAAGTCCAGCACGTCATCGACCTCGAACATGGCGTAGGTCATGCCGTCGACCAGGAAGTCGTGCAGGTGGGAGTCTTCCCAGCCGAAGGCCGCCTGCAGGATATGGTGCAGCTTGCGCAGTGACTCGGTTCCTTCGACCTCGATCCGACGCCAGATGGGCGGCTCGATGTGTTGAAGCTGCACGTGCAGGGTAAAGCGCTGGAACGATTTCGCCATCTGATCTCCGGGGAACGGGAAGCCAGCGGCATTATCGCCTTACGATGCTGGGGTGGTCATTTTCCAGGGCAGCAGGCCTTCGACCTGGTTGATCGGATGGTCTGCAATGCGCGCAAGCACGACGCGCAGATACGCCTCGGGATCGATGCCGTTGAGCTTGGCCGTCCCGATCAGGCTGTAGATCGCGGCAGCACGCTCCCCACCTGAGTCCGCGCCGGCGAACAGGTAGTTTCGGCGCCCGATAGCCACTCCGCGCAACGCGCGCTCGACCGGCAGGTTATCGATTTCGAGATGCCCGTCGTCGCAGTAGCGCGTGAGCGCTTCCCACCGGTTCAACGCGTAGAGGATCGCCCGACTCGTGTCGGATTTGCGCGAGAGCGTCTCCAGTGTGGCGCTCAGCCACGCATGGAGTTGATCGAGCAAGGGCCTGGCGCGAGTTTGTCGGTGCGCTCGCCGCTCATCGGGCGGTTTGCCACGGATCTGCTCTTCGACCTTGTAGAGCGCGCCGATACGTTCCAGCGCCTCGGTGTTCAATACATTTGGGCGAGCCGCATGCAATTCGTAGAACTGCCGCCGTGCGTGGGCCCAGCATGCTGCTTCGGCAACGTGTCCCGTTTCGTAAATCGCTTGGTAGCCGCCGTAGGCGTCGGCCTGCAACGTGCCATTGAACGATTCGAGATGCTGCTGCGGATGGATGCCCTTGCGGTCCGGCGTATAGGCAAACCAGACGGCCGGCGGAGCGGCGTCGCTGGACGCCCGATCGTCACGCACATACACCCACAGGCGTCCGGTTTTGGTCTTGCCGTTCCCTGGCGCAAGCACCGGCACTGGCGTATCGTCGGCATGGAGCTTCGTCGCCGCCATGACGTGGCGACGCAGTGCGTCGACGAGCGGTTGCAGCAGCGCCGCAGTGTGACCAACCCACTTCGCCAGCAGCGAGCGATCCAGCTCGACACCTTCCCGCGCATAGATCACCGACTGCCGGTAGAGCGGCAGGTGATCCGCGAACTTCGCGACCAGTACGTGAGCCAGCAGTCCCGGGCCAGCCATGCCTCGCTCGATGGGACGGCTCGGCGCAGCAGCCTGGGCGATGTGATCGCAGCATGAACATGCCAGCTTCGGCCGCACATGGCGGATGACCCGGAAGCTCGCCGGCACATACTCGAGTTGTTCGGCGACGTCCTCGCCAAGCTGCTTCATCGGCGCACCGCACGCCGTGCAGGTTTCACGTGATTCGGGCCAATGGATCTGGATCTCGCGCGGCAGGTGATCCGGCAACGGCTTGCGTTGTACCTGTTCCGGTGCCGTGCGTGGCGTCCTGGGAATCTCGATGGGGGCAGCGCCTTCGTCGGCCTCGAGTTCTTCCAGACGCAGCTCGAGCTGCTCGATCTGGCGGTCCAGTTTCTCCGAGCGGCGGCCGAACTGCATGCGGCGCAGCTTTGCGATCAGCAGCTTGAGACGCTCGATCTCCGCCTTGTCGGTTGCCGTCGCCGCCTTGTGCGATTCGACCACGTCTTCCAGATGCCCGATGCGGGCATCGCGCTCGAGCAGTAGAGCCTTGAGCGCTTCGATGTCGTCCGGGTACGCGTTCGCCGTCGTCATGCCCGCAGTCTACGCGCCGGTGGGCGGGTTTACAACGCTGAGGTCGGCGCCGCCGTGCGCACCGGCTGCCGCCAGTCGATGCCTTCCAGCAACATGGACAACTGCGCCTGGCTCAAGCTGACGACGCCCCCATCCGCACGCGGCCAGACAAAGCGGCCGCGTTCAAGCCGTTTCATCAGCAGACACATGCCGTCACCGCTCCACCACAGCACCTTGACCAGATCGCCGCGTCGGCCGCGGAACACAAACACGTGTCCGCTGAACGGGTCCCGCTCGAGCACGGTCTGCACCTTCGCGGCCAGGCTATTGAAGCCGGAACGCATATCGGTCACACCAGCAGCCAGCCACACCCGCGGCCCAGCGGGAAGGCCCAGCATCACGAACCCACATCCAGCAAGCTTGTCAGCACAAGCCGCAGGACATCAGACTCCGGCTTGCCTTCGAAACACGCGCGCACGCCACGACATTCGATGACCAGCCCGGATGATCTGACCGGTTCCGGTATCGGCGGTGATGCCATCTGAACAGGCAGGAATAATTCAACTGGCGCGGATGCGGACGTCGCCTCTTGCTCCTGATCCCGACGCCACTTCGACACGAGATTCGCGTTCAACCCATGCGCGCGTGCAACTTCCGCCAGTGAACGGGTCGGGTCTCGTGTTTCCGCCACGACCTGCGTGCGAAACTCATTCGTGTAATTCTTGGAGCCTCGTCGGCGGCCCTGCGCCTTGATTTCCATTTTTTCTGGTTCCCACTACATTCTGGTGGGAATCAGATTGCCGCCTATGAACCTTCATGAACAGACGGTGCTGGGGAAGCGCTTACGGCGAGCGCATCAGTCGCTGAAGATGAAGACCCCGGCCGAGGCGTTTGCTTTAGCCGCTTAACCTGTGCAGGTTTGGCTGGGTCATTACAAAGATGCTTTCGCGGATCTATTCGGCGGTGTGGCGCCGCGCGGGGTAGGCGCCGCTGTCGTGTTGGATGGTGACGATTTTTTGAGCGCTAGATTTTGGCCTTGGTTCCCTTTCGTTTTGCGGATTTGAACGATTTCTTTTTCAAAAGGGTTGGCTCGACTTCGATCTTTGCTATCGCGACCTTGAAGTTCAAGGCGTCCAGAGTCATGAAGGAGTTTTTCAACGTTATTTTGGAGAAAAATGGCAAATCCAGCGGCAAATTTTTTGATGTCGCGATGGCGAAAATAACGCGATAATTTTGAGCGTTTGGTTTTTTCGAGGGGTCCGCAAGACGGATGCTGTCGGGAAGCTTGGCGTTGAGCTTGTTTCTAAAATCCTCATCTTTGATGAAAGTTTCCCCAGACACCTCCCCCTGCGAAAATAAATGGCTGAGGGTTGCGGAGCTTCTGTAGTATTTGACGTGTATCAAGTCTTTGCCGGATCGCACCAAGTCGCAAAACTCGATTTTGTCGTGCGGTCCGCCGATTTGGATGTTCTTCTTGTCAAGCAGTTCGATATTGCTTTCCGTCTCCGCCGAAAACGAATTGTATTCGCCCTCGTTGGCATGGTTGTAGATTGGCAGCTTCTCAGTGTCGACTTCTAGCTTCGCCAAGAAGGCGTCGACTCGGTCGATGAAGTTTTTGTTGATCTCATGCCATTGGCCATCGCGCAGGACGTAGGTTTTTTCCGATTCCTTGATCTCGGCGTACAGGCAGCGATAGGCGCGCCAAGTTTGGATCACCTCGCCGTTCGCGTCGACTGAGTGGACAACGTGGGTTTTCATCGCCGCCACGCCAGGGGATAGTTTTCTCTCCCTGAGAAACCCGAGAAAATCTTCCAACTGCAAGGTGGGGTGGCTCGCCGAGCTGGCGCGGCGCTCGAAGGAGTATCCGGCCTGTCGCTCCCAGTCGACAATTTCTGGCTCCCCCATCCAAAAATTGCCGTTCTCGGGATCTGTTTTGATCAGGTCATCAAGCACCGAGTCGAGCAATTCGATCATTTCCCTTTCTTTGATTCGGTGAACATTGTCCACCCACGCGAATCGATCGGGGAGTTTCTTGTCGCAGGCTTCCTGGGCCAATTGAAAAATGGCGTGCAAGTCATTGAGTTTGGCCGTAGGGTGGATGGTCAGCGCGTCGCGGCCGGTCGCCACCGGACCAAACTCCCCAATTTGGCATGCGCCGGTCAGGGACTGAACCATGTCAATTTCCCAGTCTATCGCCAAATCAAAAATGTCTGAATCTCTCGGGCTCTGGTTTCTGGTGTTGAGCCAATTGTCTTGGTAGCTGGCTTTGTCGAGGCTGCGCAGGCGTTCCGGATTGACGGAGTTGAGCGTCACGCGCAGCCCGAAGTCGCGCTCGACCAAGTCCAAGTTGACGAGATGAAACCCCATGCCGAAGCAAAGGATAAAGGTGTCGCCCAAGTCGCGCACGACGAGCGCTGCGCCTTCGGATCGATTGCCGCCGAACAGATCCGCCTCGATCTTCTGGCCGTCAATTAGAAAATTGGTCCAAGCGGGAAGCTTGGGCGGCGGTGTGTTTTTTACGTACAAGGTTGCGGAGCCGTGCGAAATCTCAAGCTCGACGCGCGGTTTGGCTTTGTCGGTCTTGATGATTAGCCCGTCTGGCGTTGCCTGCCCCCGAACTCTATAAATGGTGAGACGCTCCCTTCTCTCCTGCGACCGCTTTCTGCCCATGCATGGCCCCGTTTATCGCTATAGAGTGCGCGTGCGCATTGTCGATTTTCGCGCATGCAAAATATCCTCCGGGCGGCTTCGCGGCGTCAATTGGAGGATTCGGCATCGTGGCCTTGGCGCGACACGCTTTCCTGATTTGCGCTCAGCGGAGGCGCTTATGGCGCAAAAAACGCCGATTCAGCTAAAAGCAGATGGGCAAAATCAAATCGAATCGATCAAGAGTGGATTTCAGCTCGGCAAGCGGCTTGGCATGCTGATAGTTCGCAAAGTGGGGGCTGCTGAAATCGACTTTCGCTTGGTCGTAGTGCCCAACCAGCGCCATCAACATTGCGGGATGCGTGTGCAGCTCGGTCATCCTGTTGATGAAGGTGTGCCGAAACGAGTGAAAGACCTTGCGGTCGTCCACGATCTTGCGCTCGTCCAGGTAGTCGGCGAAGCGCCGAGTCACGTTTTTCCCGTACCCGTTTGCGCCGGGTTTGAGCTCGGGAAAGAGCTGCGTCGCGCCTCGCTCGCGCAGGCCGTCCACATACGCCATAAACCCGGATTCCAGAACCGTGCGGTGCAAGGGGATGCGGCGCTGGGAGGCTGCGTTTTTCGCTTTCTGGATGTCGAAAAACCAAACATCGCCTTCGCGCTGGACCTGCGCCAGCGACAGACTGGCAAGCTCTTCGAGCCGCGCCCCGGAGTAAAGAGCCAAGAAAGGAAGCCAGCGATAGGCGGGCCTGTTCATCTTCGCCGCATAAGCGGCCGGGTCAAAGATCGCCGCGATGTCGTCCGCGCTGAACGGTTTGTAGGAGCGCTTTTGCTGTTGAAGCTTCGACCTCGTCGACACCTTCGACATTTCAAAGGGGTTGGGGCCTTCGCGGTGGCCGTTGGCGACCGCGTAGCCAAACATGTCCCGCAGGAACGACAGCTTGGCGTTGATCCGGCTCGCGCTGCCGCCTTCGTCGATCAAGGCGTTCTTGTAGTCCACGGCGTCGCCGATCGCGTAAGCGTCGATCGGCTTGGAGCCGATCCGCTTCGCAAAGTCGTCGAACGTCCGGTTTTTGGCCACGATTGTGCGAGCGACGTTGTCGAGCGTCTTTTCTTTCTTGTAGCGCGCCACGACTTCGGCGAAAGGCTTGCCCTTGCGGGCCTTCGCTTGCGTTTGGGCGGCGTTCTGGGTGGCAATGGCGACCGCGACGGAATCGGACAGGACTGGCAGCTCGATCGAAGGGGCGGGGGCGAAGCGGTCGCCGAAAAGCTCCTTGGCTCGGCGCACGTCGTCGTCGGTGTTGATGTCCTTGACTTGCGTGCCGTCGGGGAAAATCACGTCGAGCCGCTTGGCTTCGTCAGGGTCGAGGGTGAAATCGGCGGCCTTCGGCTTGTCAGCGGGCGTCTTCATTGCGAGTTCGAGGTTGAACGCGAGCGCAAGAAGTTTAGCTTGCCGGAAGTCTTTCGTGCGCAGCGAGCGCTTGCTCTCTTTGCCGGCGCGAACGAGCCGGAGGTAAAACACGCCGTGGCGCGATTTGAACAGGTGCGGCAGCTTGTGCATGCGGGCGGATGGCTCACAAGATGGCTCACCGCGCGCGCAAAGACAAAGGCCCGCGACTCTTTCGAGTGCGGGCCTTCGCGTAATGATGGTGGCGAATCAGGGACTCGAACCCCGGACCTGCGGATTATGATTCCGTCGCTCTAACCGACTGAGCTAATTCGCCAACAGAAGGCCGATTATGAAGAAGGATCGAGGGTGTGTCAACACTTTCCTCGAACTTTTTCACCTACGCGCCACCGCACACGGCAGGGCGACGGCCGGCTCCCGGCCCCGCCGCGCCCCGCCTGGCCGCCTCAATCCTGCGCGTAGATATTCGACCCCTTCGTCTCCTTCACGAACAGCAGCCCGATCACGAACGTCGCGAGCGCGATCGTGATCGGATACCAGAGCCCCGAGTAGATGTTGCCCTTCGCCGCCACGATCGCGAACGCCGTGGCCGGCAGGAAGCCGCCGAACCAGCCGTTGCCGATGTGATACGGCAGCGACATCGACGTGTAGCGGATCCGCGTCGGGAACATCTCCACCAGCATCGCCGCGATCGGCCCGTACACCATCGTCACGAAGATCACGAGGATCGTCAGCACCACGATCGCCATCGGCCAGTTGATCTGCGACGGGTCGGCCTTCGCCGGGTAGCCGGCGCCCTTCAGCGTCGCGGCCAGCGTCTTGTCGAACGCGGCGGCCTTCAGCTTGGCGTCGGCGCCCTTGCCGTCATAGGTGTCGATCACCGTCTCGCCCACCTTGATCTGCGCGAGCGTGCCGGCCGGCGCGGCCACGTTCTCGTAGTTGAGCCCGGCCTTCGACAGCGCGGCCTTCGCCACGTCGCAAGAGTTCGTGAACTTCGCCGTGCCCACCGGGTTGAACTGGAACGAGCATTCGTCCGGGTTCGCGATCACGCTGATCGGCGCCTTCTGCGTCGCGGCTTCCAGCGCCGGGTTCGTGTAGTGCGTGAGCGCCTTGAACAGCGGGAAGTAGGCCAGCGCGGCGATCAGGCAGCCGGCCAGGATGATCGGCTTGCGGCCGATGCGGTCCGACAGCGAGCCGAAGAACAGGAAGAACGGCGTGCCGATCAGGAGCGCCACGGCGATCAGGATGTTCGCGCTGGTGCCGTCCACCTTCAGCGTCTGGGTCAGGAAGAACAGCGTGTAGAACTGGCCCGTGTACCAGACCACGGCCTGCCCGGCGGTCAGCCCGACCAGCGCGAGGATCACGATCTTCAGGTTCTTCCACTGGCCGAACGCCTCGGTCAGCGGCGCCTTCGAGGTCTTGCCCTCGGCCTTGATGCGCAGGAACACCGGCGATTCGTCGAGCTGCAGGCGAATCCAGACCGACACGGCGAGCAGCAGGATCGACGCGACGAACGGGATGCGCCAGGCCCACGCGGCGAACGTGTCCTCGCCGAGCGTCAGGCGCACGCCGAGGATCACCAGCAGCGACAGGAACAGCCCGAGCGTGGCGGTGGTCTGGATCCAGGCGGTGTAGAAGCCGCGCCGGTTCGCCGGCGCGTGCTCGGCCACGTAGGTGGCCGCGCCGCCGTACTCGCCGCCGAGCGCGAGGCCCTGCAGCAGCCGCATCACGATGAAGATCACCGGCGCGGCGATGCCGATCGACGCGTAGCCGGGCAGGAAGCCCACCACGAACGTCGACAGGCCCATGATCACGATCGTCATCAGGAACGTGTACTTGCGTCCGACCATGTCGCCGAGCCTGCCGAACACGATCGCGCCGAACGGGCGCACCGCGAAGCCGGCGGCGAACCCGAGCAGCGTGAAGATGAACGCGGCGGTCGGATTGACGCCGGAAAAGAAGCTCTTGCTGATGTAGGCCGCGAGCGAGCCGGCCAGATAAAAGTCGTACCACTCGAACACGGTGCCGAGCGACGACGCGAAGATCACCCGCTTCTCGTCACTCGTCATCGGCGAATGCGCGATGTGCCCGCCTACTGTCGCCATGAGTCGTCTCCAGTCTTTTGATATCGATATGTCGGTTCGCCATCCTGACGAACTCGCGTCGATTATTGGCGGGCAAACTTACGGCCCACTGACTGATGCGGCGATCAGGGTTTGTCGGGAGTAGGCAGCGGCGAACGAAATAAAATCCGGGAAATTGGCGATAACGTCGCGCCAACATCGCGTATTTTCGTTTTTTTGTCGTGAATGTCGGCCCGCGCGCGGCCGCGCCGGGCGGCGGCTCAGGGTTATTCCCGGGCCGCCCGGCGCGGCGTGAAGCTGACGCGCACGAGCGTGCCGGCGAGGTGCGGCGACGCCTGGTAGACATGGTCCTCGATCGTCAGCGTGCCGCCGTGCTGGGCCACGATCTCGCGCACGATCGCGAGTCCCAGCCCGCTGCCGTCGCCGTCGCGGCCGAGGATCCGGTAGAAGCGTTCGAGCACGCGGCCGCGTTCGTGCGCCGGAATGCCGGGGCCGGTGTCTTCCACCTCGAGATGGATGCGGGCCGGCGCGGCGTCGCCGTCGGTCGCGCGGGGGCCGGCGCGGCCGCTTGCGGCCATGCCGGCGGGGCTGGCGTCGGATTCGGCGCGCACCCGCACGGTGATCCGGCCGCCCTCGGGCGTGTAGCGGATCGCGTTGTCGATCAGGTTGCCGAGCATCTCGCGCAGCATCACCGGATTGCCGTCGATCGCGAGCGCCACGGCGCCGGCGGGCTCGCCGTCGGCTTCCGGTCCCTCGTAGCCGAGGTCCATGCGCCGGGCGAACGCGGCCTGCATCCAGTCGCGCACGGTCACGCGCGCGAGCGCGGCCGGGTCGACGGGCTCGAAGGTCAGGCCGCTCGCGCGGTTCTCGGCGCGCGCGAGCGCGAGCAGCTGCGTGACGAGCCGCGCGGCCTGGCCCGAACTGGTCGCGATCTGTTCGAGCGAGCGCGCCACCTCGGCGGACACGTCGTGCCGCAGCGCGAATTCGGCCTGGGTGCGCAGGCCGGCGAGCGGCGTCTTCATCTGGTGCGCGGCGTCGGCGATGAAGCGCTTCTGCAGCGCGATGTTCTGTTCGAGGCGCGCGAGCAGGTCGTTGAACGAGGTGACGAGCGGCTCGATCTCGGGCGGCGCGCGCTGCGCGTCGACGGGCGAGAGATCGTCGGGGCGGCGCTCTCGGATCTGCGCCTGCAGCGAGGTGAGCGGCGCGAGCCCGCGCGAGAGCCCGAACCACACCAGCACGATGGCGAGCGGCAGGATCACGAACTGCGGCAGGATCACGCCCTTGATGATGTCGTTGGCGAGCGCATTGCGCTTGTCGAGCGTCTCGCCCACCTGCACCAGCACGGGCAGCGCGCCGCGCACGCCGGGCAGCGCGACGGTGGTGTAGGCCACGCGGATGTCGTTGCCGCGCAGCAGGTCGTCGCGGAACACCACGACGCCGGGCGGCGGCCGGTCGTCGTCGCGCGGCAGCGGCAGGTCGGCTTCGCCGGCCACCAGCTCGCCGCGCGCGCCGAGCACCTGGAAATAGACGCTGTCGACGTTGTCGGCGCGCAGCAGGTCGAGCGTGGCCCGCGGCAGCACGAGTTCGGCCGCGCCGTTGACGGGCGTGATCTGACGCGCGAGCACGTAGGCGTTGGTCTCGAGCGCGCGGTCGAACGGGCCGTTGGCGATCGTCTTGGCCACCAGATAGGTGACGGCGATGCTCATCGGCCAGAGCAGCAGCAGCGGCGCGAGCATCCAGTCGAGGATCTCGCCGAACAGCGAGCGCGGGCGCGCGGCGTCGCCGGCATCGACGTCATCGGGCGGCGCGAACGGATCTTCATAGCGCGCGTCGCGCTCGGCATCGCGCAGGTCGGCGGGGCGCCGCGTGGCGCGCGGGGAGCGGAACGGAATGGCCATGGCGTGGCGCGCGCGGCGCGGCGCCCGTCAGCGCAGCGACGGCGTCGCGGCGGGGTCGGCCGAGGCGGCGGCCGGGGCGGGATCGGCGGCCGGCGCGGCTTTTTCGAGGCAGTAGCCGAGCCCGCGCACGGTCGCGATGCGCGCGCCGCTCGGTTCGATCTTCTTGCGCAGCCGGTGGACGTAGACCTCGATCGCGTTGTTGCTGACTTCCTCGCCCCATTCGCAGAGATGATCGACCAGCTGTTCCTTGGACACGAGCCGGCCGACGCGCTGCAGCAGCACTTCCAGCAGCCCGAGTTCGCGCGCGGACAGTTCGAGCACGCGCTCGTTGGCATAGGCCAGCCGGCCGACCTGGTCGAAGCTCAGCGAGCCGTGGCGGATCACGGTCGGGCCGCCGCCGGCACCGCGCCGCGTCAGCGCGCGCACGCGCGCTTCCAGCTCGTTGAGCGCGAACGGCTTGGCCATGTAGTCGTCAGCGCCGAGGTCGAGCCCCTTCACGCGCTCGTCGACGCTGTCGGCGGCGGTCAGGATCAGCACCGGCAGCACCGAATTGCGAGCGCGCAGGCGCCGCAGCACGTCGAGGCCCGGCATCTTCGGCAGGCCGAGGTCGAGGATCAGCAGATCGAAAGTTTGCATCGACAGCGCGGTGTCGGCGTCGACGCCGCTGGACACGTGATCAACGGCATAGCCCGACTGGCGGAGTGATCGGGTCAAGCCGTCCGCGAGTATGCTGTCATCTTCGGCAATCAGGATTCGCATGGTGCGTGGCCGTGGGCCGGCGGCACGGCGAGGTGGCGCCGGCGCGGGTGTCTCCGGAGTGAATCGGACGTGCGAAACCCGCAAATCGGGCTTGCACAAACCACTGTTTTTTTATACAGTGTCTGCATTCGTGCACCTAACGGCTTGCTTGCCCGGTGCGCCCCAATCAGACGCTGCTCATCATAGCAAAGGACGATTCATGGAAGATAGCAAGAAAGGCGCCGGGATGACCGCGGAAAAGAGCAAGGCGCTGGCCGCCGCGCTTGCACAGATCGAGAAGCAGTTCGGCAAGGGCTCGATCATGAAACTCGGTGACGCCGAAGCCAAGGAAGACATCCAGGTGGTCTCCACCGGCTCGCTCGGCCTCGACATCGCGCTCGGCGTCGGCGGCCTGCCGCGCGGCCGCGTGGTCGAGATCTACGGTCCGGAATCGTCGGGTAAAACCACCCTCACGCTGCAGGTGATCGCCGAAATGCAGAAGCTCGGCGGCACGGCGGCGTTCATCGACGCGGAACACGCGCTCGACGTGCAGTACGCGGCGAAGCTCGGCGTCAACGTGCCGGAACTGCTGATCTCGCAGCCGGACACGGGCGAGCAGGCGCTTGAAATCACCGATGCACTGGTGCGTTCGGGCTCGGTCGACATGATCGTGATCGACTCGGTCGCGGCGCTGGTGCCGAAGGCTGAAATCGAAGGCGAGATGGGCGATTCGCTGCCGGGTCTGCAGGCCCGCCTGATGTCGCAGGCGCTGCGCAAGCTCACCGGCACGATCAAGCGCACCAACTGCCTCGTCATCTTCATCAACCAGATCCGCATGAAGATCGGCGTGATGTTCGGCAACCCGGAAACCACCACGGGCGGCAACGCGCTGAAGTTCTACGCCTCGGTGCGTCTCGACATCCGCCGGATCGGCTCGATCAAGAAGAACGACGAGGTGATCGGCAACGAAACGCGCGTGAAGGTCGTCAAGAACAAGGTCTCGCCGCCGTTCCGCGAGTCGATCTTCGACATCCTCTACGGCGAGGGCATCTCGCGCCAGGGCGAAATCATCGATCTCGGCGTGCAGGCCAAGATCGTCGACAAGGCCGGCGCCTGGTACAGCTACAACGGCGAGAAGATCGGCCAGGGCAAGGACAACGCGCGTGAATTCCTGCGCGAGAATCCCGACATCGCCCGCGAGATCGAGAACCGCATCCGCGAATCGCTCGGCGTGGTGGCGATGCCGCAGGACGTGATCGGCGGCAGCTCCGAAGCCGACGAGGTGATGGACGAAGAAGAGTGATGCGTCGAGGCCGGGGCCGCCCGGACGGTTCGCCGCCCACGTCGCCGCGCGAGGATCGCGCGGCTGACGGCGGGCCGGACGATCGATCCACGGCGGCGCCCGTTTCGCGCGACGGGCGGCCCGCGGGCCGCTCCGCAACGAGGGCATCGGACGATGCCCTCGTGTCGTTTCGGCGCGCCGCTGCGGGCGAGGTGCCCGATGCCGGCGCGCTCGTGCGAAGGCGTGGCGGGGCCGATGCGGCGGGTTATGCGACTTCGGCTGCTTCGTCTAATTCAGCCAACTCGGCCAGTTCATCCAATTCGGCAACGCCGGCAGCATTGTCCGCCGACGTCTTCGATCACGACGAATCGTTCGACGCCCACGATGTAGCGCGTGGCATTCGCGCCCGTACCGTGCGCGGCGCGGCGGGTTCCGCGACGCCCGCTCGTGACGGCGCGGCGAGGCCGTCCACGGCGGCCACGCCGCGTTCGTCCACCGGCCGCACGCACTTCGAAAGCGCGAGCGGCGATCAATATTCCCGTACCAGCGAGCATCCCCGCCGGCGCAGCAGCGGCACCGGCAGCCGGCGCCGCGCGCCGGGGCCGTTCGACGGCCGCGAGCCGCAAGCGGGCACCGGCACCGGATCGTCCGCCGAATCCCCCGAAGCCAACGACACGCGCCGCGCCGCGCCCACACGCCCGGCGCGTTCGCTGAAAGGGCGCGCGCTCGGCTATCTGTCGCGCCGCGAATACAGCCGCTCGGAACTCGCACGCAAGCTGGCGCCCCATGTCGAGGAAAACGACGAGCCCGAGGCGCTGCTCGATGCGCTCGAGCGCGAGGGCTGGCTGTCGGATGCGCGCTTCACCGAGAGCCTCGTGCATCGCCGCGCGTCGCGGCTTGGCACGGCGCGCGTGCTCGGCGAGCTGAAGCGTCACGCGGTGGACGGCGCGCTCGTCGAGTCGGTCGGCGAGCAGTTGCGGGAAACCGAATTCAGTCGCGCGCAGGCCGTGTGGCGCAAGAAGTTCGGCAGCCTGCCGATCACCCCGGCCGAGCGCGCGAAGCAGGCGCGTTTCCTTGCCTCGCGCGGATTCTCCAGCGCGACGATCGCGAAGCTGCTGAAGGTCGGCGACGACGAGTTCGGTGATTGCTAGGGGCCGCCGCGCCGCAGCCTGCCTGCCTTGACCCGGGCGCCCCGCGCGCATCGATCGGCGGCCGCGCCGCGCCGCGTTCGCCGCGCGCGCTTCTTGGGATCCGACCCGGCATGCTGCACCGCATTCGCTTTGCCAATGCGGGTCACACCGGATATTCCGTGGCGGCGCGACAAAGTCTCGATATGCTAAAATCCGCCGGTTTTCTTATTCGGCCTCAACCTTTCGCATGCCGTCATTCGAGCCCGTGTCACGCCAGCCGCGCCATCGCGCGGTCGCGGCGGAAACCGACCAGCGCGGCGGCGTGCGAGGCAGCGTCGTCGCCTGGCCGGTCGGTCCGCATTGCGCGGCGCCATCGGCACGACGCACGCGACCGAGTGGACAGCCGAACCATGAACTCGGGCCCAGCACCCGCGCCGATCGCGAATCCCATGTCGTCGACGCCGCCGCGTCGTCCATCCGGGCACTACGTTCCGGTCGCCGCGAAGCCGCCCATCCCGCCTGCCGAGCCTTCGTCGCTCCCCCCCCAGCGTTCACGTCCCCCCTGTTTTCTCCTGTCGCATCGCGCACCGCTTCGTCGGCCGCGCGGGTGTCGTTCGTGCGCGCCCGGCGTACACGGGCAGCCGCCGCACGGCAGGCAAACGACACCGGGCACGGCTGCGCGGGGCGGCGCCGACGCGAGGCGGGCCGGCCGTTCTCTCCGACATGGCTCGGCGCGAGCCGCCACGCGCGTTCCCGCGCGGGCGGCGCGCACGAATGATCGGAAACATCAGTAGAAAGAAGCGACATTCAATCGACTTTTCATCCAACTCTCAGACTGAAGGAATCACGCATGAAGATTCACGAGTACCAGGGTAAGGAAATCCTGCGGAAGTTCGGCGTCGCGGTCCCGCGCGGCAAGCCGGCGTTCTCGGTGGACGAGGCGCTGAAGGTGGCGGAAGAGCTGGGCGGCCCGGTGTGGGTCGTCAAGGCGCAGATCCACGCGGGCGGCCGCGGCAAGGGCGGTGGCGTGAAGGTTGCCAAGTCGCTCGACCAGGTCCGTGAATACGCCAGCCAGATCCTCGGCATGCAGCTCGTCACGCACCAGACCGGTCCGGAAGGCCAGAAGGTCAACCGCCTGATGGTTGAGGAAGGCGCCGACATCAAGCAGGAACTGTATGTCAGCCTGGTCGTCGATCGCGTGACGCAAAAGATCGTTCTGATGGGTTCGAGCGAAGGCGGCATGGACATCGAGGAAGTGGCCGACAAGCACCCGGAACTGATCCACAAGGTCATCGTCGAGCCGTCGACGGGCCTGCTCGATGCCCAGGCGGACGAGCTCGCCGCGAAGATCGGCGTGCCGGCCGCCTCGATTCCGCAAGCACGCGCGATCCTGCAAGGCCTGTACAAGGCATTCTGGGAAACCGACGCATCGCTGGCCGAAATCAACCCGCTGAATGTTTCCAGCGACGGCAAGGTGATCGCGCTCGACGCGAAGTTCAACTTCGACTCGAACGCGCTGTTCCGTCATCCGGAAATCGTCGCGTACCGCGATCTGGACGAAGAGGATCCGGCTGAAATCGAAGCGTCGAAGTTCGACCTGGCCTACATCTCGCTCGACGGCAACATCGGCTGCCTGGTGAACGGCGCGGGCCTGGCGATGGCGACCATGGACACGATCAAGCTGTTCGGCGGCGAGCCGGCCAACTTCCTCGACGTCGGCGGTGGCGCGACGACCGAGAAGGTTACCGAAGCGTTCAAGCTGATGCTGAAGAACCCGGACCTGAAGGCGATCCTGGTGAACATCTTCGGCGGCATCATGCGCTGCGACGTGATCGCCGAAGGCGTGATCGCCGGCTCGAAGGCCGTCAACCTGGGCGTGCCGCTCGTCGTGCGCATGAAGGGCACCAACGAAGACCTGGGCAAGAAGATGCTCGCCGAATCCGGCCTGCCGATCATCTCGGCGGACAGCATGGAAGAAGCGGCGCAGAAGGTCGTCGCCGCGGCCGCCGGCAAGTAAGCATCGTTTGAACACGCATGGCGGCGCGCGCGTTCGCGACGCCTATCGAACAGAGGTCAATACATGTCGATTCTGATCAACAAAGACACCAAGGTCATCACGCAGGGCATCACCGGCAAGACGGGCCAGTTCCACACGCGCGCGTGCCGCGAGTACGCGAACGGCCGCGAGGCATTCGTCGCGGGCGTGAACCCGAAGAAGGCCGGCGAGGATTTCGAAGGCATTCCGATCTACGCGAGCGTCAAGGAAGCGAAGGCCGAAACCGGCGCGACCGTGTCGGTCATCTACGTGCCGCCGGCAGGCGCGGCAGCGGCGATCTGGGAAGCCGTCGAGGCCGATCTCGATCTCGCGATCTGCATCACGGAAGGCATCCCCGTGCGCGACATGATCGAGGTGAAGGACCGCATGCGCCGTGAAGGCCGCAAGACGCTGCTGCTCGGGCCGAACTGCCCGGGCACGATCACGCCGGACGAACTGAAGATCGGCATCATGCCGGGCCACATCCACCGCAAGGGCCGCATCGGCGTCGTGTCGCGTTCGGGCACGCTGACGTATGAAGCCGTTGCGCAGCTGACGGCACTGGGCCTCGGCCAGTCGTCGGCGGTCGGTATCGGCGGCGACCCGATCAACGGCCTCAAGCACATCGACGTGATGCAGATGTTCAACGACGATCCGGACACGGACGCGGTCGTGATGATCGGCGAAATCGGCGGCCCGGACGAAGCGACGGCAGCCGAGTGGATCAAGGGCAACATGAAGAAGCCGGTGGTCGGCTTCATCGCCGGCGTCACGGCGCCCCCGGGCAAGCGCATGGGCCACGCCGGCGCGCTGATCTCGGGCGGTGCCGATACGGCCGAAGCGAAGCTGGAAATCATGGACGCGTGCGGCATCAAGGTCACGCGCAACCCGTCGGAAATGGGCCGTCTGCTGAAGGCAGCGATCTGAGTTTTCGTCCGGGCTTCGCCCAGCAGCATCGAAACGCCGGCCTCGCGCCGGCGTTTTTTGTTAGGCTTCGTGGATGATGTTGAAAGGTGGCGGCGCGGGTCGGATCCGGTCGTTGCGTTGCATTCAGCCGCCGCGTTTTATCGTGACGGCCGGTCGCCGCATCGGGCTGCCGTATCGGGCTGCCGCGTCGGGCTGCCGCGTCGGGCCGTCACGTGCGGCCTTCACCGCGCTGCGCTCGCGCCACCTGTCGATCGCATCCGGTTTCGTGCCACGGCAAGCCTTGCCGCCCGCACGAGCCATTCGCGCCGCGCGCGAGCCGTTCGCGCGCTTTCCTTCCCATCCTTCTTTCCAGTTTCCCGCCGATGATCGAATTTTTCGCCACGCTTCACTGGGCGGCCGTCGTGCAGATCGTCGTCATCGATCTGCTGCTCGGCGGCGACAACGCTGTCGTGATCGCGCTGGCCTGCCGCAACCTGCCTGCCTCGCAACGCCTGCGCGGCGTGATCTGGGGCACCGTGGGGGCAATCGTGCTGCGCGTGGTGCTGATCGCGTTCGCGGTGCTGCTGCTCGACATTCCGTTCCTGAAGCTCGCGGGCGGCCTGCTGCTGCTCTGGATCGGCGCGAAGCTGCTGGTGCCGGCCGACGACGCGCACGACGGCATCCAGGGCGCGGACCGGCTGTGGGCCGCGGTGCGCACCATCATCGTGGCCGACGCGGTGATGAGCATCGACAACGTGATCGCGATCGCGGGTGCCGCCGAGCGCGCCGATCCGCACCACCGGCTCGCGCTCGTGATCTTCGGGCTGGTGGTCAGCATTCCGGTGATCGTCTGGGGCAGCACGCTGGTGCTGAAGCTGCTCGACCGCTTCCCGGTGATCGTGATGTTCGGCGCGGCGCTGCTCGGCTGGATCGCGGGCGGCCTGATCATCGCCGACCCGGCGCTCGACCGCTGGCAGCAGCTCGACGCGCCCGCCGCCGGTTACGCCGCGAGCATCGCCGGGGCGATCCTGGTGGTGGTGGCCGGCACGGTGTGGAAGCGGCGCCGGACGGCCGGCGCGCATTGAGGCGCGGCTTCGCGGCCCTGGCGTGACGCGGCCGCGGCGGGCGAGGGCGGGGAGCGTTTCCTTGCCGCGCTCGCGACGCTGGCCATCCGGCCGACTGCCCCGCGCCTGGCGGGCTGGCTACGATCGACGTGCCCGTCCTGTCAGCGGCGGGCAATCGTTCGTTTCCGGAGCCCGTCATGTTCGAAGCCTTGTCCGTTGCCCTCCTTCAGCAGTTCTCGCGGCGCCTGTGCGGCACGCGCATCCGCGCGCCGGCCGGCTCGTGCCGGACACGGCGGCGCGCCTTCACGCTGATCGAGCTGATGATCGTGCTGGCCATCGTCGGCGTGGTTGCGGCCTATGCGATCCCCGCGTATCAGGACTATCTGGCCCGCAGCCGCGTCGGCGAGGGCATCTCGCTCGCCTCGTCGGCGCGGCTCGCGGTGGCGGAGAACGCGGCGAGCGGCGCGCCCCTCGGCAGCGGCTACGGCTCGCCGCCCGCCACGCGCAACGTCGAATCGATCGCGATCGACGACGAGACCGGCCAGATCCGCATCGCCTACACCACGCGCGTCGCGCAGGCCGGCGCGAACACGCTGGTGCTGGTGCCGTCCGCGCCCGACAACGCCGAGGCGCCCACCGCCCGTGTCGCGCTCGCGAAGGGCACGCTGCAGGCCGGCTCGATCACCTGGGAGTGTTTCGCGGCGGGCAAGACGGCCTCGTCGCTGCCGGCGCCGGGCTCGGGGCCGCTGCCGGCCGACGGGGCGACGCTCGCGGGCCGGCTCGCGCCGCCGGAGTGCCGCGGCTAGCGCGGGGCGGCTTCGCGCGGCGGCATGGGGGAGTCTGCCGGCATGCCGGCCGGTGGCGCGTGAATGCGGCGCGATGCCGAGGGCGGTACGGTCGTGGTGCGGTGAGATGGCAGCGCATGGCGATCACGCCCGCGGCGCACGCGATGCGTGATCCAATGTGCCGGCAAACGGGGGCGGACCATCGAAAACCGGCCCGCGGCTGACGATGTGCCGACAGTTGCGCACGCGAGCGACTCAGCACCGGAAAATTTTTGTATAGTGCGCCGGTTGCTGACATCCGGTTCGCTCATGCCTTCTTCCGTTCTGCGTTCTTTGGCGCTGATTGCGCTCGCCGTCGCCCTGATCCTGCCTTACGCGGTCACCAACCACACCTATCCGATCCCGACGTTCTATTCCGAATTCACCGCGTTCGGTCTCTATGCGCTGCTCGGCGTGCTGGTGGTGCTGCTCGCGCGCGGCGAGCGCGCGATGCGGCCGTTCGCGGCGCCGCTCGCCTGGGGCGCGCCGCTCGCGTTCGGCGCGGTGCTGATCGTGCAGACGCTGGTGCTGCCGCTGTCGCAGCCGTCGATGAACTGGCTCGCGCTCGGCTACCTGCTCGCCGCGCTGGTGGCGATGCAGTCCGGCTACGTGCTGGGCCGCGTGCTGTCGGTGGAGGCCGTCGCGCGGATGATGGCCGGCGCGATGATCGTCGGCGGGGTGTTCGCGGTGGGTTGCCAGATCGTGCAGCTGCTCCATCTCGAACATACGTTCTCGCCGTTCGTGGTCAGCTACGGCGTGCTTGCTGACCGCCGGCCTTACGGCAACATGGCGCAGGCGAACCATCTGGCCACCTACATCGCGTTCGCGCTCGCGAGCACGCTGTACCTCGCGCAGGCGCGCCGGCTGCCCGCCTGGGGCTGGCTGCCGCTGTCGGTCGTGCTGTCGGCCGGGCTCGCGTTCACGGTGTCGCGCGGGCCGTGGCTGCAGGTGGCGGTGATGGTGGTGGCGGGGCTCTGGGCGGCGCTGGCCGCGGCGCGGCGCGGCGAGGGGCGCGGTGCGGCGTGGCTGTACCCGTTCGCGCTCGCGGTGGTGTTCGTCGCGGTGAACGTGGCGGTGCGCTGGGCCAACCTGCACTACCACCTCGGCCTCGCGGAATCGGCCGCCGAGCGCATGCGCGACGCCGGGCAGATCGCGCCGCGCCTCGCGCTCTGGAAGTACGGCCTGACGATGTTCCGCGAGCATCCGTGGCTCGGCGTGGGCTGGGGCGAATTCCCGCTGCATCAGTTCGAGCTGGTGCGCGCGCTCGGCGGCGTCGAGATCGCCAACAACTCGCACGACATCTTCATCGACCTGCTCGCGAAATCGGGCGTGCTCGGCCTCGGCGCACTGCTCGTCACGCTGCTGCTGTGGTTCGTGCGCGCGCTGCGCGTGCCGCATACCGGCGAGCGGCTCTACGGCCTCGCGCTGCTGGGCGTGCTGCTGATGCATGCGCTCGTCGAGTATCCGCAGCAATACACGTTCTTCACGCTGCCCGCGATGTTCGTGATCGGCCTGCTCGAGACGCGCTCGCTGCGCGCGCTGCCCGGGCGGCTCGCCTACGCGGTGTTCGCGGTGGTGTCGGTGGCGGCGGTGCTCGCGCTCTATCCGGTGCTGCGCGACTATCAGCGCGCGGAAGTGCTCTATTACGGCGCGAATCCGGCCGAGCAGTATCGCGAGGCGCCGTCGTTCCTGTTCGGCGCCTGGGGCGAATACGGCGCGGCGACGCTGATGCCGCTCTCGCGCGATGGTCTGCCGGCCAAGCTGGCCGCGCACCAGCACGCGATCGCGCTGCTGCCGGGCGAGACGGTGCTGCGCCGCTACGCGGTGCTCGAAGCGCTCGACGGGCGCGACGGCGACGCGCTCGACACGGTCGCGCGCCTGCGGATCTTCGCCGAGGAACTGCACGACTGGCCGGCGCAGCTCGCGGCGCTCTACAAGCTCGTCGACGCGCAGCCGTCGCTGGGCGCCTTCAAGCAGGCGCTGGTGGCCCGCTACGGCAAGGACATGGCCGCGGCGGACGACGATGACGACGGCGACGATTCGGACGACTGACGCGTGCGCGTGCGCGAAGCGCGGGTGGCCTCGCGTTGACGTGCGAGGCGCGGGATGCGGTGAATGAAACGAACAGCCGCATTGGTGCGTTTCACGGCATGGATCCCGTCGCCCTGGCGCCACGGGCATCCGTCAAAGATCGTCAATTCCACCCGGATGGCGCGGCGTCTGCCCCGGTCGGCGGCGAAGCTTCGATTATCCTGACAGCGGCATGGGCGGCACCGCCGTCCACCACCAGGAGGATCACGATGAAACTTCGCACTGGCCGGGCCGTTGCCGCCGGCGTCATGATCGGTCTGTCGTTGCCCGCCACGCTGGCCTGGGCCCAGTTCGGCGACATGCTCAAGCAGGCCGGCGGCGCGGCCACGCAGAATTCGGGCGGGCTCGCCGGCAATCTCGGCGGCCTCGGCGGCGTGATGGGCGGCGGCTCGTCGCTGATGCCGGGCAGCCTCGGCAACGCGGCCGGCGTGCTGCAGTTCTGCATCCAGAACCAGTTCCTCGCCGGCGGCGGCGCGAGTTCCGTGAAGGACGCGCTGGTCGGCAAGCTCGGCGGCAATCCGGGTGCCGATGCCGGGTTCACGAGCGGCAGCAGCGGCATCCTCGACGCCGGCAACGGCAAGACGCTCGACCTGAGCGGCGGCGGCATCAAGCAGCAACTCACGAAGCAGATTTGCGACAAGGTGCTGACGCAGGCGAAGTCGATGCTGTAAGCTCGTCGCGCGCGCCGCTTCCGAACGGCGACACAACGAAACGAGACCACGCGGCGCGCGCCACCATCGCGAGCACGCCCGCGCGACGTACCTACGGGGAAGCCTTCCACATGATTCGCCACGCGAAGCATTTCGCCTTGCCGCTCGTGCTTGCGCAGCTTGCCGGCTGCGCGACCTTCCAGTCGCACGACAACACGCTGTCATGCTCGATTCCGGTGGCCGCGTACCCATCCGACGCGCGTCCGCTCGACCGTCAACTGACGGTGCTCGTGCGCGCGCTGATCAGCGCCGAGGGCGAACCCGGGAACGTGACGGTCACCACCAGCAGCCGCAACGCGGCGGCGGACCGGGCCGCCGTGGCGGCGATGTCGCGCGCGCACTGCACGCAGCACGCCGCGGACGGCAGCCGGCCCGCGCCGTTCACGCTGACGCAGCCGTTCGTGTTCGAGCCGGCCGGCGCGCCGGGCAAATGACGCGTGGGCCTCGCGCCGATGCCGTCGGGCGTCGGCGCGAGGCCGGCAATGCGAGCGACTCGATCGGCGGGGCGGCGCGTCGGCGAACACGAGGCGGGTGCCCCCAGGCGCCTGACGGTGCCGATCGTCCCTCATGCTTTGCCGCCGGTGCTCTCGCACCGCGGCGCCCGAACCTTCCCGGGCACCGAACGCCCGAACCCAGGGCGCAAACCATCTCCAGTTCCCCGCGCTGCCCGAATCGCCGAGCCATTCGGCACTGAACTGCGCCACCGGGCCGAAGCCGCCGCTAATGCCTGCGCCGCCATCGCCGCCTCCCTCCCGCATCGCTCGCGGCGCGTCACGCCGAGAACGCCGACGAAGAACTCCACCATCTTCCCTTATCCCAAGGAAAAAGGGGCGAATCGTCGCCGATTCCACCGGCTTCCCGCCGGGTCCCTGAACACCCCGATCGACCGTCGCGCCGCCCGTTCGCTGTAGAATCGTCGCTGATTGATTCAGCCGGGAAGGCCGGTCCCGGGAGAGCGCAGCACCACTCTGGCCCGGCAACGGGCCCTGCAAGAGGGGGAGCGGATGAACACGACCGATCTGGTATCGGCGATTCGCGGTGGCCTGATCCAGCAGGATCGGCTGATCAAGACCGACATTCCGGCGTTGCCGTCCGACACGATGGTGCCGTTGCGCGCGATCGTCTCGGCGGAGTTGGGGCGCGACTTCAGCGTGACGCTCGAGCTCGTGTCACCGGCCGACGACGTCGAACTGAAGACGCTGATCGCGCAGCCGATCACGCTCTGGGTCCGGCAGGCCGACCGCAGCTACCTGCCGGTCAACGGCTACATCCACACCGCGCGCCGCCTCGGCGCCGACGGCAGCCTCACCACCTACCAGCTGACGTTCGCGTCCTGGCTGCATTTCCTGCGCTTTCGCCGCGACATGCGCTGCTGGCAGGACCAGAGCGCCGACGCGATCATCACCGATGTCTTCAACGCGCATCCGCAGGCGCGCGGCCGCTTCACGTTGATGCTCTCGACGCCGCTGCCGGCGCGCTCGTACTGCCGCCAGAGCGAGACCGACTGGAACTTCGTGCATCGGTTGATGGAGGACGAGGGGCTCTACGGCTTCTGGCGCCACGACGCGGACGGCGGCTCGCACCGCTTCGTCGTGGTCGACGACATCCACGCGCTCGACCCGCTGCCGGGCGGCACGATCCGCTTCGCGCGGGCCGGCACCGGCGACGAATCCGACGCGTTCACGCAATGGGCCGGCACGCGCACGCTGCAGAGCGTCGCCTACATGACGCGCACGTTCGACTACAAGGCGCCGTCGGTGCCGTCGAACCCGAAGGGCACCACGCTGCCGACGCGCGCGGACCAGGGCACGCTGCCGGGGCAGCTGGAAGTCTACGAATACACGGGCGCCTACACGTTCGCCACGCAGGATCGCGGCGATCACCTGTCGAAGCTGCGGCTCGAGGAATGGGAGTCGCGCGCGAAGCGCTTCGAGGCGGTGGGCGGCGTGCGCGCGATCGACGCCGGCCGGCGCTTCACGCTGGTCGACCATCCGGAGCACGATGCCGACGCCGCCGCGCAGCGCGAGTTCGCGGCGCTGAGGGTACGGCGCTACATCGAGAACAACCTGCCGCTGTCGGAGCAGGAAGCGAACTTCCCGCACGGGCTGAAGACGCGGCTCGCGGCGGCGAAGCGCGAGAGCGCGAGCGAGGCCGCGGGCGCCGCCGATGCTGCGGGCGCCGCCGGCGTCGTCACGCATGACGACGGCTCGACCGGCTTCTATCGCGTCGAGGTCGAAGCGCAGCGCACGACGCTGCCTTACCGCAGCCCGTTCGAGCACGCCAAGCCGGAGATGGCGCTCGAGACGGCGATCGTCGCCGGCCCCGACGGCGAGGAAGTCCATACCGACGAGTTGAACCGGATCCACATCCGCTTCATCTGGGACCGGCTCGACACGGCCGACGGGCAGGCTTCGTGCTGGGTGCGCGTGGCGCAGGCCGACACGGGCGGCGGCTACGGCGGCGTCCACATGCCGCGCGTCGGCGAGGAGGTGGCGGTCGGCTATCTCGGCGGCGACTGCGACCGGCCGATCGTCCTGCATCGTGTCTACAACGGCTCGGTCAAGCCGCAATGGCATGACAACGGGCTGCTGTCGGGTTTCCGCTCGAAGGAATACGCGGGCAGCGGCTACAACCAGATGGTGATGGACGACGCCACCGGCCAGAACCGCGTGCAATTGATGAGCAGCAGCGCCAACAGCATGCTGCAGCTCGGCTACCAGATCGCGCAGAGCGGCAACGCGCGAGGCGCCTATCTCGGCAGCGGCTTCGACCTGCGTACCGATACCTACGGCGCCGTGCGCGCGAGCCGCGGCCTGCACCTGACGACGCACGCGAAGCCCGCGGGCAGCCAGCCGCTCGATGCCACCGAGGCGCGCCAGCAACTGCAGGGCGCCGGCTCGCTGGTCGAGGCGATGTCACAGGCGAGCGCGCGGCATCAGGCCGAGCCGCTGCAGGCGGGCCAGGACGCGCTCGAGCAGTTCACCGACGCGACGCTGCAGAGCCGGTCCGGCAGCGCCGCGGGCGGCCTGACGGCGGGCGGCGGCACCGGCAGCGCGAACGTGTTCGGCAAGCCGGTGATGCTGTTCGCGAGCCCGGACGGCATCGCGCTGGCGTCGCAGCAGTCGGTCCATCTGGCCGCGGACCAGCAGATCAATCTGGTCGGCGGCGCCAGCACGCATCTGGTAGCCGGCAAGTCGCTGGTGGCGAGCGTGGTCGACCGGCTCAGCCTGTTCGTGCAGAACGCCGGCGCGAAGCTGTTCGCGGCGAAGGGCAAGGTGGAGATCCAGGCGCAGGCCGACAACCTCGAACTGACCGCGCAGAAGACGCTGAAGATCGTCTCGGCGACGCAGCGGATCGAGGTGGCCGCCGGCCAGGAGGTGCTGCTGACCTCGGGCGGCGCCTACGTGCGGCTCCAGGGCGGCAACATCGAGATCCACGCGCCGGGCCGCATCGACGTGAAAGGCGCCTCGCATGCGTTCACCGGCCCGACGCGGCTGCATACCAATCTCGGCGCGTTCAAGCAGACCGCCGGGCCTTACGACGAAGCGCTGCAGTTCAAGGACGAACTCGGCAAGCCGGTGCCGAACCTCGATCATCTGCTGCAGATGCGCGGCGACCTGATGAAGACGGCCGCGAGCGACCAGGGCTCGATCTCGCGCGTGTTCAGCCAGTCGCCCGATCCGATCCAGGCTTACCTGCACGTGCCGAACATCCGGATCGGCTCCGACCAATTCGAATGACGCAACCGGGAGGCTCGCGTGGCGGACTCATCGCTGGTGAATCAGGAGGAAGGCACGGTGTATCTGAAGGGCGGCCTGCTCGGCGAGAGCACGCTGAACCAGACGCCGGATTCGTGCAAGGATTGCACGCTCAAATGCGAGCATCAGTGGTCGATGGTCCAGATGGACAACATCGCGCTGGAAGCGGACGGGCTGACCTTCCTGAAGGATCCGATGCGGCGCGCGAAGCGCACCGCCGGCAACTACGCGCAGCTGTTCCTCGGCGACGAGGGCACCGACAAGGCCGGACGTTTCTACTGGCCCGGCCTCGCCGCGTTCGCGGCCAAGGAAGTGGTGGCCGGCATGGACCTCGCGCTGCACTTCCTGTCGTGGGACAAGGCGCAATCGGCGCTCGGGCAGGCGCGGATGTCGGCGATCGTCACGTTCTACTATCTGGCCAAGGGCAACCTGTGGGTGTTCCTCGAGGTCACGACCTGGCACCTGTTCTACCGGCAGTACGGCAAGGATCTGTTCGAGCACTGCAAGTCCCGCCGCAGCGTGTCGAGCTACGACGACGTGGTGCAGAAGATCGTGCGGGACCTGCCGTGGGCGATGGGGCAGAACAACGGGCTGATCGACGAGCTGAAGAAGAGGTCGAACCCGCTGTGGGTGATCGGCGGCGACATGATCCGCGATGGCGCGGCGATCGCGGAAATGGAGGAGTGCAAGGTGACGGGCTATCTGTCGAACGGCTTCGCGCTGCTGGAGAGCTACGAATCGGCGGGCATGCAGCAGCGCCCCGACCTGGCCTACAAGGCGGCGTGGCAGTTCCTGCTGCACGAGCAGACGATGCACCTGCAGGCGATGGTGTACAACCATCAGGAGTTTCGCGACGCGATCGACATGAACGATTTCGGCCGGCTGCCCGTATTGCGGCTCGTTTCCGGCGCGAAGGATCCGACGCTGTTCTTCAACGCCTCGGCGGCCATCGACCCGAACGATGCTCGGCTGAAATCGGCTGGCCTCGGCGAGAATGACATCAAGGTCACCATGGAGCGCAAGGACGGCAGCCTCTACGACGCGACCGAACGCATGAAATACGTGAGAAAGATCCTCGACAAGTACCACGCGCTGATGTCGAGCCAGCGCTACCGGCCGTACATGATCCAGCAGATTTCCACGATCGCGGGCTGGAAGGATGCGTAGGCGCCTGCGCTTCGCGATACTCGCGCTGCTCGTCGCATCGTGCGCGGGCGGTTACGGCTGGCACATGACGGCACCCTCGATGGCGCGCAACGGGACCACGACCATGCAACCTGATTTGAGCTTCGGGATCGGCGACAACGGCGACGAGGTGGTCCGCACGGCGCGGGTCCCCGTCAAGCGTTCGCAGCTCTCCACCGCCTTGATGTACGACGCGAGCCGGATCGCGACCGGCGTCGAGCCGGTGTTCGAGTTCCGCGACGCGAGGCACGGCATGCTGCTGCCGCAGGCGTCCGACGTCGAGTTCATGTCCGACACCGAGGAGGGCGGCAAGGTCCGCACCATCCACGTCGTGTTCAAGGTGCCGGTCTCGCCCGCCGACGTCCACGACACGGCCGCGTTCGACGCCTACGACCAGGCGATGTACCGCTACGTGGCGGGCGTGCTGCAGGTGATCCGGCAGGCCGGCTGGAAGCGCTACATTCCGCTCTCGTCGCCGCGCCTCGAAGGCAAGCGCACCTATTCCTTCACGCCGGAGAGCTACGCCGGGCCGACCTATGCGGCCTCGCCGTCGCTGGTGGAGGCCGATCCGGGCTACGCGTTGACGCTGGACGACTGGCGGCATCTGTCGCACGGCGGCACCACGCTCTGGCAATGGTATGCGGACGGGAAATTCGTCGAACTGAAATACGAGCGCGACGAGCGCTCCGCCGATCTGCCGATTACGCTCGGTGATCGGCTCGATCTGCGGATTCAGTCGGAAACCGCGTGGCTCGACACGTTCGGGCCGACCTATGAGGCGGCCCGGGCCAAGTACGCGAGCGAGATACCCGCGTTCCTGCAGCAGCGGCATGCGGCCGAGGCGAAGGCGCGGGCCGCCGGGGCGCGCATTCTGACCGACTGGACCGATCCGGCGATTGCAGGCGTGGCGGTGCCGAAGCCGTGAGGCGGGTGGTGGAGCGCGTGAATCGATTGCGCGTTGATTGCAATTCGCTGACGGGATGCTTCGTTTTCCCTGCGGCTCACGACGAGCGTCGCGGCTTGCCGTGCCTCGAAATCCGCCTCAGGTCCGGATCCGAAATCAATCGTCATCCTGCACGTGTCGCGCCGCGGCCACACCGGTAAACGCCGCGAAAGTTTGGCTCTCTAGAATCCCCGTCCGCAGTCGTAGTTGCCGCGCAAAACATCATCACGAACCAAACGCGCTTCACGGGGAATTCATGAAAATCGCAAAAACGCTGGTCCCGGCGATGCTGGCCGTCTCCGCCGGCCTGGCTCATGCACAGAGCAGCGTCACGCTGTACGGGACGATCGACGAGGGTTTCGAGTACGTCAGCAATCTGGGCGGGAAATCGGACTACGCCCTGGTGAGCGGCAACCGCCAGCTTGGCGACCGCTGGGGCCTGAAGGGCAGCGAGGATCTGGGCGGCGGCCTGCATGCGGTCTTCCAGCTCGAAAACGGTTTCAGCATCAACAACGGCGCGCTGTCGCAAAGCGGCGAGATGTTCGGCCGTCAGGCGTTCGTCGGCCTGTCGTCGGAGCGCCTCGGCACGGTCACGCTCGGCCGCCAGTACGATTCCGTGGTCGACTACGTCGCGCCGCTGAGCGCGGCCGGCAGCTGGGGCGGATCGTTGTTCTCGCACCCGTTCGATGCCGACAATCTCGACGAAACGTTCCGCATCAACAACGCGATCAAGTACGCGAGCCCGGAATACGCGGGGCTGCAGTTCGGCGGCCTTTACGGCTTCAGCAACCAGGCCGGCGGCTTCGCGTCGAACCGCGCCTGGAGCGTGGGCGCGCGCTATCGGCTCGGCTCGCTGGTGGCCGCGGCGGGGTTCACGGATGTCGACGGCGAGGATCTGAACACGAGCGGCGCCGCGGTGGGGACGCCCTACGAGGCGGCCAAGCAGACGGTGGCGGCCGCGGGCCTCGGCTACGCGTTCGGTGCGGCGACGTTTGGTTTGGTGTACACGCATACGAATCTCGACGGCGCGCCGGTGAACACGGTCCTGCGCCACGTGCGATTCGACAACATCGAGTTCAACGCGAAATACGACGTCACGTCGGCGTGGTATCTGGCGATGATGTACCTGTATACGAGCTCGTCGGTCCAGATCGACGGCCTGAAGGCGAACCCGTCGGTTCACGTCACGGCGCCGCTCAACAGCCCGCATTACAACGAGATCGGGTTGACGGTGGGCTACCACCTGTCGCGACGCACCGAGGTGTATCTGCAAGGCCTTTATCAGCACGCGTCGGGCAACCAGAATGCGTCGATCGGCGCGCTCGACGAATCGTCCACGGGGAATCAGACCGTCGCGCGCGTGGGGATTCGGACTGCGTTCTGAGTTGGTGTCGGCGGTGGGGGCGGGGAGGGGGTATTTCCACCTTCGACAGCGGGTCGCGTCGCGTGGAGCGGCGGCCCGCCCTGCGCATCGGTGTGAAGCTGGCAGGGGCTCAGACCGCCGCCACCCAATCCCCCGATTTCCCGCCCTTCTTCTCCACCACCCCCACATCGGTGATCACCATCCCCCGATCCACCGCCTTGCACATGTCATAAACGGTCAGCAGCCCGACCTGCACGGCCGTCAGCGCCTCCATCTCCACCCCGGTCCGGCCGAGCGTCTCCACCTGCGCCGTACACCGCACGCCCGGCAGCGCCTCGTCGAACGCGAAATCGACCGTCACGCGCGTCAGCGCGAGCGGATGGCAGAGCGGAATCAGGTCGGACGTGCGCTTCGCGCCCTGGATCGCCGCGATCCGCGCCACGCCGATCACGTCGCCCTTCTTCGCGCGGCCGTCGCGGATCAGCGCGAGCGTGTCGGGCAGCATCCGGATCGCGCCGCGTGCCACGGCGACCCGACGCGTTTCCTGTTTGTCGCCGACGTCCACCATATGCGCGTGGCCCGCCGCGTCGAAGTGAGTCAGTCCTGACATGATGCGCTCCTGAAGATGGGCGCCCATCATAGCAGCGCGCCGCCCCAGTACAATGTGCGCGATTCGCCCGGCGTGGATTCCGGGGCGCGCCGCGCGCCGCCGTCGAATCGCGCCGCGGGCCACCCATCGCATCCGCCGCGTTCGATGTCACCCATGCGTCTGAAACCGCTGCTCACCGTCTCGCTGTCGCTGGTTCTCGCGCTGCCGCCGGGCAGCCGCGCGCAGTCGTCGCCCACGCCGCCGCTGCCGCTGCCGCGCATTCTCGACGCCATTTCCACGGCGCCAGAGATTCCGTCCGAGATCGCGCCGGGCGTGTTCGGCACCTACGGCGGCGAGCACGCGCGGCTCGCGGGCACGCCGGGTGCGGCGGCGCCGAGCCTGCGCGGGCCGCTGCAGAACCAGCAGCTGCCCGATCTCGGCGACGGCTCGGGCGGCGCGCTGACGCCGCAGGCCGAGCGCCGCCTCGGCGAGCGCGTGATGCGCGAGATCCGGCGCGATCCCGATTATCTCGACGACTGGCTCGCGCGCGACTACCTGAATTCGGTCGCGGCGAAGCTGTCGGCCGCGGCGGCCGCGCAGTTCATCGGCGGCGATCGTCCCGATTTCGACCTGTTCCCGATGCGCGACGGCCAGATCAACGCGTTCTCGCTGCCTGGCGGCTTCATCGGCGTGAACACCGGCCTCGTGATCATGACGCGCACCGAGTCCGAGCTGGCCTCGGTGCTCGGCCACGAAATGGGCCACGTGCTGCAGCGGCACATCGCGCGCATGCTCGGCGCGAGCGAGAAGACCGGCTACGCGGCGCTCGCGGCGATGCTGCTCGGCGTGCTGGCCGGCGTGCTCGCGCGCAGCGGCGACCTGGGCAGCGCGATCGCGGTGGGCGGCCAGGCCTACGCGGTCGACAACCAGCTGCGCTTCTCGCGCGGCGCCGAGCGCGAGGCGGACCGCGTCGGCTTCCAACTACTCGCGGGCGCCGGCTTCGATCCGTACGGGATGCCGGGCTTCTTCGAGCGCCTGGAGCGCGCGTCGATGGGCGACGCGGGCGTGCCCGAATACGCGCGCACCCACCCGCTCACGATCGACCGGATCGCCGACATGGACGCCCGCGCGCGCCGCGCGCCGTATCGCCAGCCGCGCCAGTCGAGCGAATACGCGTTCGTGCGCGCACGGCTGCGGATCCTGCAGCTGCGCGCGCCGTCCGACATCGCCGACGAGGTGCGGCGCATGCGCGGCGAGATCGACGACCGGCTCGCGCCGAACGTGGCGGCGAACTGGTACGGCATCGCGCTCGGCGAGATGCTGCTCGGCCACTATCCGGAGGCGGACGCGGCGCTCGCGTCCGCGCGCGCACGTTTCGAACGTTTCGAGGCGGACGAGGGGGCACGGACGGCCAGCTCGCCGAGCCTCGACGTGCTGGCCGCCGACATCGCGCGCCGCGCGGGCCGCGCCGACGACGCGGTGCGGCTCGCGGCGGCGGCGCAGCGGCGCTGGCCGGCCTCGCACGCGGCGATCGCGATGCATCTGGAGTCGCTGCTCGCGGCCAGGCGCTTCGGCGAGGCGCAGGCGCTCGCGCAGGGGCAGGCCCAGTCGGACCCGCGCCAGCCGGACTGGTGGCGCTATCTCGCGCAGGCGGCGCAGGGCGGCGGCGACGCGATCATGCGGCGCCGCGCGCTGGCCGAACAGCTCGCGCTCGGCGGCGCGTGGCCGTCGGCGATCCGCCAGCTGCAGGAGGCGCGCGACGACAAGTCGGTCGGCTTCTATGAGCAATCGATCATCACCGCGCGGCTGCACGACTTCGAGGCGCGCTACCAGGAAGAGCAGGCCGACCGGGACGAACGCGGGTAGGGCCGCGTGCCTTAGCTGCCGTCCGTGCCCGGCGCCTCGGCACCGCCGGCGCGGGCCGCCGGGCTCGCGACGAACGCGAAGCGCGCCGGCACCTCGTCGCGGCGGATCGCGGCGAGCGCGAGATCGACGCCCGGCCGCCAGTGGAAGCTGCCGCCGGTGCCGTCGTCGTCGAGCGTGGCGTGGTCGGCGAACAGGTCGAGGTCGTGGTCGTGCAGCACGGCCACGCGCGGCGGCGCGCCGGCATCGGAGAACAGCACGCCGCCCGCGTCGTCGAGCCAGGCGGCGGCCGGCTCGAACGGCGCGCCGGCCTGGTCGGTCAGCGTCAGCGCGCCGTCCGCGTCATCGGTGGCAGCGGCGAGCCGCACGACCCACGGCGTGTAGGCCAGCTCCACGTACACGCGCTGCGGCCCGTTCTGGAAGAACCACTGGCCGGCCTCGTCGCACGCGTAGTTGCGCGTGATGAACGCGATCAGCGCGGCGTGCCGGATCGGCGAGCCGGGCGCGCCGGCGGCCTGGGCGGCCTCGTCGCGCATGCGCCAGTCGCCGCGCCGGTCGAGCCGCAGCCAGCCGGTGCAGTGCGGCACGTTCGGCCATCTGGCGAGGGCCTGGCGGACGATCTCATCCATGTCTGGCGAGCGCCGAGGGCGCGAAGCGGGAAAGGAAACGGAGCACGCGCAGCGGCATCCAGTCGTCCTGCCCGGGGAACGGGCCGGTCATGAAGCCGACGTGGCCGCCGTGCGCGGGCTGGTCCAGTTCGACGGCCTGTGCGACGTCGGCCGGCCCCGGCAGCGCCGAGGCGGGCAGGAACGGATCGTTGCGCGCGTTCAGCAGCAGCGTCGGGATCTCGATGGCGCGCAGCAGCGGGCGCGTGGTGGCGCGGGTCCAGTAGTCGTCGGCGCTCGCGAAGCCGTGCAGCGGCGCGGTGACGATGTCGTCGAACTCGTGCATGGTGCGCGCGGCCAGCATCCGGCTCGCGTCGAACAGCCCCGGATGCTGGATCAGCTTGGCCGAGGCCTTGATCTTCAGGGTCTTCAGGAACGAGCGCGTGTAGACCATCGAGAAGCCCTGCGAGATCGCGAGGCCGCCGGCGTGGACGTCGAGCGGCGTCGACACGGCCGCCGCCGCCGTGACGATCGCCCGATCGCCGCGCCGCTCGCCGAGCCAGTGCAGCAGCACGTTGCCGCCGAGCGACACGCCGACCGCGAGCACCGGACCGCGATGGCCGTTGCCGAGCCGGCGCAGGATCCAGTCCACCTCGGCGCCGTCGGCCAGATGATAGAAGCGCGGCAGCCGGTTCATCTCGCCGCTGCAGCTGCGGAAATGCGGCACCACGCCGTGCCAGCCGCGTTCGCGCGCGGCGGCCATCAGCAGCAGCGCGTAACGCGAGTCGGAGTTGCCCTCGAGGCCGTGGAACACCACCATCAGCGGCGCGTCGGGCGCCGGTTCGGCGCCGGCCGGATGGCTCAGCCAGTCGAGATCGATGAAGTCGCCGTCGGGCGTGTCCCAGCGCTCGCGCCGGTAGACCACGGCGGGGCGGCGCCCGAACAGGGCCGGGAAGATGGTCTGCGCGTGGCTGTTGGGCAGCCAGCGCGGCGCGCGGTAGCGCGGGGTGCCGGCCGGGTCTTCGGGCCCGGCGAGTGGCGAGGGAGGGGACGCGGTGGACATCGCGCAGGTGCCTCGCTCAGTGCAGCGGGCCCTGGCCGTGGCGGATCTTGGCGGCGAACTGGGTGGCCGCCTGCTCCGGGATCGGGCTCGCATGGATGTGCGCGATCCGCCATTCGCCGCGCTCGTGGATCATCACGTAGGTCGCGAACACCATGTCCGGCTCGGCGGCCGGGTCCGCGTACTGGTGCGCCTCGGCCACCGTGTAGACCACCGTGCCGAGGCTGTCGTAGACGCGGATGTCGAGCGGCTCGATCGTCACCGGCTGCGACGAGAGGTGTTCCCCGAAACCGCTGCGGATCTGCTCGAGGCCGTGCAGATGCGCGCCGTCGGACCAGATGCAGCTCGCGAAATCCTCGTCGATCCACAGGGCCATCAGGGCGTCGAGGTTCGCGTCGGCGACCGCCTGGTAATAGGCGTTCAGCGTGTCGGCGGCAGCTTCGAAGAGGCGGGCAAAACGTGGCATCGGGTTTGTCTCTCGCGCTTGCGCGCTGTTACGGGGCAGCGGCCGCGAAGCCGCCAGCGTCAGTCATGGCGTCAAGGTCGGACGCGGGGGCCGTCAGCGCTGCCCGACGAGCATCCCGCGCAGATCGGCGAATACCTGTTCCGGGCTCAGCTCGCGCAGGCAGTTCAGATGGCCGAGCGGGCATTCTCGCTGGAAACAGGGACTGCATTCGAGATGCAGCCATTGTACCTTTGCCAGATCGGACAGCGGCGGGGTGTGGCGCGGATCCGTCGAGCCGTACAGCGCGACGAGCGGCCGGCGCAGCGCGGCGGCCACGTGCATCAGCCCGGAATCGTTGGTGACCACCGCGTTGGCGCGCGCGATCAGCGCGCAGGCCTCGGTCAGCGAGGTCTGGCCGCACAGGTTGCGCACGCCGGGCGCCTGGTCGGCGATCGCCTGGGCGGCCGGAGCGTCCTTCGGCGAGCCGAGCGCGATGATCTGCGTATAAGGGAACGATTGGCCGACAATCCGCGCGAGCGCCGCGAAATGCTCGGGCGGCCAGCGCTTGGCGGGGCCGTACTCGGCGCCGGGGCAGAACACGATCAGCGGCTTGCGCGTGTCGAGATGGAAGCGCGCCGAAACGCGCGCGGCCTCGTTGAGGTCCGAATCGAGCCGCGGCATCGGCAGCGCCTGGAGCTTCTCGTCGAGTCGCGCGCCGGGCTTGTAGGCGAGCGCGGCGTAGAACGGCACCATCGGCGGGCGCGAGTCGCGCGCCTTCGGCGGGTTCGCGTGGCGCACGTTGAGCAGCGCGTAGCGTGACTCGCCGGTGTAGCCGATGCGCAGCGGGATGCCGGCGAGCCACGGGATCAGCGCCGACTTCAGCGAGTTCGGCAGCACGTAGGCGGCGTCGTAGCCCACCTCGCGCAGGTCGCTCGCGAGCTGCCAGCGGCGCAGCATCTGCAGCTTGCCGTGGGCCAGGTCGGTGGCGTGGACCGCGTGGATCTCGGGCATCCGTTCGAGCACTGGCGCGACCCAGCCGGGCGCCACCGCGTCGATTTGCAGGCGCGGATGCAGTTTCTTGAGCAGCGCGAAAAGCGGCTGCGCCATCAATGCGTCACCGATCCAGTTCGGTGCGATTACCAACGCGCGACGCATCAGGTCGATATCCGGTGTCGTAATGAAACGCGGCGCCGGGGCGCCGCGCTCGGGTTTGCGGGGAGGAGCGAAACGGGGCGCGGCCCGGGCGGCGCGCGCCTCGACGACCGGGGCGGCCGCGGGGCGTGCCCGGCTCGCCGGGGCCGTCGGCCGTCAGTGGCCGTGGACGACCTCGCCGTCGCGCAGCTTGTAGCGCGTGCCGCAGTAGGGGCAGCGCGCCTCGCCGTGCGTGACGTCGATGAACACGCGCGGATGGGCGCTCCAGCGCGCCATCGCCGGGTTCGGGCAGTACGCCGGCAGATCCTTCGCCGACAGTTCGACGAGCGGTCGTTCCTTGATTTCACTCATGGGCGGTCTCTTGTTGCGGTAAAGGGGGAACGGCGCGCGCGCCGCCCGGCGAATCACGGGCCGGATCAGGCGTGCCGTCGCTGCCCGACACGATAGCGAAAAAACCCCGCGCGCGGCATGCCGCTGTCCGATCGGTCACACCACGCCGTTTCGCGGGGCCGCCGCGCGTCGCCCGGGTCGGCGCGTGCCCGGCGTCGGGTCGGGCGCAGCCGGGCCGCGCCGGTCGGGCATTTTAGCGTCTTTTGCCGCCGCAACGGTTCGCCCGGGCACGGTCCGGCGCTATAATCGCCCGGTCGTTCAACAAAAGCACAACGGGAGACAACGCGGTCCGCGCGCCTGCCCGTCTCATTTGCGCCGCCCGGCGCCGTCCCATGCTCGCTCGCCTGTCCGCCACCGATCGTTATGCCTTCTTCCAGGCGTCGCGCGACTACGCGCCGACGCTGACCGCGATGCTGTCGTGGGGTCTCGTTACCGGTATCGCGATGAGCAAGTCGGTGATGACGACGGGGCAGGCGGTCTGGATGTCGCTGCTCGTCTACGGCGGCTCGTCCCAGCTCGCGGTGCTGCCGCTGATGGCGGCCAGGCTGCCGCTCTGGACCCTCCTGCTGACGGCCGCGATGGTCAACCTGCGCTTCGTGATCTTCAGCGCCGGCCTCGCGCCGCACTTCTCCTACCTGCCGATGTGGCGCCGGATCCTGATCGGCTATTTCAACGGCGACGTGATCTACCTGCTGTTCATCAAGCAGGGCTTCGCGACCGGCCACGTGCCGGGCAAGGAAGCCTACTTCTGGGGCATGGCGCTGCTCAGCTGGGTGTCGTGGCAGGCCTCGTCGCTGGCCGGCATCGCGCTGGCGAGCGTGGTACCCGACAGCTGGGGGCTGGGCCTGGCCGGCACGCTCGCGCTGATCCCGATCATGGTCTCGGCGGTGGCGAACCGCTCGACGCTCGCGGCGGTGGCGGTGGCCGGCGTCGTCGCCCTGCTGGCGCTCGACCTGCCGTACCGGCTCGGGCTGCCGCTCGCGGTGTTCGCCGCGCTCGCGGCCGGCACGCTGGCCGATACCTTCGTCGAGCGCGCGGACTGGCGCCGGCTGCGCGCCGAGGTGCGCAGCCGCGACGCGGTCGATCCGGCCGAGGCCGCCGGCGACGGCGACGGGGGCCGGCGATGAGCGGCGTCCCGGTCTGGTGGGTGATCGCGGGCATGACGCTCGTCACCGCGCTCACCCGCGCGCTGTTCCTGATCGGCGGCGAGCGCACCATCCTGCCCGAACGCGCCCAGCGCGCGCTGCGCTACGCACCGGCCGCGGCGCTCGTCGCGGTGGTGCTGCCGGACGTGCTCGACACGCCGGCCGGGATCTCGTTCTCGCTCGCCAACCACGATTTCTACGCGGCCGCTGCCGGCCTCGGCTGGTTTCTCTGGCGGCGCAGCATGATCGGCACGATCGTGGTCGGCATGCTGGTGTTTACCGCCCTGCGTCTGGTTATTTGACCCCTGAAACCGCGCGCGGCGGCTTGCTGCAGCGCTGCAGCGCGGCACCGCGGCCAAATAGGGGGAATTCGCCCCGCGGCGCGGCAGGCCGCAGGACGGATCGGCTAGAATGGCCCTTTCCGGAAACCTCGAACGTGTCGCACGGCCCAGCCCGGCCGTCCGGCGCCCTCGTCGGCAGCCCGCGCGCGAGGTTTCAGCACCGCCTTCCTCATCAACCTTCAATCAGCCCCATGAGCCAAGTAAAGCGCCTTACCGACCTGATCGCCGAAGGCAAAGTCTCCGGCCAACGCGTGTTCATCCGCGCCGATCTGAACGTGCCCCAGGACGACCACGGCAACATCACCGAGGACACGCGCGTGCGCGCGTCGGTGCCGGCGATCAAGGCGGCGCTCGACGCGGGCGCGGCGGTGATGGTCACCTCGCACCTGGGCCGTCCGACGGAAGGCGAGTTCAAGCCCGAGGATTCGCTCGCGCCGGTGGCCAAGCGCCTGGCCGAGCTGCTCGGCCGCGACGTGCCGCTGGTGGCGAACTGGGTCGAGAACGGCGTACAGGTGGCGCCGGGCGACGTCGTGCTGCTCGAGAACTGCCGCGTCAACAAGGGCGAGAAGAAGAACGACGACGCGCTCGCCCGGAAAATGGCCAAGCTCTGCGACATCTACGTCAACGACGCGTTCGGCACCGCGCACCGCGCCGAGGCCACCACCCACGGCATCGCGAAGTACGCCGGCATCGCCTGCGCGGGCCCGCTGCTTGCTGCCGAACTCGACGCGCTCGGCAAGGCGCTCGGCAATCCGAAGCGCCCGCTGGTGGCGATCGTCGCCGGCTCGAAGGTGTCGACCAAGCTGACCATCCTGAAGTCGCTGGCCGAGAAGGTCGACCAGCTGATCGTCGGCGGCGGCATCGCCAACACGTTCATGCTCGCGGCCGGCCTCACGATCGGCAAGTCGCTGGCCGAGCCGGACCTGGTGGACGACGCCAAGGCGATCATCGACGAGGCCCGCAAGCGCGGCGCGTCGGTGCCGATCCCGTCGGACGTCGTCACGGCCAAGGAATTCGCGGCCACCGCGCAGGCCACCGTCAAGCAGGTGGGCGAGATCGAGGCGGACGACCTGATCCTCGACATCGGCCCGGAAACGGCCAAGGCGCTCGCCGGCCAGCTCGAGAAGGCCGGCACCATCGTCTGGAACGGCCCGGTCGGCGTGTTCGAGTTCGACCAGTTCGGCAACGGCACGAAGACGCTCGCCGAGGCGATCGCGAATTCGCCGGCGTTCTCGATCGCCGGCGGCGGCGACACGCTCGCCGCGATCGCCAAGTACGGCATTCACGACAAGGTCAGCTACATCTCCACGGGTGGCGGCGCGTTCCTCGAGTTCCTCGAGGGCAAGACGCTGCCGGCGGTGGAGGTGCTGGAAACGCGCGGCGCCTGAGATGGCGGCGCGAGGTCGCGCGGTAGCGCGCCGGAAGGCGGCGGGGGCGGCGCGGGCACGCTCCGGTTCGCGCACCGGCGGGCGGTCGGGTCGCATCGCGGCCAACCGCCCGGCCAGCATGATGACGGACAGCCAGAACAAAGCGATGCCGGCCGAAGCCGGCGCGCGCACCGGAGCACCGGCCGCTGGGCCCGGCGGCTCCGACTCTCGCAGCAGTATCTCCAGCGCTTCCTCCACCCAGACCATCATGAGGAGTTTCATGCTTCGCGCCACCAAGATAGTCGCCACGATTGGCCCGGCTTCCAGTTCGCCCGAGATTCTGCTGCAGATGATTCAGGCGGGCCTCGACGTCGTGCGGCTCAACTTTTCGCACGGCACCGCCGACGACCACCGCCAGCGCGCCGAGATGGTCCGCGAGGCCGCGCGCAAGGTCGGCCGGGAAATCGCGATCATGGCCGACCTGCAGGGTCCGAAGATCCGCGTCGGCAAGTTCGAGAACGGCAAGACCACGCTCGCGCCGGGCCAGCCGTTCATTCTCGACGCCACCTGCGAACTCGGCAACGACGAGCGCGTCGGCCTCGACTACAAGGACCTGCCGCGCGATCTGAAGACGGGCGACGTGCTGCTGCTCAACGACGGCCTGATCGTGCTGACCGTCGAGCGCGTGCTCGGCGACGAGATCCACACCATCGTCAAGGTGGGCGGCGAACTCTCGAACAACAAGGGCATCAACCGGCAGGGCGGCGGGCTGTCGGCGCCGGCGCTGACCGCGAAGGACATGGAGGACATCCGCACGGCGATGTCGCTCGGCGCGGACCTGGTGGCGGTGTCGTTCCCGAAGAACGCCACCGACATGGAAATGGCGCGCCAGCTCGCGAACATCGCGGGTGCGCCCTACGGCATCAAGCCGAAGATGATCGCGAAGATCGAGCGCGCCGAGGCGATCCCGGCGCTGCAGGACATCCTCGACGCCTCGGACGGCATCATGGTGGCGCGCGGCGACCTGGCCGTGGAAGTCGGCAACGCGGCCGTGCCGGCGCTGCAAAAGCGCATGATCCGCATGGCGCGCGAGTCGAACAAGCTGGTGATCACGGCCACCCAGATGATGGAGTCGATGATCCACGCGCCGGTGCCGACGCGCGCCGAGGTGTCGGACGTCGCCAACGCCGTGCTCGACGGCACCGACGCCGTGATGCTGTCGGCCGAATCGGCCGCGGGCAAGTATCCGGTGGTGACGATCGAGACCATGGCCGCGATCTGCGTCGAGGCCGAGAAGTCGGAGCAGGTCGAGCTCGACCGCGACTTCCTCGACCGCACGTTCACGCGCATCGACCAGTCGATCGCGATGGGCGCGCTGTTCACGGCCTACCACCTCGGCGCCAAGGCGATCATCGCGCTGACCGAGTCGGGCTCGACCGCGCTCTGGATGTCGCGCCACTACACGCACGTGCCGATCTTCGCGCTGACGCCGCGGGTGGGCAGCGAGCGCACCATGGCGCTGTTCCGCAACGTCACGCCGCTGCACGTCGATTTCAACAGCGACCGCGATTCGGCGATGCAGGCCGCCATCGAGATCGTGATGCGCCAGGGCTACGTGGCGCTCGGCGACATGGTGGTGCTGACCGTCGGCGAGCCGATGGGCCAGGCGGGCGGCACCAACACGCTGAAGATCGTGCGGGTCGGGGAAACGTTCTGAGCGATCCGTCCCGGTATTTCGGGTCATGAAAAGCCGCGCGGGGTCGAAAGCCCCGCGCGGCTTTTTTCGTACTTTTGTCGTGGTAGCCGTTACGGAATTCGTAACAAATTGCTGAATCGCGCGGCAATCGGGGCTGAGGCCCGGCAGCTTCGCGATAAAATGGCGCCCATTCGACGCTCGGCCGCGTCGCGCCGCCCCGTGTTCTCGTCCGGGGCGAGCGCTTCGCCGCCGCTCAAAGCGCACCGGTTTTCATTAGACGGAGTACCACAATGCCTCTCGTATCAATGCGTCAACTGCTGGATCACGCGGCAGAGCATGGCTATGGCCTGCCGGCATTCAACGTGAACAACCTGGAGCAGGTGCAGGCGATCATGGCGGCGGCCGACCAGGTCGGCGCGCCCGTGATCATGCAGGCGTCGGCCGGCGCCCGGAAGTACGCGGGCGAGGCGTTCCTGCGCCATCTGATCGAATCGGCGGTCGAGTCGTATCCGCACATTCCGGTCGTGATGCACCAGGATCACGGCCAGTCGCCGGCGGTCTGCCTCGCGGCGATCCGCAGCGGCTTCTCGAGCGTGATGATGGACGGCTCGCTGGAGGCCGACGGCAAGTCGGTGGCGTCGTATGAATACAACGTCGACGTGTCGCGCAAGGTCGTCGAGATGGCGCACGCGATCGGCGTGACGGTCGAGGCCGAACTCGGCGTGCTCGGCTCGCTCGAGACCATGAAGGGCGACAAGGAAGACGGTCACGGCGCCGACGGCACGATGACACGCGAGCAGCTGCTGACGGACCCGGAGCAGGCGGCCGACTTCGTCAGGGAGACGCAGTGCGACGCGCTGGCGATCGCGATTGGCACCTCGCACGGCGCCTACAAGTTCTCGAAGAAGCCGACCGGCGATATCCTGTCGATCGAGCGGATCAAGGAGATCCACGCGCGCATTCCGAACACGCACCTGGTGATGCACGGTTCGTCGTCGGTGCCGCAGGAACTGCTGGCCGAGATCCGCGAGTTCGGCGGCGACATGAAGGAAACCTACGGCGTGCCGGTCGAGGAAATCCAGGAAGGCATCAAGCACGGCGTGCGCAAGATCAACATCGATACCGACCTGCGCCTGGCGATCACGGGTGCGATCCGTCGCTACCTGTTCGAGAACCCGTCGAAGTTCGATCCGCGCGACTACCTGAAGCCGGCCCGCGAAGCCGCCCGGCAGGTCTGCGTGGCGCGCTACCTCGCGTTCGGCTGCGAAGGCCAGGCCGCGAAGATCAAGCCGGTGGCGCTCGACAAGATGGCCGAGCGCTACAAGGCGGGCGAGCTGGCCCAGCTCGTGCGCTAACATAGATGTCGTGGCCGCCCGGTGCGCCGGGCGGTTTTCGGCCGGAAGCCTTTCCGCCGTTCCCGCCTGTTGACGGGGAACGGCGTTTCCCTTTTTGCTTGGCTCACATTTTCTGCGAAACGACGATGTCTACCCTTTACGAATCCACGCTCCGTTCGCTGCCGCTCCTCGGGCGCGGCAAGGTCCGCGACAACTACGCGGTCGGCACCGACAAGCTCCTGATCGTGACGAGCGACCGCCTCTCGGCGTTCGACGTGGTGATGGGCGAGCCGATTCCGAACAAGGGGCGCGTGCTGAACCAGATGGCCAATTTCTGGTTCGAGAAGCTCTCGCACATCGTGCCGAACCACCTGACGGGCGACGCGCCGGAAGCGGTGGTGGCGGCCGACGAGGTCGAGCAGGTCGAGGGCCGCGCGGTGGTGGTCAAGCGCCTCGAGCCGATCCTCGTGGAGGCGGTGGTGCGCGGCTACCTGGCCGGCAGCGGCTGGAAGGACTACCAGGCCACCGGCGCCGTGTGCGGCGTCGAGCTGCCGCCGGGCCTGCAGAACGCGCAGAAGCTGCCCGAGCCGATCTTCACGCCGGCCGCCAAGGCCGAGCTGGGCCACCACGACGAGAACATCAGCTACGACGAATGCGAGCGCCGCATCGGCACCGAGCTGACCGCCACGATCCGCGACATCTCGATCCGCCTTTACAAGGAAGCGGCCGACTACGCGGCCACGCGCGGCATCATCATCGCCGACACCAAGTTCGAATTCGGTCTTGACCAGCACGGCAAGCTCTACCTGATGGACGAGGTGCTGACGGCCGATTCGTCGCGCTTCTGGCCGGCCGACCAATACCAGGTCGGCACCAACCCGCCGTCGTTCGACAAGCAGTACGTGCGCGACTGGCTCGAAACGCAGGACTGGCCGAAGGCGCCGCCGGCGCCGAAGCTGCCCGACGAAGTGATCGCGCGCACCAGCGCGAAGTATCAGGAAGCGCTCGAGCGCATCACGGGCCACACGCTCGCCTGAGCGCGCCGGCCCCCGCGGATAACGAAGGAAACGCCGTACATGAGTGAAGTCCAGACCGCCCACACGCACAGCGCGCCGCTCGTCGGCGTGCTGATGGGTTCCAGTTCCGATTGGGACGTGATGAAGCATGCCGTCGCGATCCTGCGGGAGTTCGACGTGCCCTACGAGGCCAAGGTCGTGTCCGCGCACCGGATGCCCGACGAGATGTTCGTCTACGCCGAGCGCGCGCGCGAGCTCGGGCTGCGCGCGATCATCGCCGGCGCGGGCGGCGCCGCGCACCTGCCCGGCATGCTGGCCGCCAAGACCACGGTGCCGGTGCTCGGCGTGCCGGTGGCGAGCAAGTACCTGAAGGGCGTCGATTCGCTGCACTCGATCGTGCAGATGCCCAAGGGCGTGCCGGTGGCCACCTTCGCGATCGGCGAGGCGGGCGCGGCCAACGCGGCGCTGTTCGCCGTCTCGCTGCTGGCCGGCACCTCGGCCGATTACGCGAACCGGCTCGCCGCGTTCCGCGTGCGCCAGAACGAAGCCGCGCACGCGATGGTGCTGCCGCCGCTGTGAGCGGCGCGGCCCCCGAAGTCCTCACGGCGGCGCGTCCGACGACGCCCGCCGCGCTTGATCACTGACATGACTGCACACTCCACTCCGGTTTCACCGATCCTGCCCGGCGCCTGGCTCGGCATGGTCGGCGGCGGCCAGCTCGGCCGCATGTTCTGCTTCGCGGCGCAGGCCATGGGCTATCGCGTCGCCGTGCTCGATCCCGACGCGACGAGCCCCGCCGGCGCCGTGGCCGACCGCCACCTGCGCGCGGCCTACGACGACGAGGCCGCGCTCGCCGAACTCGCCGCGCTGTGCGCGGCCGTGTCGACCGAATTCGAGAACGTGCCGGCCGCGAGCCTCGATTTCCTCGCCCGTACCACGTTCGTCGCGCCGGCCGGCCGCTGCGTGGCGATCGCCCAGGACCGGATCGCCGAGAAGCGCTTCATCGCCGCCTCGGGCGTGCCGGTGGCGCCGCACGTCGTGATCGAATCAGCCGATGCGCTGGCCGCGCTCGGCGACGCCGAACTCGACGCCGTGCTGCCCGGCATCCTGAAGACGGCGCGCCTGGGCTACGACGGCAAGGGCCAGGTGCGTGTGGCGACGGCCGCGCAGGCGCGCGCCGCGTTCGCCTCGCTGCGCGGCGTGCCGTGCGTGCTGGAGAAGCGCCTGCCGCTCAAGTACGAGGTGTCGGCGCTGATCGCGCGCGGCGCCGACGGCCGCTCGGCCGCGTTCCCGCTCGCGCAGAACACGCACCATCACGGCATCCTGTCGCTGACGGTGGTGCCGGCGCCGGCCGCCGACGCCGCGCTGGCCGCCGCCGCGCAGCAGGCGGCGGTGCGGATCGCCGATTCGCTCGACTATGTCGGCGTGCTCTGCGTCGAATTCTTCGTGCTCGAGGACGGCACCATGGTCGCCAACGAGATGGCGCCGCGCCCGCACAACTCCGGCCACTACACGGTCGATGCCTGTTCGGCGAGCCAGTTCGAGCAGCAGGTGCGCGCGATGGCGCGGCTGCCGCTCGGCAACCCGCGCCAGCATTCGCCGGCCGCGATGCTGAACGTGCTCGGCGACATCTGGTTCGCCGACGGCGCGAGCGAGGCGGTCACGCCGCCGTGGGAACGCGTCGCCGCGATGCCGGCCGCGCACCTGCACCTGTACGGTAAGGAAGAGGCGCGCGCGGGCCGCAAGATGGGCCACGTGAACTTCACCGCCGAGACGCTCGACGCGGCGCTCGAGGCCGCGCACGACTGCGCGCGGCTGCTGCGCGTGCCGCTCGACTGAGGGCATGCCGCGATGACTTCCGACGCCCGCCCGACGCCAGCCGGCCACGCGCCTGACGCTCCCGATGTGTCCGGTGCGTCCGGTGCGTCCGGGCTCCTCGGCGTGCCGGCCGCACGGATCGACGAGGCCGCCGCGCGGCTCGCCGCCGGCGAACTCGTCGCGTTTCCGACCGAAACCGTCTACGGCCTCGGCGGCGACGCCGAATCGCCGCAGGCGGTCGCGCGCATCTACGCGGCCAAGGGCCGGCCGGCGAACCATCCGGTGATCGTCCACCTGCCGCCCGGCGGCGACCCGGGCTACTGGGTGCCGGCGCTGCCGGCCGACGCGCGCAAGCTGATCGAGGCGTTCTGGCCCGGGCCGCTCACGCTGATCCTGAAGCGCGCCGCGCACATTCCCGACGCGGTCAGCGGTGGACAGGACTCGGTCGGGCTGCGCTGCCCGTCGCATCCGGTCGCGCAGGCGCTGCTCGCGGCGTTCAGCGCGCGGCGTGCCGGCCACGGCGGCGTCGCCGCGCCGTCCGCGAACCGTTTCGGCCACGTCAGCCCGACCACCGCGCAGCACGTGCGCGACGAGTTCGGCGATGCGGTCCACGTACTCGACGGCGGCGCGGCCGAAGTCGGTATCGAATCGACGATCCTCGACCTGTCGCGCGGCTTCCCGGCGCTGCTGCGGCCCGGCCACGTCACGCCGCGGCAGATCGCCGAAGTGCTCGGCACCATGCCGCGCCTGCCGGACGGCGGCGACGCCGGCGCGCCGCGTGCCTCGGGCACGTTGAAGGCGCACTACGCGCCGCGCACGCCGCTCGCGCTGCTGCCGTTCTGGCGGCTCGCGCCGCTGCTCGACGCGGCCGCGGCGGCCGGCGAGCCGGTCGCGCTGGTGGCGCGCACCTCGAGCGCCGGCGCCTGGGCCACGGCCGGCGGCGTGCATTTCGTGGCCGCGCCGGAAGACCCGCAGGCCTATGCGCGCGAGCTCTACAGCCTGCTGCGCGCGCTCGACCGCGCGAGCGTGACGCGGATTCTCGTCGAGCAACTGCCCGACACGCCGGAATGGATCGCCGTAAACGACCGGCTCGGCCGCGCCGCCGCCGCGTTCGAGCACGGCGCCGGCACGGGGCACTGAACCCGCGCCGCGAGCGGGCCACCCCGAAATCCGGTTTGCGATGAAAAAACGCCCGGCGCATCGCGCCGGGCGTTGTCGTTTGCGGCGCCGCTCGGCGCCTGTATCAGTGCTGACTCCGGTGCTTACTTCGGCGCGCCCACGCCGGCCGCCGCGATCTGCTGCTCGACGAACTGCGCGAACAGCGCGTGCAGGCGAGTGGTCGGGTGGACCGTGTCGGCGAACATGTAGGTCTGGTCGGCGTTCGCGACCGTATAGGTCTGCGGCGAGCAGAACAGCGACGAGGCGAACGCGCTCGGCTGCGCGACGCCGGCCTTGGCCGCGGCGGCGGCCATCGCGTCGAGGTTGCAGGCGGTGCCGGTGTTGCCGACCGAGAAGCCGTTGGCCGCGAAGTTCGCGCCGACGCCGTCCTGCCAGGTGAAGGTGTCCATCAGCTTCACCTTGGTGGTGTCGACGTTCAGCGCCGTCAGCGTGGCCGCCAGCGTCTGGTTGAAGAGGGCCGAGAGCTGCGTGAGCGCGGCGGCCGTGGCCGCGCCGCCCGCCACCGCGAGCGGCGTGGTGCCGATGTCGGGCATGTTCGAGACGAACACGTGGCTCGCGCCCGACGAGGCGATCTGCGCGACGATCCCGCCCAGCTGCTGCGCGGCGAGGCCCACTGCCTGCGCCGCCGCGACCTGCGCGGCCGGCGTGCTGCCGGCCGCCTGCGCGATCTGCGCCTGCAGCAGGATGTCGTTCGCGCCGCCGTTCACGAGCACGATCTGGTTCGCGTTGAAGCTGCCGTACTGCTGCAGGTATTGCTGGACCTGGGTCGAGATCGGCGTGGTGGTGGCCTGCGCGAAATCGGCGTTCGCCACCGATGCGTCGGCGTGGCCGATGCCGGGCTGCTGCGTCACGCGCGAGCCGCCCTGCGCGTAGCCGAGGCCGCCAGTGGCCTGCAGCGGCACGCCGAACCCGCCTTCGTAGGCCGGCTTGAGGGTGTCGCCATAGAACTCCGCCACCTTCTGGGTCCAGACCTCGCCCGGATTGGTGGTGAAGCGGCCGCCGCCGAAGCCGAGCAGGATCTGCGGCGAGTAGGTGCCGACGTCGGACAGGCTGTCTCCGAACGACACGACCTGCATCTTCACGCTGGCCGTCGGGGTGGGCGCGGCGTTGTCGTCACCGCCGCCGCAGGCGGCGAGCAGCGCGAGCACGGCGCTCGCGATCGCCAGCTGGGCCGTGCGCCTCAAGCGGCTCGGCAGACGGGGCGTGGCGGTGGGTGTCGGCTTCATGCATTCATCTCCTCGTATAGATATGGCCAGACTGCTTTGTGTTACGCGTCGTCAGACGCGTGGTGCCCGATGTCCGGCGGCACGGCGGCGGGTCGCGCCGTGTTTTCCGGCCCCCCTCGGACCGCGGCGGCCGCCGCTGGCGGCGCGCCGGTAACCTGCGCATGATAAGCGCTCGCCCATTCGGGCGCTCCGAAAATCGCGCGCCACTTGTTGCGCGCGCCGGCGACCGAGTTCGCGTCGGCGGCCATCGAGCGCCATTCGTGGAAGGTCGCGACGAGCGGATTGTTCGAATTCAGCGGCTCGACGATGCCGTAGACCGGTGCGTCGTGCGGATCCTCCTCGACGTAGCTGCCGAACAGCCGGTCCCAGATTACCAGCACGCCCGCGTAGTTGCGGTCGATGTAGCGCGGGTTGCGCGCATGGTGCGCGCGATGGATCGACGGCGTGTTCAGGAAGGTTTCGAGCCAGCCGAGCTTCGGAATCGTCTGAGTGTGGACGAAGAACTGGAACGCGAGATTGATCAGCACGATGCCGACGATCTGCTGCGGCGCAAAACCGAGGAACGCGAGCGGCAGCCAGAACAGCCACATGCCGGCCACCGGATACATCAGGCTCTGGCGGAACGCGGTCGAAAAGTTGAGCCGCTCCGACGAGTGGTGGACCACGTGCGCGGCCCACAGCCAGCGCACCCGGTGGCTCGCGCGATGGAAGCCGTAGTAGAGCAGGTCCTGCGCGATGAACAGGACCACGAACGACAGCCAGCTCGCGGGCCAGGTGATCACGCGGTAGTGGTCGTAGCAGTAGGCGTAGATCGGGATCACCGCGAGCCAGGCGAGCTTGTCGGCGCCCTGGTGCATGAGCGCGAGCGCCGCGTTGCAGAGCGTGTCGCGCCAGCCGTAGACGGCGTCCTGCGGGCGTGTGCGCGCCAGGTGCCACGCTTCCCAGCCGATGCAGAGCAGGAACACGGGCGCCAGCGCGAGCAACAGCAATTCGACGTTGAATTGCATGGGCGTCTCCCCCTCTTCGAGTCTGGTCAGCCATCGCCCCGGCTCGTTCATGGCCGGCCGGGTTGGATGCAGAGCAAAAGCGTACGCAATCGCCGCGACGGGCGCGACAAGTTCCGTAGAGGGAGTGTTCGGGGGGAGGGTTTGCCCGCAAGCGCGGCGGGGAGGAGCACTTGCGGTGTCGCGTGCGGGTTGGCTCAGCGGCGGGTGCCGCCCGGCGGTGGAATGCTGGCGGGCGGATGAACCGGCGGCCCGAGTGGGCCGATTCGCCTGCTCGCGCGCCGGGCTCCGGTTGACGTGGGCGCATGCGCGGCGGCGCGCCGAGGCGAGCCGCTGAATCCGTTCACTCGCCGCCCGGCCCCGCGTAGACCCATTCGAGCAGCGCGTCGTGGGCCGCGCGCGCGGCGGCCGCGTGCGCGTCGTTGATGAAGCTGACCACCACGTAGCTGTTGCCGTCGGCCGAGGCCACGTAGCCGGCGATCGCGCGCACGTCGCGCAGCGTGCCGGTCTTGATGTGCGCGTTGCCGAGCACGGGCTGGTTGGTCAGGCGGCGTTTCATGGTGCCGTCCACGCCGACGATCGGCAGCGATTCGACGAACGACTGCGCCACCGGGCTCGCGTTGGCGGCCTGCAGCAGCGCGGCGAGCGACTGCGCGCTGATGTGCTCGTCGCGCGACAGGCCGGAGCCGTTGTCGAGCACCAGCTCCGGCATCGCGATGCCGCTTTTGGCGAGGAACGCGCGGATCACGCCGGCCGACTGCTCGGGCGTGGCGGGCGGCTTGCCCTCGAGCGCGCCGAGCGACAGGAACAGGTTGCGCGCCATCGTGTTGTTGCTGTTCTTGTTGATGTCGTAGACGATGCTCGACAGCACCGGGCCGTGGTGGACGGCCACCGGGCGCGCGGTGTTCGGCACCTTGCCCTCGAGGACGCGGCCGTTGAAGGTGCCGCCCGTCGAGCGCCACAGCGCGAGGAAGCCCTGCGAGAAGAACTGCGAATGATCGAGCACGGCGATGTTGGTCGTGATCGGTTCGCAGTGTTGCGGGAAGCGGCCCGCGAAGCTGGCGGTCAACGCGCCGTTCGCGTCGGTCGAGAGGTGCGGGCGCGCGGCGGCCGCCGCCGCCGCGCAGGAACCGCCGCCCTCGCTGACCTCGTTGTCGACCGTCAGGTTCGCGAGCGGCGGCACGACGTCGATCGCCACCGCGCCGCTGTCGCTCGGGGTGACCGTGAACGACAGCGACTTGAACGCGTAGAGCAGCGGGTCGGGGCCGACGTTGTACGGCGCGTAGGTGTCGTCGTCGAACGCGGGCAGATCGCGCGTGGACGGCGCGAAGAACGTCTTGTCGAGCACCAGCGCGCCGTCGACGTTGACGATGCCGGCGCGGCGGATCTTGTCGACCAGGTCGATCAGTTCCTCGGGTACCAGCTTCGGGTCGCCGGTGCCCTTGATGTAGAGGTTGCCGTGCAGCGTGCCGGTGGGATCGACCGTGCCGTCGGCCCAGGCGGTGGTGCGGTAGCGGTAGTCGGCGCCGAGCATCGCGAGCCCCGAGTAGGTGGTCACGAGCTTCATGGTCGAGGCCGGCAGCATCGGCCGCTCGCCGTTCCAGTTCACCACCGGCGCGCGTGCGCCGATCTTCTCGACCACCACGCTGATGGCCGAGGCCGGCACGTGGGCGCGCTGCAGCCCGGCCAGCACCGAGGCCGGCAGGATGCCGCGCGCGGCGGCCACGCTGGCGGCGGGGGCGGTCGCCACGGCCGCGTGCTTCGCGGCGCGCGGTTTCTTGCGCGCCTCGGCCGGCGCGGCGAACGCGAGCGCGGCGCAGGCAGCCAGCACGACGGCGGCGCGCCCGTGGCGCGTGCGGGAATGAAGGACAACGGTAAGGCGGCGGATAGGATTCATCGACGAACGAGTAGGGCTGGACCGGCCGACTTTGACCGGAAGCGCACATTGTAGAGACAAGCATCGTGGGCGGGATGACGAAATGCGCCGCGCGGGGCGCTACAATGGCCGCCATTGATTGTGGCGTCACGGATGCGGACACGATGCGAATACTGCTGGTCGAAGACGACAGGATGATCGCCGAGGGCGTGCGCAAGGCGCTCAAGGCCGACGGCTGCGCGGTGGACTGGGTGCAGGACGGCGAGGCCGCGCTGACCGCGCTCGGCGGCGAGACCTACGACCTGATGCTGCTCGATCTCGGGCTGCCCAAGCGCGACGGCGTGGACGTGCTGCGCACGGCACGCTCGCGCGGCCACGCGCTGCCGGTGCTGATCATCACCGCGCGCGACGCCGTGTCGGACCGCGTGAAGGGGCTCGACGCCGGCGCCGACGACTACCTCGTCAAGCCGTTCGACCTCGACGAGCTGGCCGCGCGCATGCGCGCGCTGATCCGCCGCCAGGCCGGCCGCAGCGAATCGGTGATCCGCCACGGCGCGCTCACGCTCGACCCGGCCTCGCACCAGGTCACGCTCGACGGCGCGCCGGTGGCGCTCTCGGCGCGCGAGTTCGCGCTGCTCGAGGCGCTGCTCGCGCGGCCCGGCGCGGTGCTCTCGAAGAGCCAGCTCGAGGAGAAGATGTACGGCTGGGGCGAGGAAATCGGCAGCAACACGGTGGAGGTCTACATCCACGCGCTGCGCAAGAAGCTCGGCTCGGACCTGATCCGCAACGTGCGCGGGCTCGGCTACATGGTCGTCAAGGAATCGTAGCGCGTGCGGTCGATTCGTCATCAACTGCTGATCTGGCTGCTCGCGATCGTGCTCGCGGGCGTCGGCGCCGCCGGCTGGCTGATCTACCGGCAGGCGCTCGCCGAGGCCAACGAGCTGTTCGACTACCAGCTCCAGGAAATCGCGGCGGCGCTGCCGTCCGAGCCGTTCTCGCAGGTGTTCGGCTCGCGCGCCAACGGCGGCGACGAGGGCATCGTGATCCAGATCTGGAATCGCAACGGCAACCTCATGTACTTCTCGCACCCGCGCGCGCCGATCGCGCCCCGCGCGGAGCTCGGCTTCTCGACCGAACACACCGATCGCGGCGAATGGCGCGTGTACGGCGCGATCGTCGGCGACAACGTGGTGCAGCTCGCGCAGCCGCTGTCGGTGCGCAACCGGCTCGCGGCCAGCGTCGCGCTGCGCACCGTGTGGCCGCTGATCGTGCTGCTGCCGTTCCTCGGCGCGGCGGTCTGGATGATCGTCGGACGCGGCATGCGGCCGTTGCGGCGCGTTACGCGCGCGGTCGAGTCGCGCCGCCCCGAGGCGCTCGATCCGCTGCCCGACGCGCGCCTGCCGCAGGAGGTGCAGCCGCTCGTGCATGCGCTGAACGGGCTGCTGTCGCGGCTGGCCGCCGCGCTCGACACGCAGAAGGCGTTCGTCGCCGATGCCGCCCACGAACTGCGCACGCCGCTCGCCGCGGTGCAGATCCAGGCCCAGCTGGTGGCGCGCGCGCAGGACGACGAGACGCGCCGCGAGGCGCTCGCCGACCTGCAGAGCGGCGTCACGCGCGCCACCCGGCTGGCCGAGCAGTTGCTCGCGCTGGCGCGCTCGGAGCCCGACGGTGCCACCGTGGTCGAGCCGGTCGCGCTCGACGAGGTGCTGGCCGGCTGCGTCAGCGCCCATGCGATCGTCGCGCAGAAGCGCGGCATCGATCTCGGCATCGAGGGCACCGAGCCGGCCGTGGTCGACGCCGACATCGGCGCGCTGCGCGTGATGTTCAACAACGTGCTCGACAACGCCGTGAAGTACACGCCCGACGGCGGCCGCATCGACGTCTCGCTCGGCTTCGCGCCGGACGGCCGCGCGCTCGTGCGGGTCGCCGATAGCGGGCCGGGGATTCCGCCCGACGAGCGCGAGCGCGTGTTCGACCGCTTCTACCGCGACTCGTCCGCGCGGGCGCGCACCGACGTGTCGGGCAGCGGCCTCGGGCTCGCGATCGTCAAGCGCGTGGCCGCGCAGCAGGGCGCCGTCGTCACGCTCGGCGAATCGGGCGCGGGCGGCCTGCTGGTGGAACTCGCGTTCGGCGACGCGCGGCGCCCGTGAAAGCCGTTTGAAGGCCGCTGGGCATGGGTGCGCGCTCTGTCCCCGGTTAGGTTAAGCCTCCTTTAAGACAGCGCCGTTACGCTGCGAACCAACGATGAGGAGGTAGCACGATGAACACCCGTTTCCTGGCGCGCAGCGCCGTTGCCGTGGCCGTCGCGGCCGCATTGTCAGCAGGTTATGTCGCCGGCACGCATCACGCGCAGCCGCCTCAGATCATCACGCCGGCCGCGGCCGCCGCGCTGATGCCGGCCGAGGCCGCCGCGAAGACCGGCATCCCCGACTTCTCGGGGCTCGTCGAGACCTACGGTCCGGCCGTCGTCAACATCAGCGCGAAGCATGTCGTGAAGGCGTCGGCGCGGCGCGGCGGCGGCCCGCAGCAGTTGCCGATCGATCCGAGCGATCCGTTCTACCAGTTCTTCAAGCACTTCTACGGCCAGGTGCCGGGCATGGGCGGCGGCGGCGGCCAGGCCGACGACCAGCCGAGCACGAGCCTCGGCTCGGGCTTCATCGTCAGCCCGGACGGCTACATCCTCACCAATGCTCACGTGATCGACGGCGCCAACGTGGTCACCGTCAAGCTGACCGACAAGCGCGAGTACCGCGCCAAGGTGATCGGCTCGGACAAGCAGTCCGACGTCGCGGTGCTGAAGATCGACGCCACCGGCCTGCCGGTCGTGAAGATCGGCGATCCGCAGCAGAGCAAGGTCGGCCAGTGGGTGGTGGCGATCGGTTCGCCCTACGGCTTCGACAACACGGTCACCTCGGGCATCATCAGCGCCAAGTCGCGCGCGCTGCCCGACGAGAACTACACGCCGTTCATCCAGACCGACGTGCCGGTCAATCCCGGCAACTCGGGCGGCCCGCTGTTCAACCTGCAGGGCGAGGTGATCGGCATCAACTCGATGATCTACTCGCAGACGGGCGGCTTCCAGGGCCTGTCGTTCGCGATCCCGATCAACGAGGCGATCAAGGTCAAGGACGAACTCGTAAAGACCGGCCACGTGAGCCGCGGCCGGCTCGGCGTGGCGGTGCAGGGCCTCGACCAGACGCTGGCCAGTTCGTTCGGGCTGCCGAAGCCCGACGGCGCGCTGGTCAGCTCGGTCGATCCGAAGGGGCCGGCCGCGAAGGCGGGCCTGCAGCCCGGCGACGTGATCCTGGCCGTCAACGGCGTGCCGGTGCAGGACTCCACCATGCTACCGGGACAGATCGCGAGCCTGAAACCGGGCACCAAGGCCGACCTGCAGATCTGGCGCGACAAGTCGAAGAAGGACGTTTCGGTGACGCTGACCTCGCTGGCGGATAGCCAGCAGACCGCCAGCAACGACGGTCCGGCCGAGCAGGGGCGCCTGGGCGTGGCGGTGCGGCCGCTGAGCCCGCAGGAACGCGCTGGCAGCTCGCTCACGCACGGGCTGGTGGTGCAGCAGGCCACCGGGCCGGCCGCGAACGCCGGCATCCAGCCGGGCGACGTGATCCTGGCCGTGAACGGCCGGCCGGTGACGAGCCCCGAGCAATTGCGCGACGCGGTAAAGAGCGCCGGCAACAGCCTCGCGCTGCTGATCCAGCGCGACGACGCGCAGATCTTCGTGCCGGTCGACCTGAGCTGAGCGGCCTGATCCGGGCGGTGCGGGCTCGGGCCCGTCTGTGCCAAGCTATGTCCGGGCGGGATGGCGCGCTGCGCCGTCCGGCCATACAACGTCGCGGCGCGCGTGAGCGCGTCGCTCCCGATTTCCCGACCCAGTAAGGAGACGAACGATGCAACAACAACGCGTTTCGAAGTACGTGCTTGCCGTGGCGCTGGCTGTCGGCCTCGTCGGCGCGGCCTATGCGCAGTCCGACGCCGGGCTGCCGGACGTGCAGCAGCAGGGCAGCGTCGGCTACGTGTCGGGCGGCGTCGGTCTCGACGAATCGACCGCGTTCCAGCGCGCCTCGCACCACTGGCCGCTGTCGCTGCGCTTCACCGGCAAGGGCGGCGAATTCCTGTCGGGCGTACACGTGTCGATCGTCGGCCACGGCGGCGACGAGGTGCTGAAGGCCGACACGCGTGGCCCGTACATGCTGGTGCGGCTCGCTCCGGGCAGCTACAAGATCACCGCGACCTACAACGACAAGACGCAGACGCGCAGCGTCAGCGTGCCGGCCAAGGGCGGCGCGAAGGCGGCGTTCTCGTGGGGCGGCTGATGACGTCGGCCGCAGGAACGTCGACGTAGGCGGCCCGACGCGCGATCGCCTCACGCGATCGCGGCGTTTCCGAGATAATGAAAACCACGGCTCAGGCCGTGGTTTTTTTTCGTCCGCCGCCGGCTCGCCGGCCGGCATGGCATCGCAGGCGGCGCGCGGCGACCGCGGATTTCGAGGAGAGGCATGGAGCTGAACGACGCGCTGCGCATTCCGCTTGCGCCGTCGGATGTCTGGGCGGCGCTGCAGGATCTGGCGCTGCTGCGGGCGAGCGTCGAGCATTGCGAGGCGCTGGCCAGGCTTTCCGCTGACGATTACTCGTTCGTGCTGACGGTGCCGCTCGGGCCGCTGCGCGCGCGCTACGACGTCCGCGCCCACCTGCGCTCGCCGTCCGCGAGCCGGCCGCGCCGCGCGTTCGAGTTCATCGCACGCAGCGAGGGCATCGGCACGCTGCGCGGCCAGTTCGAGATCCGCCTCGCCGCCTGGCGCAGCGGCGACACGTTCGGCACGCGGATCCACTACGGAATGCGCGCCACCGCCACCGGCGCGCTGGGCGCGCTGCCCGCTCGCCAGATCGAGCATGCGCTGCACGGCCTTGCCGAGGACTTCTTCTCCGAATTCAGCGCGAGCCTGCTGGCCCGCTACGGCCTCGCGCCGAATCTCGCGACGGCCGAGCCGCGCCGCCGCCACGTATTCCTGCGTCCCGACGAGCTGTCGGCCGCGCTGCGCCGCGCGCGCGCGCATTCGTCGGCGCTCGGCGGCGCGTTGACGGGGCGCGCGCCCGGCGCGCTGCCCGGCGGGCGGCCGGCGGGCCATCCGCTGCCGCCGTGGGCGTGGGGGGGATTGGTCGTACTGGTGATCGTGCTGCTCGGGTTGGCGCACTGGTTTTCCAGCGGGGCGTGACTGCCGGCGCGGGTGAAGTGCGAGGGGCGGCGCTGACCGCGGGGAAGGGCGACAGGAAGCGCGGCGTGACCGGCGCTGGCCTGCGCCGTACCGGCCGGGCGCGGGCCGCTCAGCCCGGCGGCGGCGCGCGCCGCATCGCGGGGCTCAGGCTCAGCATGTCGAACACGGCGTCGACGAGCCGTTCCGCGTGCTGCTCCGCGTCGATCTCGTCGGGCAGCATCAGCATGTCGCGCACGAAGCCGCTCACCAGCGTGTGCAGCATCAGCGTGGCGCGCCAGGTGTCGAGGTCGGCCGGCAGCTCGCCGCTCGCCACCGCCTGCTTCAGGTCGCCCTCGATGTTGTGCAGCGCCTCGGACATGCCGGCGCGGTTGCGCTGCAGCAGCGGTTCCATGTCGGCCACGTACTCGCACTTCATGAACAGGATGCTGAACACGCGCCGCAGCTGCGAATCGCGCGCCACGCCGAGCAGGCACCAGACCAGGATCTTGCGGATCCGGCCAAGCGGATCGGCGCGTGGTTTGTCCGAAGTCGCCTTCAGCTCGTCGATCGGCAGGAACACGCGATCGAACATCGCGTCGAACAGCTCGCTTTTGTTGGCGAAGTGCCAGTAGATCGCACCGCGCGTGACGCCGGCGTGCTGGGCGATGTCGGCGAGCGTCGTGTGCGACACGCCTTTCTCGAAGAACACGTGTTCGGCGGCGTCGAGGATGCGGTTGCGGGTTTCGAGCGCTTCCTCTTTGGTGCGTCTGGCCATTGCGAGTGCCTGTGGTGACGTCGTTCGACGTCGGAAGTGATGAACGGGATTGGCTGTCGATTGATTCGGATTTTGCAGGAATCGATGCGACGCGCCCGGTTACGTAATCGTCGGTAATTTGTAAGTCTTTGTATCGTCCATGATCTACTTTTACATACATACATGAACGTATATACAATACCACCCACGTTCGAACTCCCCAAGCAGTCGATCGAAACCCTCGCGGCGATCAGTTAATATCGCTTTCGCTGATTTCCTCCCGTATCTGCGCCGCGGCCGCCACGCGGCGTCTCCCGGCACAGCGGTTGGTGTGCCGTTGTCGTATTCGCAGTCCAGCATCTGGTGGGTTCGATCAGCGCCGCAAGGCGCGTTCGTGTCGTGGCTCCAGCCCGCACTCAATTCTTTTGTTACAAATGAGGTCGCTCCATGCGCGTCGAACGGGTTCCATACCGCTTAATCAGTGTTGCCGCGGCAGCCGTATTCCTTGCCGCTTGTGGAAAAAAACAACCGGCACCGCAACAACAGATGCCGGAAGTCGGCGTCGTGACGGTGCAGCCGCAATCGGTACCGGTGGTCAGCGAGTTACCGGGTCGCACCAATGCGTTCCTGGTGGCCCAGGTCCGGGCGCGCGTCGACGGCATCGTGCTGCGTCGCGAATTCACCGAAGGCTCCGACGTGAAGGCCGGCCAGCGCCTCTACAAGATCGACCCGGCGCCGTACCTCGCCACGCTCAACAGTGCCAAAGCCACGCTCGCGAAGGCTCAGGCGAACCTCGTCTCGACCAACGCGCAGGCCGCGCGCTACAAGGTGCTGGTGGCCGCCAACGCGGTCAGCAAGCAGGACTACGACAACGCCGTGGCCTCGGCCGGCCAGGCCGCGGCCGACGTCGCGTCGGGCAAGGCGGCCGTGGACACCGCGCAGATCAACCTCGGCTACACCGACGTGCTCTCGCCGATCTCGGGCCGCGTCGGGATCTCGCAGGTCACGCCGGGCGCCTACGTGCAGGCCAGCGCGGCGACGCTGATGTCGACCGTGCAGCAGCTCGACCCGATGTACGTGGATCTCACGCAATCGAGCCTCGACGGCCTGAAGCTGCGCCAGGACATCCAGAGCGGGCGCGTGAAGACGGCCGGCCCGAACGCGGCGAAGGTGTCGCTGATCCTCGAGGACGGCCGCACCTACTCGACCGAGGGCAAGCTGCAGTTCACCGACGTGACGGTGGACCAGACCACCGGCTCGGTGACGATCCGCGCGATCTTCCCGAATCCGAACCGCGTGCTGCTGCCGGGCATGTTCGTGCGCGCGCGCATCGAGGAAGGCGTCAACGACAACGCGTTCCTGGTGCCGCAGATCGGCGTGCAGCACGACCCGAAGGGCCAGCCGACCGCGCTGGTGGTGGGCCAGGACGGCAAGGTTGCCACACGCGTGCTGAAGACCAGCGGCACGCACGGCCAGGACTGGGTCGTCGAGGGCGGCCTGCAGGCGGGCGACCGCGTGATCGTGCAGGGCGTGGCGAAGGTGCAGCCGGGCATGGCCGTCAAGGCGGTGCCGGCGCAGCTGCCGCCCGCGCCGGACGCGAACGCGCCGCAAAGCGCGGCGGACACCGGCAACGCCAACCCGGACGCAGCGGGTGCATCGGGTGCGGCGGGCGCTTCCGGCGCCTCGTCGGCGGCACCCGCCAGCGCGGCGGCCGGTTCGGCAACGAGTGCGACGGCGGCTTCGGGCGCGTAATCACAGGGGGCCTGTTTCATGGCAAAGTTTTTTATCGATCGGCCAATCTTCGCGTGGGTGATCGCCATCATCCTGATGCTCGCGGGTGTCGCGGCGATCTTCACGCTGCCGATCTCGCAGTATCCGACGATCGCGCCGCCGTCGATCCAGATCTCCGCCACCTATCCGGGTGCGTCGGCGAAGACGGTCGAGGACACGGTCACGCAGGTGATCGAGCAGCAGATGAGCGGTCTCGACAACTTCCTGTACATGTCGTCCACCAGTGACGATTCCGGTACGTCGACCATCACGCTGACGTTCGCGGCCGGCACCAATCCGGACATCGCGCAGGTGCAGGTGCAAAACAAGCTGTCGCTGGCCACGCCGATCCTGCCGCAGGTGGTGCAGCAGCTCGGCCTGAAGGTCACGAAGTCGAGCAGCAGCTTCCTGCTGGTGCTCGCGTTCGTGTCCGAAGACGGCAGCATGAACAAGTACGACCTCGCGAACTACGTCGCCTCGCACGTGCAGGATCCGGTCAGCCGTCTGAACGGCGTCGGTACCGTCACGCTGTTCGGCTCGCAGTACGCGATGCGCGTCTGGCTCGATCCGAACAAGCTGACCAACTACAGCCTCACGCCATCCGACGTGACGGCCGCGATCACGGCGCAGAACGTGCAGATCGCGGGCGGCCAGATCGGCGGCACGCCGGCCAAGCCCGGCACGGTGCTGCAGGCCACCATCACCGAGCAGACGCTGCTGCAGACGCCCGAGGAGTTCGGCAACATCCTGCTGAAGGTCAATCAGGACGGCTCGCAGGTGCGCCTGAAGGACGTCGCGACGATGAGCCTCGGCGGCGAGAACTACAACTTCGACACGAAGTACAACAACCAGCCCACGGCCGGCCTCGGCATCCAGCTCGCGACCAACGCGAACGCGCTGCAGACGGCCAACGCGGTGCGCGCGAAGATCGACGAACTGTCGAAGTACTTCCCGCACGGGCTGGTGGTGAAGTACCCGTATGACACGACGCCGTTCGTGCGCCTGTCGATCGAGGAAGTGGTCAAGACGCTGCTGGAAGGCATCGTGCTGGTGTTCCTCGTGATGTACCTGTTCCTGCAGAACCTGCGCGCGACGCTGATCCCGACCATCGCGGTGCCGGTGGTGCTGCTCGGCACGTTCGCGATCATGGCCGCGGCGGGCTTCTCGATCAACACGCTGTCGATGTTCGGCCTGGTGCTCGCGATCGGCCTGCTGGTGGACGATGCGATCGTGGTGGTGGAGAACGTCGAGCGCGTGATGGTGGAGGACGGCCTCTCGCCGAAGGAAGCGACCAAGAAGGCGATGGGCCAGATCACCAGCGCGCTGGTGGGCGTGGCGCTGGTGCTGTCGGCGGTGTTCGTGCCGGTGGCGTTCTCGGGCGGTTCGGTGGGCGCGATCTACCGGCAGTTCTCGCTGACGATCGTCTCGGCGATGGTGCTGTCGGTGCTGGTGGCGCTGATTCTCACGCCGGCGCTGTGCGCGACCCTCCTGAAGCCGGTGGGTCCCGATCACCACGAGGAGAGGAAGGGTTTCTTCGGCTGGTTCAACCGCAACTTCAACCGCAGCCGCGACAAGTACCACTCGGGCGTGCATCACGTGATCAAGCGTTCGGGCCGCTGGCTGATCATCTATCTGGTGGTGATCGTCGCGGTCGGGCTGCTGTTCGTGCGGCTGCCGAAGTCGTTCCTGCCGGATGAGGATCAGGGCCTGATGTTCGTGATCGTGCAGACGCCGTCGGGCTCCACGCAGGAAACCACGGCGCGCACGCTGAAGAACATCACCGACTACCTGCTCAACCAGGAGAAGGACATCGTCGAATCGGCGTTCACCGTGAACGGCTTCAGCTTCGCGGGTCGTGGCCAGAATTCGGGCCTCGTGTTCGTGCGGCTGAAGGACTACTCGGTGCGCCAGAGCGCGAACCAGAAGGTGCAGGCGCTGATCGGCCGGATGTTCGGGCGCTACGGCGGCTACAAGGACGCAATCGTCGTGCCGTTCAACCCGCCGTCGATTCCGGAACTCGGCACCGCCGCCGGCTTCGACTTCGAGCTGACCGACAACGCCGGTCTCGGCCACGATGCGCTGATGGCCGCGCGCAACCAGCTGCTCGGCGTCGCGTCGAAGGATCCGACGCTGCAGGGCGTGCGTCCGAACGGCCTCAACGACACGCCGCAGTTCAAGGTCGACATCGACCGCGAGAAGGCCAATGCGCTCGGCGTGACGCCGGCCTCGATCGACCAGACGTTCTCGATCGCGTGGGCCTCGCAGTACGTCAACAACTTCCTCGATACCGACGGCCGGATCAAGAAGGTGTACGTGCAGGCCGACTCGCCGTTCCGCGTCACGCCCGAAGACCTGAACATCTGGTACGTGCGCAACAGCGCGGGCGGGATGGTGCCGTTCAGCGCGTTCGCGACCGGCCACTGGACCTACGGTTCGCCGAAGCTGGAGCGCTACAACGGCATCTCGTCGGTGGAAATCCAGGGGCAGGCGTCGCCGGGCAACAGTACCGGCCAGGCGATGGCGGCCATGGAGAAGATCTCGCAGAAGCTGCCGAACGGCATCGGCTATTCGTGGACGGGCCTCTCGTTCCAGGAAATCCAGTCGGGCTCGCAGGCGCCGATCCTCTACGCGATCTCGATCCTGGTGGTGTTCCTGTGTCTGGCGGCGCTGTATGAAAGCTGGTCGATCCCGTTCTCGGTGATCATGGTGGTGCCGCTCGGCGTGATCGGCGCGCTGATCGCCACCACGGTGCGCGGGCTCGAGAACGACGTGTTCTTCCAGGTCGGCCTGCTGACCACGGTGGGGCTGTCGGCGAAGAACGCGATCCTGATCGTGGAATTCGCGCGCGAGCTGCAGATCGGCGAGAAGATGGGGCCGGTCGAGGCGGCGCTGGAAGCGGCGCGGCTGCGGCTGCGCCCGATCCTGATGACCTCGCTCGCGTTCATCCTCGGCGTGCTGCCGCTCGCGATCAGCAACGGCGCGGGCTCGGCGAGCCAGCACGCGATCGGCACCGGCGTGATCGGCGGGATGTTGACCGCGACGTTCCTCGCGATCTTCATGATCCCCATGTTCTTCGTGAAGGTGCGGGCGATCTTCGGCGGCGAGAAGGAAGACGCCGACGAAGCGCTGCGTCTCGCGCGGGAACACGCGCATCAGTCGCAACGCGACGACGGCAACCACGGACATTGACCATGCGTAAACACGTCTTATCCGCGATCACGGTCGCACTGGTGGCCAGCGGCTGCACGCTGGCACCGCACTACGAGCGTCCGGACGCGCCGGTCGCGAACGCGTTCCCGTCCGACGGCGTCTACGCGACGCAGCCGGGCGCGAGCGCGACCAAGAGCGCGAACGGCCAGGCCGCCAGCGACATCGGCTGGCGCAACTTCTTCACCGATCCGCGGCTGCGGCAGCTGATCGAGCTGGCGCTGAAGAACAACCGCGACCTGCGCGTGTCGGTGCTCAACGTCGAGGCGGCGCGCGCGCAGTACCAGATCACGCGCGCCGAGCTGCTGCCCACGCTGGGCGGCACCGGCACCGGCTCGCTGCAGCGGCTGCCGGCCGGGGTCTCGACCACCAACGGCCCGCTCATCACGCGCACCTACAACGTCGGGCTCTCGGCATCGTGGGAGCTGGACCTGTTCGGCCGGATCCAGAGCCTGAAGGACCAGGCGCTCGCGCAATACCTGTCGACGGCGCAGGCGCGCAAGGCCGCGGAGATCTCGCTGATCTCGCAGGTGGCGGACCAGTACCTGACGGTGCTGTCCACCGACGACCTGCTGAAGGTGACGGAGGACACGCTGAAGACGGCGCAGTCCTCGTACAACCTGACCAAGCTGCAGTTCGACAACGGCACCGGCTCGGAGCTGGACCTGCGTCAGGCGCAGACGGTGGTCGAGCAGGCGCTGGCGAACCAGCAGGCGCAGGCGCGCGCGCGGGCACAGGCGCTCAACGCGCTGGTGGTGCTGGTGGGCGAGCCGCTGCCGGAGGACCTGCCGGCGGGGCTGCCGCTCGACTCGCAGGACCTGCTGACGGACATCCCGGCGGGGCTGCCGTCGGACCTGCTCACGCGCCGGCCCGACATCATGGAGGCCGAGCAGACGCTGCGCGCGGCCAACGCGAACATCGGCGCGGCGCGCGCGGCGTTCTTCCCGCGCATCTCGCTGACGGGCGCGTTCGGCACGGCGAGCCCGACGCTGGGCGGGCTGTTCAAGGCGGGGACGGCGGCCTGGTCGTTCGCGCCGGACATCACGCTGCCGATCTTCGAGGGCGGCTCGAACCTGGCGAACCTCGACTTGGCGCACGTGCAGAAGCGCATCGAGGTGGCGAACTACGAGAAGGCGATCCAGACGGCGTTCCAGGAAGTGTCGGACGGTCTGGCCGCGCGCGGGACGTTCGACCAGCAGATCGCGGCGCTGCAACGCAACGAGCAGGCGCAGCAGCGTCGCTACGACCTGTCGGATTTGCGTTACAAGAACGGGGTGGACAACTACCTGACGGTGCTGACGGCGCAGACGGACCTGTACACGGCGCAGCAGTCGCTGATATCGGCGCGGCTGTCGCGCTGGACGAATCTGGTGGACCTGTACCGTGCGCTGGGCGGTGGCTGGATCGAGCACTCGGGCGACACGCCGCGCGAGGCCGATGCGCCGGTCGATTACGGCAAGGCTGCGGCGCCGGCGGCGCCGGCTTCGCAAGCCCCGGCGGGCTGAGCCACGATCGAGGCGGGTGGGCGGTGGCAACGCCGGCCCGCGTGCCCCGAACCCGGCAACACGACACGACACCCCGGCAGGCCTCACGGCTTGCCGGGGTGTCGTTTTTTCGGCGCCGCAAAACGCGACACCCGGCCGGAGCCGGGTGTCGCGTCCGTCTCCGCCTGCCCGCGGCACGGCAGGCCGGCTGTTCCGCTCAGTGCAGGCCGGCCGGATGCCGTTCGAGATCGTGGCCGGCGCGGCGGATCTCGCACTCGGCCTGCTGCTCGCTCTTCACGCCGTTGAACACGAGATTCAGCAGCACCGCCGACACCGAGGCGAGCAGGATGCCGCTATGCAGGATCGGCGCGAGCGCGCCCGGCAGCTTCGCGAAGAAGTGCGGCGAGACCACCGGCACGAGGCCGAGCCCGATGCTGACCGCGACCACGAACAGGTTGTTGTGGTTGCTGACGAAGTCGACGCGCGAGAGCGTCTTCACGCCGTTCGCGGCCACCATCCCGAACATCACGATGCCGGCGCCGCCAAGCACGAAGGCCGGCACCGAAGCGACGATCTGCGCCATCTTCGGGAACAGCCCGAGCAGCACCAGGATCACGCCGCCCATCACGCACACGAAGCGGCTCTTCACGCCGGTCACGCCGACCAGCCCGACGTTCTGCGAGAACGAGGTGTGCGGAAACGAATTGAAGATGCCGCCGATCAGCGTGCCGAGGCCGTCCACGCGCAGGCCGCGCACCAGCGCCTGCTGATCCACCGGGCGGTCGACCATGTCGCCGACCGCGAGGAACATGCCGGTCGATTCGATGAACGTGACGAACATCACGATCACCATGGTCGCGATCGACAGCGCGTCGAAGTGCGGCATGCCGAAGTGGAACGGCATCACGAAGCCGACCCAGGGCGCGGCCGCGACGCCGTCGAGATCGACGCGCCCGAGCGTCAGCGCGATCACGAAGCCGGCCACGAGGCCGAGCAGCACCGCGATGTTGGCGAAGAAGCCGCGGCCGAACTTGTTGATCATCAGGATCAGCGTGAGCACCAGCAGCGACAGGCCGAGGAACACCGGGTTGCCGTATTCGGGGTTGCCCACGCCGCCCGCGGCCCAGTTGATGCCGACTCCCATCAGCGACAGCCCGATCACCGCGATCACGGTGCCCACCACCACCGGTGGAAAGAAGCGCAGCAGCTTGCCGATCACCGGCGCGATCACGATGCCGATCACGCCGGCCGCGATGGTCGAGCCGAATACGTCGAGCAGGCCCAGGCTCGGATTGGTGCCGATCGCGATCAGCGGGCCGACCGAGGCGAACGTGCAGCCCATGATCACCGGCAGGCGGATGCCGAAGATCCAGACGCCAAGCGTCTGGATCAGCGTGGCGATCCCGCATGCGAACAGGTCGGCGCTGATCAGGAACGCGATCTGGTCTTTCGGCAGCTTCAGCGCGCCGCCGATGATGAGCGGCACGGCGACGGCGCCGGCGTACATCACGAGCACGTGCTGCAGACCCAGGGTGACGAGCTTGCCGGCGGGCAAAATCTCGTCGCACGGATGGACCGTGTTCGATTGCATCTGTCTCACTCCATGATCTTGTTGTCGGGGTGGTGTGAAGGTATGCGCATCGACGCGGGCCAACAAGAGTACTGGGCGCTATTCCGCGGTTTGCGGGCGGGATATGCGTTTTTCGATGCCGGATGCCGAGAATTCATGGGGGACGCCCGCTGGGGTGGGATTGCCGGGAGTTATATCCAGTCAAAAACAGCGTGGCGCCGGTGCCAAATATCGGCTTGGTTATTGTCTGTATCCAGCATGGCGCATGAGGCCACTTTGGGCCGGCTGCCCGACCGGCTGGGTTTACCCGGGGCGCAAGGGTTTTCGCGGGGTCGGATCGCGGTTCGAGCGGTGTCGCCGACGGCCCGCGCGGACGGATTTTTTCGATGCCGGGACGGGCTGGACGGCCCGCGAATCGACCGACGAAACCGGCTGGCGGCGCGAGGCGACATCGATTCGTCGCGTGGCGCCATGCCAGTTTTCGCGGCCGGCGTTTACACTTCCGGCTGGTTCCGCCGCGCCGGCCCGGCGCATCTCGCGGCATGGCGCGCGCCGTGCGCCGTGTCCGGGCACGGCTTCGGCCGTCGCCCGGCGCCGTCCGCGGCGAGCAACCCCGCAACGTCACAGACAAGGAGCATCACGATGAAGACGAAAGCCGCGATCGCATGGAAGGCCGGTGCGCCGCTGACCATCGAGGAAGTGGATCTGGAAGGCCCGCGCGCGGGCGAGGTGCTGATCGAGGTGAAGGCCACGGGGATCTGCCATACCGACTACTACACGCTGTCGGGCGCCGATCCGGAAGGGATCTTCCCGGCGATCCTCGGCCACGAGGGCGCGGGCGTGGTGGTGGACGTCGGCCCCGGCGTCGGCACGCTGAGGAAGGGCGACCACGTGATTCCGCTCTACACGCCGGAATGCCGCGAGTGCAAGTTCTGCCTGTCGCGCAAGACCAACCTGTGCCAGAAGATCCGCGCCACGCAAGGCAAGGGCCTGATGCCCGACGCGACTTCGCGCTTCTCGCTCGACGGCAAGCCGATCTTCCACTACATGGGCACCTCCACGTTCTCGAACTACATCGTCGTGCCCGAGATCGCGGTCGCGAAGATCCGCGAGGACGCGCCGTTCGACAAGGTCTGCTACATCGGCTGCGGCGTGACGACGGGCGTGGGCGCGGTGGTCTACTCGGCGAAGGTCGAGGCCGGCGCGAACGTGGTGGTGTTCGGCCTCGGCGGGATCGGCCTGAACGTGATCCAGGGCGCGAAGATGGTGGGCGCCGACAAGATCATCGGCGTCGACATCAACCCGGCGCGCGTCGAGCTCGCGAAGAAGTTCGGCATGACGCACTTCATCAACCCGAAGGACGTCGAGAACGTGGTCGACCAGATCGTCCAGCTGACCGACGGCGGCGCCGACTACTCGTTCGAGTGCATCGGCAACGTCACCACCATGCGCCAGGCGCTCGAATGCACCCACAAGGGCTGGGGCCAGTCGTTCATCATCGGCGTGGCGGCGGCCGGCCAGGAGATCAGCACGCGACCGTTCCAGCTCGTCACGGGCCGCGAATGGAAGGGCTCGGCGTTCGGCGGCGCACGCGGGCGCACCGACGTGCCGAAGATCGTCGACTGGTACATGGAAGGCAAGCTCAATATCGACGACCTGATCACGCACCGGCTGCCGCTCGATCGGATCAACGACGGCTTCGACCTGATGAAGAAGGGCGAGTCGATCCGCTCGGTCGTGCTCTACTGATCCGGAGGCAGCGATCATGCTCGAACTGGTTGCGTCGCATGCGTGCTTCGGCGGCGAGCAGCGTTTCTATCGCCACGAGTCCTCGACCATCGGCCTGCCGATGAAGTTCTCGGTGTACCTGCCGCGACAGGCGGTGGAGGACGGCACGCGCGTGCCCGCGCTGTTCTTCCTGGCGGGGCTCACCTGCACCGAGGAAACCTTCATGACCAAGGCCGGCGCGCAGCGCTTCGCGGCCGAGCACGGCATCGCGCTGATCGCGCCCGACACGAGCCCGCGCGGCGCGGGCGTGCCGGGCGAGGCCGATGCCTGGGATTTCGGCGTGGGCGCGGGCTTCTATCTCGACGCCACCGAGGCGCCGTGGGCCACGCACTACCGGATGGAGTCGTACCTGATGGACGAGCTGCGCGCGCTGGTGCTTGGCGCGCTGCCGATCGAGGGCACGCGGCTCGGCATCTTCGGCCATTCGATGGGCGGCCATGGCGCGCTGACGCTCGCGCTGCGGCACCCGGGCGTGTTCCGTTCGGTGTCGGCGTTCGCGCCGATCGCCGCGCCGATGCGCTGCGCGTGGGGCGAGAAGGCGTTCAGCGGCTATCTCGGCGAGGATCGCGAGGTCTGGAAGGCGCACGACGCGAGCGAACTGGTCGCGCGCAGCGACGCGCCGCGCTATGCAGACGGGATCCTCATCGATCAGGGGCTGGCCGACAAGTTCCTGCCAACCCAGCTCAATCCCGAAGTGTTCGAGGCCGCCTGCCGCGAGGCCGGCCAGCCGCTCACGCTGCGCCGCCACGAAGGCTACGACCACGGCTATTACTTCATCTCGACGTTCGTCGCCGATCACCTCGCGCATCACGCGTGCACGCTGCTCGCGTGACGGCGCGGGCGGCGGCGATCCGCTGTCGCCCGCCCGGACCGTGAAATGACGAAGCCCGCCGGCACGCGCTCGAGCGCGCCGGCGGGCTTTTTGTTTCGTGCGTCGCGGCCGGGCTCGCGCGGGCCCGCCTCAGGCCGAGGCGCTCGTCGTGAGCCGGCGCCCGCCGAGGCTTGCCGCGTAGACGAGCGCCGACAGCGCGGTGATCCAGAAGCTGGTCGGCCAGTCGGTGTAGTAGGCGAGCGTGATGCCGAGCCAGGCCTCGCCGAGCGCGAACAGCGCGGCGAGCCAGACGCCGGCGGCGAGCCGCGTGGTGAGGTTCTGGGCGGCCGAGGCCGGCCCCACCAGCAGCGTGAACACCAGCAGCACGCCGACGATCTGCGTGCAGGCGGCCACCGCGAGCGCGCAGATCGCGAGGAACAGCACCGACACGAGCCGCAGCGAGACGCCCTTGGCCTCGGCCAGCTCCGGCTGCAGCGAGGCGAACACGAGCGGGCGCAGGATCACCGCGAGCGCGATCAGGCTGACCGCGCCGATCCCGGCCAGCACCATCAGCGTGGCGTGGCTCACGCCGAGCACGTTGCCGAACAGCAGCGCGGTGACCTGGGTCGCGTAGCTCGTGTAGAAATGCAGGAACAGCAGGCCCGCGCCGAGCGCGACCGAGAGGATCACGCCGATCGCGACGTCGCGGCCCGCGAGCCGTTCGCCGAGCGCGCCCATCGCGATGCCGGCCGCGAGCGTGAAGCCCACCATCCCCCAGATCGGCGAGACGCCGAGCAGCACCGCGCCGGTGGCGCCGGTGAAGCCGACGTGCGAGAGCGCATGGCCGGCGAAGGTCTGGCCGCGCAGCACCAGGAAATAGCCGACCACGCCGGCCAGCACCGCGACGATCCCCGCCGCGGCGAACGCGTTGACCATGAATTCGTATTCAAACATCGTGCGCCTACTCGTGCGAAGTGCCGTGCGAATGATCGTGGCCGTGCCCATGTGAATGCGCATGGACGTGCCCGTGTCCGTGGTGGCCGTCGTCCTCGTGTTCGTGATCGTGCTTCTCCACCTCGACGTCGCCCGACATCACGAAGATCCGGCCGTTCACGTGCATCACGTCGATCGGCGAACCATACAGGCGCGACAGCACCGGCCGCGTGATCACCTCGTCGACGGTGCCGAGCGCGGCGGTGCCGTTGCCGAGATAGAGCACGCGGTCGAGCGCGTTCAGCAGCGGGTTCAGCTCGTGCGCCGAGAACAGCACGGTGATGCCGAGCTCGCGCTGCACGCGCCGCACCAGTTCCACCACGCCGCGCTGGTGATGCGGGTCGAGGCTGATCAGCGGCTCGTCGAGCAGCAGCAGTTTCGGCGCGCCGAGCAGGCACTGCGCGAGCAGCAGGCGCTGGCGCTCGCCGCCCGACAGTTCGGACAGCGGGCGCTGCGCGAGCGCCGCGGCGCCCACCAGGTCGAGCACGCGCGCCACGTCGGCGCGCACCGCCGGGTTCGCGCGCGGCAGCCCCCAGCGGTGGCCGTCGGCGGCCATCGCCACGAAGTCGTGGCCGCGCACGCGGCGCCCGGCCAGCGCGCTGCGGATCTGCGGCATGTAGCCGATCGCCGGATTGCCGCGCGAGACCGGCGCGCCGGCCACCGAGATGGTGCCGCGCGAGGCCGGCACGAGGCCCAGCACGGCGCGCATCAGCGTGGTCTTGCCGGCGCCGTTCGGGCCGAGCACGCCGACGAATTCGCCGGCCTCGACGGCCAGGCTGACGTCGCGCAGGATGGTGCGCCCGCCCAGTTCGAGCGTGACGCGATCGAGCGCGAGCGCGGCGGAAGCAGCGGCGGTCATGGTCTCAGTGGTGGCCCAGCGCGGCGCCCAGCGCATCGAGCTGCGCGAGCATCCACTGCTGGAAGGTCTTGCCGGCCGGTTCGGTCTCGGTGACGCTGACGGTCGGCACGGACGCGTCCTTCGCGATCTTGAGCATGCGCCTGGTCATCGGCTCCTCGGCCTGGCTGTTGTAGATCAGCGCGCGCACCTGGCGCGTGCGGAGGTCTTTCTCGAACGCCGCGATGTCGCTCGCGCTCGCCTCGGTGTCGTTCATGGTCGCGAGCTGGAAGCTCAGGTTGCGCATCGTCAGGCCGATCGCGTCCGACATGTAGCCGAACACCGGCTCGGTGGCCGTCACCGGCACGCCTTGGTACTGCGCGCGCAGCGCGGCGACCTTCGCGTCGATCGGCTTGAGCGAGGCGACGAAGCTCGCGAGGTTCTTCTCGTAGTCGGCCTGGTGCGCGGGATCGGCCGCCGTGAGGGCGGCGGCGATGGCGCGCGCGGCGGCCGGCATCGTGGCCGGATCGTACCAGAGGTGCGGGTTGTCGCCGGGCTTTTTGCCGACCAGGTCGGCCACCACGATGGTCTTGCGCGCGGCGTTGTTCGACGCGGCCAGCAGCTTGGCCATCCACGGATCGTAGTCGGCGCCGTTGTAGACCACCAGGTTCGCGTGCTGCAGCTCGCGCGCCGTCTTCGGGCTCGCCTCGAACAGGTGCGGATCCTGGTCCGGATTGCTGAGGATGCTCGACACCGCCACGTTGGCGCCGCCTATCTGCCGGACCACGTCGCCGTAGAAATTCTCGGCGGCCACCACCTGCAGCTTCGCGGCCTGCGCGAGCGCCGGCGCGGCGAGCGCGAGCGCGGCGCAGCCGGCGGCGAGCCAGCGGGCCAGGCGGTTGCGGGGGGCACGGGGGGAGCGGGCGCGCAGCGGCGCGCGCGACGTGGCGGCGAAAGTCATGCTTGTTCCTCGACGGGGTGGGCGAGCCGCGCGCCTGCGGGGGCACGCGGCGGGACGGGTCACGCGTTCGGCGCGCCCTTGGGGTGGGTTTTGCATTCGCCGCAGAGGCCCGTCAGTTCGACCACCTGACGATGCATCTCGAAGCCGTGGGCGGATTCGCTGGCGGAGAGCTGGCGCGCGAGATCGGCGCCGGGGATTTCGACCGTGTCGCCGCACGATTCGCAGATCAGGAACTGCCCCTGGTGGGGCGGGCCGATCTCGCAGCAGGCGAAGAACGCGTTGCGCGACTCGATGCGGTGGATGAAGCCGTGCTCGACGAGGAAATCGAGCGCGCGATAGACGGTGGTGGGCGGCATGCGGCCGCGTTCGGGCGTGAGTTCGGCGATCAGGTCGTAGGCGCCGATCGGCTTCTGCGCGGCCAGCACCTTTTCGTAGACCTGCCGCCGCAGCGGCGTCCAGGTCAGGCCGTGCTCGGCGGCGAACGCGTCGGCGCGGGCGAGGCGGGCATCCAGGGACGAGGTCGAGGCCATGGCGATACACCATCGAGAAGCGGAAGATGCCGGATGATATAACGTATCCAGCCATCGTGCATGCGGCCGGCTTGCGGAAACCGCGGCGGCGCTCTTCCAGCCCGGCCGCGCCGCCGTCCGCGCGATGCGGCAGCGCATCATCGAAAGCGGCGTTTTCGCCTTGACAGTCCCGCGGTGGTATCCGATTATTCGATCGCAATCTGAGCAAATGATCATTCGATGAGCGTTAGCTCACTGAATGCCGGATGACAGCACGAATAACGAAATCGGAGACAGCCAGTGAGATTGCAGGACAAGGTCGCGATCCTGACGGGCGCCGCCAGCGGCATCGGCGAGGCGGTCGCGCAGCGATATCTGGAAGAGGGCGCGCGCTGCGTGCTGGTCGATCTGAAACCGGCCGGCGGCTCGCTGGCGGCACTGATGGCCGCGCATCCGGAGCGTGCGATCGCGGTCACCGCGGACGTGACGCGGCGTGAGGACATCGCGCGCATCGTGGCCGCGGCCGTCGAGCAGTTCGGCGGCGTCGACATCCTGTTCAACAACGCGGCGCTGTTCGACATGCGCCCGCTGCTCGACGAATCCTGGGACATCTTCGACCGCCTGTTCGCGGTCAACGTGAAGGGCATGTTCTTCCTGATGCAGGCGGTCGCGCAGCGGATGGTCGAGCAGGGCCGCGGCGGCAAGATCGTCAACATGTCGTCGCAGGCGGGCCGCCGCGGCGAGGCGCTGGTCTCGCACTACTGCGCGACCAAGGCCGCCGTGCTCAGCTACACGCAATCGGCCGCGCTGGCGCTCGCGCCGCACAAGATCAACGTCAACGGCATCGCCCCGGGCGTGGTGGACACGCCGATGTGGGAGCAGGTCGATGCGCTGTTCGCGCGCTACGAGAACCGTCCGCTCGGCGAGAAGAAGCGCCTGGTGGGCGAGGCGGTGCCGCTGGGGCGCATGGGCCTGCCAGCCGACCTGACCGGCGCCGCGCTGTTCCTTGCCTCGGCCGACGCCGACTACATCACCGCCCAGACGCTCAACGTCGACGGCGGCAACTGGATGAGCTGACGCCATGGCCGAGATCGTCGTCGCGGGCGAGCTGCTCGCCGAATTCGTCGCCGTGAAGCGCGGCCAGGGTTTCGCGGCGCCGGGCGAATTCACCGGTCCGTTCCCGAGCGGCGCGCCGGCGATCTTCGCCGATCAGGCTGCGCGCATCGGCGTGTCGGTGGCCTACGCGGGCTGCGTCGGGCTTGATGCGTTCGGCGACGCGATCGTCGCGCGGCTCGATTCGCACGGCGTGCGCACCGGCGCGATCCGCCGCGTGGCGCGCCCCACCGGGCTCGCGTTCGTGGCCTACCGCGACGACGGCAGCCGCCAGTTCGTCTACAGCATCGATGGCAGCGCCTCGGCGCTGCTCGAGGCGGCCGACGTCACGGCCGAGCTGTTCGAGGGCTGCCGCTATTACCACGTGATGGGCTCGTCGCTGACGAGCGAGAACGCGATCGCCGCCGTCAAGCGCGGCGTGGTCGAGGCCGCGCGCGTGGGCGCGAAGATTTCGTTCGATCCGAACGTGCGCGCCGAGATGCTGGCCGCGTTCAAGCCGATGCGCGCCGCGCTCGAAGCACTGCTCGACGCCTGTCACCTGTTCCTGCCGAGCGAGGCCGACCTGCCGTTCTTCTGCGGCCCGCAGCCGGCCGAGCGTGCGATCGCCGGGCTGCTCGCCACGCGGCCGCTGCTCGAGCGCGTGGTGCTCAAGCGCGGCGCGGCCGGCAGCGCCGCGTTCGACCGCAATGGCCAGCTCGAAATCGGCGGCTACGACACCACCGAGGTCGATCCGACCGGCGCCGGCGACTGCTTCGGCGGCACGCTGGTGGCGAGCCTGATCCAGGGCTGGCCGATCGACGCGGCGCTGTCGCGCGCGAACGCGGCTGGCGCGCTGGCGGTGGCCAGGGTCGGCCCGATGGAGGGCAACAGCTCGCCGGCCGAGATCGTCGAATTCCTGACCCGCCGGGGGATCGCATGTCCGGCCTGAGCTCCGCCGCCGAACGTCACGAACGCCGCGAGCGCCGGGAAGCGCAGGTGGTCGACGCGGGCCGCACGCTCGGCGCGATCTTCGGCGCCAATCGCGCCGGCGCGCGGCGCGGCATCTATTCGGTCTGCAGCGCGCACGCGCTGGTGCTGGAGGCGGCGTGCGAGGCCGCGCGCGACGACGGCTCGCCGCTGCTGATCGAGGCGACCTGCAACCAGGTCAACCATCAGGGCGGCTACACCGGCGCGACGCCGGCCGATTTCCGCCGCGACGTGGAAGCGCTGGCCGCGCGCACCGGTTTCCCGCTCGACGCGCTGCTGCTGGGCGGCGATCACCTCGGCCCGAATCCGTGGCGCCATCTGCGCGCGAAGGATGCGATGCAGGAGGCGGCGGCGATGGTGGCCGCCTACGTGGCGGCCGGCTTCACCAAGATCCATCTCGACGCGAGCATGGCCTGCGCCGACGACAGCGCGCCGCTCACCGACACGATCGTCGCCGAACGCGCCGCGCAGCTCTGCGCGGCGGCCGAAGCCGCGGCCGAGGCGGCCGGCACGGCGCCCGTCTACGTGGTGGGCACCGAGGTGCCGGTGCCGGGCGGCGAGACCGGTGGCGAGGCGGCCTTGCAAGATGAAGAAGCGGGCGCCGGCCCGATGTCGCATATCAAGGTGACGCGCGCCGAGGCGATCCGCGCCACGCTCGACGCGCACCAGGACGCGTTCGCGCGCTACGGCCTCGACGCGGCCTGGGCCCGCACCGTGGCGGTGGTCGCGCAGCCCGGCGTCGATTTCGACGACCGCCAGGTGCTCGACTACGCGCCGGCCCGCGCCGAGGCGCTCGCCGCCAGCATCCTCGAGGTGCCGCGTTTCGTGTTCGAGGCCCACTCGACCGACTACCAGACCGAGGCCGCGCTCGCCGCGCTGGTGCGCGACCATTTCGCGATTCTGAAGGTCGGCCCCGGCCTGACCTTCGCGTTGCGCGAGGCGCTGTTCGCATTGAGCTACGTCGAGGACGCGCTGGTCGACGAGAATCAGCGCTCGCGGTTGCGCGACGTGGTGGACGAGGCGATGCTCGCGCGCCCCGAGCACTGGGCGCCGTATTACCGCGGCGACGCGGCCGCGCAGCGGCTCGCGCGCCAGTTCAGCTACAGCGACCGGATCCGCTACTACTGGCTGCAGCCGATGGTGGCCGCCGCGGTCGCGCGCCTGTTCGCGAACCTCGCGCGGCGCGCGCCGCCCGAGACGCTGCTCGCGCAGTGGCTGCCGGACGTCTACGAGGCGCGGCGCGCCCATGCGCTCGGCGACGATCCGGCCGCCTGGGTCCGGTTCCGGATCCGCCACACGATTGCCCGCTACGCTCGCGCGTGCGGGATGCAGCAAGGCGGGTGAGGGCGCACGACGGCGCGCCGCCGCCCGCAGATGGACAGACCCCAGACGACAAGCCGATAACACAGGAGACATGCCATGCAACGACCGACGCTCATCGCCGCCGCCACGCGAATTCTCGCGGGCGCCGCGCTCGCGTCGTCGGCACTGGCCGCGCAGGCGGCCACGCTGACGATCGCGACGCTGAACAACCCCGACATGATCGAGCTGAAGAAGCTCTCGCCGGCGTTCGAGAAGGCCAACCCGGACATCAAGCTGAACTGGGTGATTCTGGAAGAGAACGTGCTGCGCCAGCGCGCCACCACCGACATCACCACCGGCAGCGGCCAGTTCGACGTGATGGCGATCGGCACCTACGAGGCGCCGCAGTGGGGCAAGCGCGGCTGGCTCTCGCCGATGACGGGCCTGCCCGCCGACTACGATCTGAACGACGTCGTGAAGACGGCGCGCGACAGCCTCTCGTACAACGGCCAGCTCTACGCGCTGCCGTTCTACGTCGAGAGCTCGATGACCTACTACCGCAAGGACCTGTTCGCGGCCAAGGGCCTCAAGATGCCCGACCAGCCGAGCTACGACCAGATCCAGCAGTTCGCCGACAAGCTGACCGACAAGGCCAACGGCGTCTACGGCATCTGCCTGCGCGGCAAGGCCGGCTGGGGCGAGAACATGGCCTACGTGTCGACCGTGGTGAACACCTTCGGCGGCCGCTGGTTCGACGAGAACTGGAACGCCCAGCTGACCTCGCCGGAATGGAAGAAGGCGATCAACTTCTACGTCGACCTGCTGAGGAAGGACGGCCCCCCGGGAGCAAGCTCGAACGGCTTCAACGAGAACCTGACGCTGACCGCCTCGGGCAAGTGCGCGATGTGGATCGACGCCACGGTGGCGGCCGGCATGCTCTACAACAAGCAGCAGTCGCAGGTGGCCGACAAGATCGGCTTCGCGGCCGCGCCGGTGGCCGTCACGCCGAAGGGCTCGCACTGGCTGTGGGCCTGGGCGCTGGCGATCCCGAAGACCTCCAAGCAGCAGGACGCCGCGAAGAAGTTCATCACCTGGGCGACCTCGAAGCAGTACGTGGAAGCGGTGGGCAAGGACGAGGGCTGGGCGTCGGTGCCGCCGGGCACGCGCCAGTCCACCTACGCGCGAGCCGAGTACAAGGCCGCCGCGCCGTTCTCGGACTTCGTGCTGAAGGCGATCGAGACGGCCGACGTCAACGATCCGTCGCTGAAGAAGGTGCCGTACACGGGCGTGCAGTACGTCGGGATTCCTGAATTCCAGTCGTTCGGCACGGTCGTCGGCCAGTCGATCGCGGGCGCGGTGGCCGGCCAGATGACGGTCGACCAGGCGCTCGCCGCCGGCCAGGCCGCCGCCGACCGCGCGGTCCGCCAGGCCGGCTACAAGAAGTAATCGAGCCAGCCGCGATCCGTGCCGGGCCGGCGCGGATCGCCTCGATGCAAGGCACGCGCGCCGCCGCGCGGCACGCGTGCATCCGCTTCAAGAGGTCCGAGCATGCGTCACTTACGTCTTCCCCTACATCACCCGGCGCCCATGACCGATTCGTCTCCCGCCTCCGCCGCGTCCTCGCGCGGCAAGCCCGCCCGCTGGCTCGTCACGCCTTCGGTGGCGGTGCTGCTGCTGTGGATGTCGATCCCGCTCGCGATGACGATCTGGTATTCGTTCACGCGCTACAACCTGCTGAATCCCGACGAGAAGGGCTTCACCGGGCTCGACAACTACCGCTACCTGGCCACCGACCCGTCGTTCCTGCCGGCGATCTGGCACACGCTGGTGCTGATCGTGGCGGTGCTCGCGATCACCGTGGTCGGCGGCGTGCTGATGGCCGTGCTGTTCGACCGCAAGTTCTACGGGCAGGGCATCGCGCGCCTGCTCGCGATCGCGCCGTTCTTCGTGATGCCGACCGTCTCGGCGCTGATCTGGAAGAACATGATCCTGAACCCCGTCTACGGCCTGATCGCCCACCTGATGCGCGGGCTCGGCATGGCGCCGATCGACTGGTTCGCCGAATACCCGCTGACCGCCGTGATCATGATCGTCGCCTGGCAGTGGCTGCCGTTCGCGTTCCTGATCCTGTTCACCGCGATCCAGTCGCTCGACCAGGAGCAGAAGGAGGCCGCGCGCATCGACGGCGCCGGGCCGTTCGCGATGTTCTTCTACATCACGCTGCCGCACCTGAAGCGCGCGATCGCCGTGGTGGTGATGATGGAAACCATCTTCCTGCTGTCGATCTTCGCCGAGATCTACACGACCACCGGCGGCGGCCCCGGCAACGCCACCACCAACCTGTCCTACCTGATCTACGCGCTCGGGCTGCAGCAGTTCGACGTCGGCCTCGCCTCGGCGGGCGGCATCCTCGCCGTCGTGCTCGCGAACGTCGTGTCGTTCTTCCTGGTGCGGATGCTCGCGAAAAACCTCAAAGGGGAGTACGAAGCATGAGCGACCTGACCGCAACCCCGCGCGCCGCGGGCGCGTCCGGCCCGTCCGGCGGCCTCGGCGCCGCGCTCGGCACCGTCCGGCGCGCGATTCCCGGCGTGCTCGCGTGGCTGATCGCGCTGCTGCTGTTCTTCCCGATCTTCTGGATGGCGATCACCGCGTTCAAGACCGAGCAGCAGGCCTACTCGATGTCGCTGATCTTCACGCCGACGCTCGACAGCTTCCGCGAGGTGTTCGCGCGGAGCAACTACTTCGGCTTCGCCTGGAACTCGATCCTGATCTCGGTCGGCGTGACGCTGCTGTGCCTGCTGCTGGCGGTGCCGGCCGCCTACGCGATGGCGTTCTTCCCGACCCGGCGCACCCAGAAGGTGCTGCTGTGGATGCTGTCCACCAAGATGATGCCGTCGGTGGGCGTGCTGGTGCCGATCTACCTGCTCTGGAAGAACTCGGGCCTGCTCGACACCGTAAGCGGCCTCGTGATCGTCTACACGCTGATCAACCTGCCGATCGCGGTGTGGATGACGTTCACCTATTTCGCCGAGATCCCGCGCGACATCCTGGAGGCGGGCCGCATCGACGGCGCCAGCACCTGGCAGGAGATCGTCTACCTGCTGATGCCGATGGCGCTGCCGGGCCTCGCGTCCACCGCGCTGCTGCTGGTGATCCTGTCCTGGAACGAGGCGTTCTGGAGCATCAACCTGACGAGTTCGAACGCGGCGCCGCTGACCGTGTTCATCGCCTCCTACTCGAGCCCCGAGGGGCTGTTCTGGGCCAAGCTGTCGGCCGCCTCGCTGCTGGCCGTGGCGCCGATCCTGATCGTCGGCTGGCTGTCGCAGAAGCAGCTGGTGCGCGGCCTCACGTTCGGGGCGGTCAAATGAGCGCGAACGGCATGAGCCTGCCGGCCGGCGAGGGGCGCGACCGCCTGCTGATCTGCGATTGCGACGGCGTGCTGATCGACAGCGAGGCGGTGGCCGCCGGCGTGCTGGTGAGCGAGCTGGAAGCGCGCTGGCCCGGCGTGGACGTGCGCCCGGTGGTGATGCCGCTGCTTGGCCTGCGCACCGAACGCGTGCTGGAGCGCGCGGCCGAACAGGTCGGCCGCGCGCTCGCGGCCGCCGAGGTCGCCGCGATCCGCACGGCGGTGGAGCGCGCGGCGGTGCTCGCGCCGGCCGTGGACGGCATCGACGCGGCGCTCGCCGCGATCGCGCTGCCGATCGCCTGCGCGAGCAACAGCAATCGCGCCTACGTGGAGGCAGCGCTGACCCGCACCGGCCTCAAGCGCCATTTCGGCGAGCGGCTGTTCTGCGCCGACGGCGTCGAGCGGCCCAAGCCCGCGCCCGACGTCTACCTGGCCGCCGCCCACACGCTCGGCTTCGCGCCCGAGCACTGCCTGGTGGTGGAGGACAGCGCGACCGGCATCACCGCCGCGGCCGCGGCCGGCATGACGGTGATCGGCTTCATCGGCGGCGGCCACGCCTCGCCGTCGCAGGTCGACGCGCTGCGCGCGATCGGCGCGCGCCACGTGTTCGACCGGATGGACGCGCTGCCCGGCCTCGCCGCGCAGTGGATCGCGACCGGCAGCGTGCCGTCGCAGTGAGCGAAACGAATTGCGCGCCGCGCCGGCCGATCCGGCGGCGCGGCGCGTCACGAACCCAGCGGTAAGGAAAGCGGAGACAAAACATGGCAAGCCTGCTTCTGCGCAACATCGGCAAGCGCTACGACGACAACGAAGTGCTCGGCAACGTCAATCTCGACATCGCGGACGGCGAGTTCGTGGTGTTCGTCGGCCCGAGCGGCTGCGGCAAGTCCACCCTGATGCGGATGATCGCCGGGCTCGAGGACATTTCCAGCGGCGACCTGCTGATCGACGGCATGCGCGTGAACGATCTGGCGAGCGCCAAGCGCGGCATCGCGATGGTGTTCCAGTCCTACGCGCTGTACCCGCACATGACGCTGTACGACAACATGGCGTTCGGCCTCAAGCTGGCCGGCGCGAAGAAGCCCGAGATCGACGCGGCGGTGCGCAACGCGGCGAAGATCCTGCACATCGACCACCTGCTCGACCGCAAGCCGAAGCAGCTCTCGGGCGGCCAGCGCCAGCGCGTCGCGATCGGCCGCGCGATCACGCGCAAGCCGAAGGTGTTCCTGTTCGACGAGCCGCTGTCGAACCTCGATGCGGCGCTGCGCGTGAAGATGCGCCTCGAGTTCGCGCGGCTGCACGACGAGCTGAAGACCACCATGATCTACGTGACGCACGACCAGGTCGAGGCGATGACGCTGGCCGACAAGATCGTGGTGCTGTCGGCCGGCAGCGTGCAGCAGGTGGGCGCGCCGAACACGCTGTATCACGCGCCGGCCAACCGGTTCGTGGCGGGCTTCATCGGCTCGCCGAAGATGAACTTCCTGGAAGGCGTGGCGCAGGCCGTGACGGCCGACGAGGCGGTGGTGCGCTTCGAATCCGGAGAAGCGCAGCGCGTGGCGGTGCGCACCGGCGCGCTGAAGGCCGGCGACAAGGTGACGGTCGGCATCCGCCCCGAGCATCTGCTGGTGGGGGCCGCGCCCGACGGCGGGGGCGTGTCGGTGCGCACCATGGCCGTGGAGTCGCTCGGCGACGCCGCCTACCTGTACGCCGAATCGCCGGTCGCGCCGGACGGCATGATCGCGCGGATTCCGCCGCTCGAGACGCACCGGCCGGGCGAGATGCTGCGGGTCCACGCGCAGCCCGAGCACTGCCATCTGTTCAACGAGGACGGCCTCGCGTTCGAGCGGCGTTCGCCGCACGCGCTGGCCGCCTGAGGCGGCGCCGGGCCGCCGCGGGCGGCTCGGTGGGCGTGATGACGGGAAGGAAGCGACGCCGCGCGTTTTTTGCGCGGCGTTGTTGTTTGCGGCGTCGAACGTGGGTGTCGTGGATGGCGGGGCGGGCGTTGTTCCCGATGTCGGGGATGCACCGCGGGTTCGGCATCGCGGGGCGGGCGGCTGCGATCGTCTCGCGCGTGGTGGCGTCGGCCGGCGCGGTGACGATGCGATGCGCAGGCGTCAGGCGCCGCGGATGGCGCGCCACGCGTCTGCGTGAAGGAGTCTGGATGACGCGGCCGCGGCCGCGCGTTCAGTCGGCCAGCGCGGCCCGCGCGCAGGTCTCGTCGGTGACGAGCCCCGACAGCCAGCCGCCGCGCAGCGCGGCCAGCACGGCCGCCTGCTTGCGCGGCCCGCCCGCGAAGCCGATGGTCGGCCGGCGCGGCGGCGTCTCCATCGACACGCTCGTCACGCGCGCCGTCGACGGCGTGACCACGCGCCGGCCGTTCGCGTCGATCGGCAGCCCGACCATCTCGGCCACCGCGCCGCTGGCCATCATCTCGTTCAGCTCGTCGGGCGTGAGGAAGCCGTCCACGAACAGCGGACAGTCCGGGCCGACGTTGCCGATCCCGACGAACGCCACGTCGGCGTCGGCCGTCAGCTGCTCGACGATGCGATAGAGCCGGTGGTTGCACCACTGCGCGCGTTCGGCGTCGTTGTCGGCGACGAGCGGCGCCGGCAGCAGGAAGTGCTTGCCGCCCGTCTTCTCCGAGATGTGCTGCGCGACGTCGTAGGGGTTCGACGAGCCGTCGCGCGCGATCGCGCCCACCATCGACACGAGCCGGTGCTGGCGTCGATCGATCTGCGCGATCTGCGCGACCGCGGCCTTCAGCGTGCGGCCGCTGCTGACCGCGATCACCATCGCGCGATCCTCGTTCAGGTAGCGCTCCATCACCTGCGCGCCCGCCACCGCGAGCTTGCGGTCGACCGCGTCCGGGGTGTCCGAATCGATCGGCACCACCTCGCACATCGACAGCCCGTAGCGCTTCGAGAGCTGCGCGGCCAGGTCGAGGCAGTCGGCCACGCCGTGATCGACGCGCACGCGGATCAGGTTCTTCTCGACCGCGAACGCGACCAGCCGCTGCGCGACCGGGCGCGACACCTGCAGCTTTTCGGCGATCTCGCTCTGGGTGTCGCCGGCCACGTAGTAGAGCCAGGCGGCGCGGGTCGCGAGATCGAGTTTTTCAGAGGACTTGGGCACGGTGCGTGGGCGCTCGGGCGGGTGGCTGGCTGGCTGGAGAAGGAACGGATCGTAACGCAACCGGCGTCAGGCAAGGCGCGCGCGCGACGGCTCGAACAGCGGCCGGACATGGCGATACAGCGCGCGATAGGTGTCGAGCCGCTCGCGCAACCATGCATGGCGGCCCGCGTCGGGCACGTACTCGGCCGACAGCGGCGGCTTGGTCAGCACCTGCGACGGATCGCCTCCGTCGGCGAGCCAGCCGAGCCGCGCCGCGCCGAGCGCCGCGCCGGTCGCGCCGCCGCCGAGCTGATGGGTGCGCACGTCGAGCGCGTCGGCCACCAGCTGCGCCCAGTACGCGCTGCGCGCGCCGCCGCCGATCAGCGCCAGCGAGCCGGCCGCCGAGCCGGCCGCGACGAGCGCGTCGTGCCCGTCGGCGAGCGCCAGCGTCACGCCTTCGAGCACCGCGTAGCCGAGCCGCGCGCGATCGGTGCCATGCGTCATGCCGTAGAACACGCCCTGCGCGTAGGGGTCGTTGTGCGGCGTGCGCTCGCCCGACAGGTAAGGCAGGAACAGCGGCGCGTCGGCGAGCGCGGCCGGATCGAGCGCCTCGACCTCGCCGATCAGCGTCGGCTCGTCGGTGCCGGTCAGCTTGCAGACCCAGCGCAGGCAGCTCGCCGCCGACAGCACCACGCTCATCTGCTGCCAGCGGTCGGGAATCGCGTGGCAGAACGCGTGCAGCGCCGATTCGGGATAGGGCATGAAGCGGTCGCCGACGATGCTGAGCACGCCCGAGGTGCCGAGCGAGACGAAGCCGTCGCCGGGCTGGGTGGCGCCGATGCCGAGCGCGCTGGTGGCGTTGTCGCCGCCGCCGCCCGCCACCACGATGCCTTCGCGCAGGCCCAGCTCGCGCGCCACCTCGGCGCGCAGCGTGCCGGACGGCGCGTTGCCCTCGACGATGCGGGGCATCTGCTCGCGCGTCATGCCGCCAGCCTCGAGCAGCGAGCCCGACCAGTCGCGGCGCGCCACGTCGAGCCACAGCGTGCCGGCCGCGTCGGACGGATCGGACACGCGGTTGCCGGTCAGCCGCAGCCGCAGGTAGTCCTTCGGCAGCAGCACGCAGGCGATCCTCGCGAACGTGTCGGGTTCGTGGGCCGCCACCCAGATCAGCTTGGGCGCCGTGAAGCCGGGCATCGCGAGATTGCCGGCGAGCCGGTGCAGGTCCGGCGCGCGCTGCGTGAGCGCCGTGCATTCCTCGTCGCTGCGCATGTCGTTCCAGAGGATCGCGGGGCGCAGCACGCGGTCGTCGCGATCGAGCAGCACCGCGCCGTGCATCTGGCCCGACAGGCCGATCCCGCGCACCTGCGCGTACTCGGCCGGATGGCGCTCGCGCAGCGCGGCGAGCGCCTCGCGCGTGCCCTGCCACCAGTCTTCCGGATGCTGCTCCGCCCAGCGCGGATGCGGGCGCGACACGGTAAACGGCGTACCCGCCGTGCCGACGACCGCGCCGTCGGGGGAAAGCAGCAGCACCTTGACTTCCGAGGTGCCGAGATCGATGCCGAGATACATGATGGGCGCTAGCAGTTGGTCGTCTGAGAGTCGCTAATGTAGCCGCGCGACGCGGCCCGTGCCAATGCCGGTTGACCCGGAGCGGCGGCGGCCCGGAGCGTGCCGGGCCGCTGCCGCCGCGCGCGCCGCGCTCACGGATGCCACGCGTCGACGCGCGCGAGCCCGGCGCGCAGCGCCCTCACGAGCCGCGCGTCGCCGGCCAGCGAGCCCCACAGCAGCCGCTCGGCGGCCAGCGCGGCGACCGGATCGTCGGCCGCCACGATGGCGCGCGCGACGCCCGCGTCCATCACGCCGTCCTGGTATTCGTAGGGCAGCAGGCCCTGCGCCCAGCGGCCGAGGAAGCGCAGGAACAGCGCCGGCAGCACCGCGGTGGAGACCGGCTCGGCGCCGCGCGCGAAGCAGTCGGCGAAGGTTGGCGCGATGAAGCCGGGAATCTTCGAGAAGCCGTCGGCCGCGACGCGCTGGTTGGTGTCGAGGATGTACGGGTTGCCGAAGCGTTCGAGCACCACGTCGCGATAGCGCGCGAGATCGAGCGGGCTCGGCGTGAGCGAGTCGATCACGTCGTCGGTCACGTAGGCGTGCGCGAACGCGCGGATCGCCGGATCGTGGGTGCCTTCGTGGATGTAGGTCAGGCCCGCGAGCGTGCCGGCCCAGGCGATGCAGCTGTGGGTCGCGTTGAGGATGCGGATCTTCGCTTCCTCGTAGGGATGGACGTCGTCCACCAGTTCCGCGCCGGCCAGCTCCCAGCGCGGGCGGCCCGCCACGAAATCGTCCTCGATCACCCACTGGATGAACGATTCGCCCATCACCGGGCAGGCGTCGTCCACGCCGGTGGCGGCCTTCACGCGCTCGCGCACGTCGGGCGTCGGGCGCGGCGTGATGCGGTCGACCATCGCGCTCGGGCACGACACGTGCGCGTCGAACCAGCCGAGCAGGTCGGTCAGGCCGCGCCGTTCGAGGAACTCGCGCATGCCGGCGCGAAACCGCGCGCCGTTGCTGCGCAGGTTGTCGCAGCTCTGCAGCGTCAGCGGGCCGGCGCCGCGCGCCCGCCGTTCAGCCAGCAGCGCCGCGAGCGCGCCGTAGATGGTGGTGCGCGCTCCTTGCAGATCGGCCGCGAGGTCCGGGTTGCCGGCGTCGAGGCGGTTGTGCTCGTCGAGGTAGTAGCCGCCCTCGGTGACCGTGAACGAGACGATCCGGCAATCCGGATCGGCGCCCGCCTCGATCAGCGCGGCGAGGTCGATCGACCACGGCAGCACGCGCGTGATCGAGCCGATCGTCTCGTAGGCGCGCTCGCCGTCGGGCGTCACTGTCTCGAGTGTGTAGCGGCCCTGCTGCGCGGCCAGCGCGTCCATCGTCGCGCGCATGTCGTCGCGGATGTTGGCGACGACCAGCGACCAGCGGCCGGCCGGATCGTCCGGCGCGGCCTGCTCGTTGACGCGGTGCAGATACCAGGCCTGATGCGCGCGGTGGAACGAACCGGCGCCGATGTGGAGGATCACCGGCGCGGCGGTCGGCGGAGGATTCATCCGTTGTCTCCTTGCGGCCGAACACGGCCTCGTTAAGATCATTTGCTCTCGTGGTGGGCGAATGATCGTATTCGATTTCATGAAAGTCAAGGCGACCGGACTGGATTTCGATGCTGCACTGCGGCGCCTGAAAGCCCGGCCGCCTTTTTGTTCGCCCGCCCGGGGGCATCGAATCGTCTTATGATGCGCAGGCTCGTTCGGCGCCACGGCGCCAACCGGCGTGCGCGACGGGCGGGCGCGCCGGGAATCACGACAGGCCGCCTTTCGGCCGCCGCCGGCCATCTGCGTGCGGACCGGGGATTCCGAGGAGAGAAGAACATGAACCGATCCGTGCCGCGTCGCGCGATCCGATCCGGATTGCCCGCATCGCTCGCACCGTGCTTTCCGCGCGCGGCTGCGCCGGCCGCCGCCGCGCGCGTCGCCGTGCGCCGGAGGCGGGCATGAGCGCGGCGCGCGAGGCGGCCGCGCCGGCTCCCGTCGATGTCGGCGCGGCGCTCGACCATGGGCCGTTCACGCCGATGCAGGCGCTCGCGGTGCTGCTCGCCGCGCTGTCGATCGTGCTCGACGGCTTCGACGGCCAACTGATCGGCTTCGCGATCCCGGCGCTGATCCGCGAGTGGCACCTGACGCGCGACGCGTTCGCGCCCGCGGTGGCGGCGGGCCTCGTCGGGATGGGTATCGGCAGCGCCGGCGCGGGCCTGTTCGCCGACCGCTTCGGGCGCCGCCGCGCGGTGATCGCGAGCGTGTTCGTGTTCGGCGCGGCGACCTGCGCGGTGGGCGCCGCGCCCGACATCGTCACGCTCGCGTTGCTGCGCTTCGTGGCGGGCCTCGGGATCGGCGGCGCGCTGCCCACCGCCACCACGCTGACGGCCGAATTCACGCCGGCGCGGCGCCGCACGCTGATGGTGACGGCCACCATTGTCTGCGTGCCGCTCGGCGGCATGCTGGCCGGGCTGTTCGCGCACGACATGCTGCCGGCCTACGGCTGGCGCGGGCTGTTCATCGCCGGCGGGGCGCTGCCGCTGATGTTGGGCCTGGTGCTGGTTGCCGCGCTGCCCGAGTCGCCGCGCTTCCTCGCGCGCGAGCCGGCGCGCTGGCCCGAACTCGGCCGGCTGCTCGCGCGGATGCGCCGGCCGGCCGCCCCCGGCGCCCGCTTCATCGATCTCGTCGAGCCTCACCCGGGTCTGCGCCGCCGCGGCTTTCGCGCGCTGTTCGTCGACGGCCTCGCGCGCGACACGATCGCGCTCTGGTGCGCGTTCTTCATGTCGCTGCTGGCCGTCTACAGTGCGTTCAGCTGGCTGCCGGCGATGCTCGCCGCGCAGGGCCTGAGCGTGTCGGTGGCCGGCAGCGGGCTGACCGCCTACAACCTCGGCGGCGTGTTCGGCGCGCTCGGCTGCGCGGTGGCGATCGCGCGCTTCGGCTCGCGCTGGCCGCTGGTGGTCTGCAGCCTCGGCGGCGCGGCGAGCGCGGCCTGGCTGCTCGGCGTGGACGCGGCCAGCCAGCGCGGCTGGCTGCTGCTCGGGCTCGGCCTGCACGGCCTGTTCGTCAACGCGGTGCAGGCCACCATGTACGCGCTGTGCGCCTTCCTGTATCCGACGCAGGTGCGCGCCACCGGCGCCGCCGGCGCGCTGATGTTCGGGCGCCTCGGCGCGATCCTCAGCGCGTTCGCGGGCGCGTTCGTGATCACTTCGGGCGGCGCCGCGGGCTACCTGTGCATGCTGGCCGCGGCGATGGCGATCGCCGGGCTCGCGCTGGCGCTGCTGCGCGGCCATCTGAAACCGTTGCGCGCGCAACGGGCGGCGGCGCTCAGCGAACTGGCGGGACAGGGGCGCTGAACGGCGGGGGCGGCACGATGGATGACGTGCCGCGCGACCGCGCCATCGAGGGAAGGCGGGAGGACGCGACGGCCGGCGCGAATGCCGGCCGTGCAGGAACGCTTACAGCGTCGTGCGGACGTGCCAGAGTTCCGGAAACAGCACCACGTCGAGCATCTTGCGCAGATAGGGCGCGCCGTTGGTGCCGCCCGTGCCCTGCTTGAAGCCGATGATGCGCTCGACCGTCGTGACGTGGCGGAAGCGCCACTGGCGAAACGCATCCTCGAGGTCGACGAGTTCCTCGGCCATCTCGTACAGATCCCAGTGCGCCGACGGCTCGCGGTAGACGGCGAGCCAGGCCGCCTCGACCGACACGTCGTGCGTGGTCGGCGCGCGCCAGTCGCGCGCGAGCCGTTCGGCCGCGATCGGGAAGCCGCGTCGCGCGAGCAGGCGCACCACCTCGTCGTAGAGCGACGGCGCGTCGAGCGTGGCCTCGACCTCGGCCAGGATCTCGGGCCGGTGCGCATGCGGCTTCAGCATCTGCGCGTTCTTGTTGCCGAGCAGGAATTCGAGCTGCCGGTACTGGTACGACTGGAAGCCCGACGACGCGCCGAGGTAAGGCCGCATCGCCGAATACTCGGACGGCGTCATGGTGGCCAGCACGTTCCAGGCCTGCACCAGCTGTTCGAGGATCCGCGAGACGCGCGCGAGCATCTTGAACGCGGGCGGCAGCGCGTCGCCGCGGATCGAGGCGAGCGCCGCGCGCAGTTCGTAGAGCGCGAGCTTCATCCAGAGTTCGCTGGTCTGATGCTGGATGATGAACAGCATCTCGTTGTGGTCGGGCGAGAGCGGATGCTGGGCCGTGAGGATCGGGCCGAGCGAGAGGTAATCGCCGTAGCTCATCGACTTCGAGAAGTCGAGCTGGGCGTCGTGCCAGCCCTCGGGGCCGGCCGGCGCGGCGGCCGGCTCGCCCGAGAACGGGCAGCGCGCGGCGTCGGGTGCGCCCGCTTGCGGTGGTTGGGAACTCATGATTGGGGGACTCTCCGGCGGGTGTTCTTGGAAACGGACGGCTGCTCAGGTCACGGTGGTCCGAGCGGCGTACTCGGGCGCGCGCCAGGCCTCGGTATCGAGGATCTCGCGCAGCACTTCCACGGCATCCCAGACGTCCACGTAGCGCGTGTAGAGCGGCGTGAAGCCGAAGCGCAGGATGCGCGGCTCGCGGTAGTCGCCGATCACGCCGCGCGCGATCAGCGCGCGCATCACCTCGTAGCCGTGCGGATGCTCGAAGCTGACCTGCGAGCCGCGCCGCGCGTGCTCGCGCGGCGTGACGAGCGTCAGGTCGAAGCCGGCGCAGCGGCGTTCGACGAGCGCGATGAAGGCGTCGGCCAGCGCCAGCGACTTGCGGCGGATCGCCGGCATGTCGGTCTCGTGGAAGACGTCGAGCCCGCACTCGACCATCGCCATCGAGACGATCGGCTGGGTGCCGCACTGGAAGCGCGCGATCCCGGCGTCGGGCGCGAAACCGGGCTCCATCGCGAACGGCGCGCGGTGGCCCCACCAGCCCGAGAGCGGCTGCTCGAACTGCGCGACGTGGCGCTGCGGCACCCAGACGAAGGCCGGCGAGCCGGGGCCGCCGTTCAGGTACTTGTAGGTGCAGCCGACCGCGCCGTCCGCGCCGGCGCCGTTCAGGTCGACCGGCACCGCGCCGGCCGAATGCGCGAGATCCCACAGCATCAGCGCGCCGGCCTGCTGGGCGTGGCGCGTGACGGCCGGCATGTCGTGCATGCGGCCGGTGCGGTAGTTGACGTGCGTGATCATCGCCACGGCCGTCTGCGCGTCGATCGCCGTGTCGAGTTCGGCCGGATCGTCGACGAGTCGCAGCGTGTAGCCGCGATCGAGCTGGGCGATCAGGCCCTGCGCGATGTAGAGGTCGGTCGGGAAGTTCGAGCGCTCCGAGACGATCACGCGGCGCTCGGGCGCGCGCCTGGCCTGCTCGCGCAGCATCGCCGAGAGCAGCTTGAACAGGTTCACCGAGATCGTGTCGGTGATCGTCACCTCGCCGCTCGCCGCGCCGATCAGCGGGGCGAGCCGGTCGCCCAGGCGGCGCGGCAGCGCGAACCAGCCCGCGGTGTTCCAGCTGCGGATCAGGTCGCGGCCCCATTCGTCCTCGATCACGGCCTGGGCACGCGCGGCCGAGGCGGCCGGCCGCGCGCCGAGCGAGTTGCCGTCAAGATAGATCGTGTCGTCGGGCAGCAGGAAGCGGCCGCGCAGCGCGGCGAGGGGATCGTCGCGATCGAGCGCGAGTGCGTCTTCACGTGAGTTCATGGCGGAATCCGGGTGAGGAAGAAGAGAGTCTTTGATTCTGACCGGCCGCGCCGGGCGGGCGGATGATCGGGATCGGGTTGTCGATCATTCGGCTGCCCGGCGCGGGGCGGGGCGCCGTCGCGGCGACGGCCTACGGCGTGGCCGGCAGCGCGCGCAGCACCGCGCGCACCGGGCTCGCGTCGAGCGTCGTGAACTTGAGCGGCAGCGCGATCAGTTCGTAGTCGCCGGCGGCGACGTCGTCGAGCACGAGCCCCTCGAGGATCGCCATCGCATGCGCCGACACGCGCCGGTGCGCGTCCATCGTCTTCGATTCCTGCGGGTCGAGCGACGGCGTGTCGATGCCGACCAGCCGCACGCCGTGCGCGGCGAGCAGGTCGATGGTCTCGGGCGCCACGGCGCAGAACGCGCTGTCCCATGCCTCGCGCGGCGCGTGCGCGTAGGTGCGCAGCAGCACGCGCGGCGGCGCGCCGGCCAGCGAGGCGGCCACCTGTTCGGGACGCACCACCGGCGTGGCGCCGAGGCAGTGGATCACGCGGCAGGCGCCGAGATAGGTATCGAGCGGCACCGCGCCGATCGGCGCACCGTGCGCGTCGTAGTGCAGCGGCGCGTCGGCATGCGCGCCGGTGTGCGGCGAGAGCGTCAGCCGCGCGACGTTGACGGGCGAACCGGCCTCGATGCGCCAGACGCCGTCGACCGACACGGGAGTGTCACCCGGCCAGACCGGTGTATCGGGGAAAATGTCGGGAGAAATGTCCCAGAGCGTAGCCATCTGCGTTTGTTTTCGGGATATCGATGGGTTCGATCATAAGTAAACGTCGCCGAAAGGTGCTTGCGAAATAAACATGGACATTCGGCAAATATCGCAGATAATTTGAACGATAGCCAAAACGGGGACCAGAAATGCATGCAATCTCGCTGGACGCTACCGATTGCCGTATTCTCGCCGTATTGCAGCAAGAGGGCCGGATCAGTAACCTCGATCTGGCCGAACGTATTGCCCTGTCGCCGTCGGCCTGCCTGAGGCGCATGCGCCTGCTCGAGGAGCAGGGCGTGATCGAGTGCTACCGGGCCTGCCTGAGCCGCGAGAAGCTCGGTTTCGAGCTCGAGGCGTTCGTGCAGGTGTCGATGCGCAACGATCAGGAACAGTGGCACGAGCGTTTCGCGGAGGCGCTGAAGGCCTGGCCCGAGGTGGTGTCGGCGTTCGTCGTGACGGGCGAGACGCACTACCTGCTGCGCGTGCTCGCGCACAATTTGAAGCACTATTCGGATTTCGTGCTGAACCAGCTCTACAAGGCGCCGGGCGTGATGGACATCCGCTCGAACATCGTGCTGCAGACGCTGAAGGACGAGGCGGGCGCGCCCGTGTCGCTGGCGCGCACCGGTTCGGTCAGAGCGGACTGACGCCGTGGAACGTGCCGCCGTGGAACACCAGCGGCGCGGCCGAACCGAGGTCCGCGTGCAGCCCGCAGCGCTCGACCTCGCCCACGAAGATCACGTGGTCGCCTTCCTCGTAGCGGCTGCGGTTGTGGCACTCGAACCAGGCCAGCGCGTCGTTTAGCACCGGCATCCCCGATTGCCCCGCCGCGTGTGACACCCCCTCGAAGCGGTCTCCCTTGACGGTCGCGAAGCGCTTGCACAGGTCGAGCTGCGAGGCGGCCAGCACGTTGATCACGTAATGACTGTTGCCGCGGAACACCGGCAGCGAGGCCGAGCGCGTGGCCAGGCTCCACAGCACGAGCGGCGGATCGAGCGATACCGAATTGAACGAACTGGCGGTGATGCCGATCGGCGCGCCCGACGGCGCGCGCGTCGTGATCACCGTGACGCCGGTGGCGAACTGGCCGAGCGCCTGCCGGAACGCGGCGGTATCGAAATCGGGGGGCGCGGCGTGGGACGTCATCGCGGCACCGCCTGCGGCGCCGCGGCGGCAGGTGCCGGGGCCGGAAAGCGAGAAATCACGAAAGGAGCGGTCATCGGGCACTCGGAAAAGGTGTTCCGATTCTAGCGGAATCGATGGCGGGCCGGCTCGTTTGTCAATCGGCCCGGCCGATTGCGCCGCCGGGCGTTCGCGCGCGGACGGCAGCGCAAAGAATAATTTCGGCGGGCACCACGCAGCGGCGCCGGAGACGGGCATCATCATGCGAGACGATCTGCGCCGGCCGGGCCGGCGATGGAGACGGCACGGCGGGGCGCGATGGTCGACCCGGCCGTGCGGGGAAGCACGTTCGCCCGACAGTATTTCGCATCGTTCGACGGAAGGGAGATCCGGCATGAATCGCGGAAACGGTAAAAAAAATGGATCCGGCGTCGCGGCGTCGTCGAGCGTCCTCTCGCCGCAACAGCCTCATGAACCGCCGCCGCCGCGCGATCTGGTCACGGCGACGCTGGCGATTTCGGCGCCGCAAAGCACGCTGACGGGCGGCCGCGACAGCCTCGAGATCACGGGGAAAAACACCGGATGGACGAAGGGACCGGGCGCCGATGCCGCGGTGCCGCGCTACGGCTCGCGCAAGGCCTATCTGGAGCAAAATCAGGCGGGCCATCCGTTCGCGCGGCATTTCGCGAATCGTCACGTGCAGGCCGACGAGGCCGAGGACAAGCGGGGTCTGTCCTGCGCGGAAGGACACAGCGTGCTCGAGTCCCACCAGCGGCTGTCGAGCGAGGGCAAGACCTATGGCCTGGAGCACCTGGAGGCGCTCAAGCAGGCGATGGTGCCGATGCCGAAATTCAGCGCGAACACCAGTTCCACCCACAAGCGGAAGATGCTGAACAAGCGCGATGAGGCGTTGGGGGCCATCCTCGCCAGCACCGGCATGGATAGCTGGGAGCAGTATGTCGGCAGGGAGTCGTCGTATCTGGCATGGAACGACATCCAGCAGCACGCCCGGTTCTCGCGGGTGCGCCATGATCCGGCGAGCGACATCAAGCCGGGGCAGGACATGGATTACTGCACGCGATGCCGGACCGAGATCGCCGATCAATTGAAGAACGAGTCGTGAGGATGCGTTGCGCGGCTGCACGCGCCGCGGGCAAACGAAAAGCACCGCCGGGTGCTTTTTTGTTTGGTCGGGCAGCCGGTCTGCGACGGCGCCGCGCCGGGCGCTCCCGTTTTCCGCGAAGGCCGGCGGCCGGCCCCGCGTCCGGCCGCGGCAACTCGGCTAAACTTGCCGCATCGAAGCGGTCGTTGCGATCGCTCCGGACACATTGCATTTTCGAGAGGACATGACATGGAAAATCAGGTTTCGACGGCCGTGCTCGGCGGCGGATGTTTCTGGTGCACCGAAGCGGTGTTCCTCGACGTCGCCGGCGTCCACTCGGTCGAGTCGGGCTACGCCGGCGGCGCCGTCCGCAACCCGAGCTACGCGGCGGTCTGCGAGGGCGACACGGGCCACGCGGAAGTCGTGAAAGTCACGTTCGATCCGGCGCGCATCGGCTATCGCGAGATCCTCGAGATCTTCTTCGCGACGCACGATCCGACGCAACTGAACCGGCAGGGCGCCGACGTCGGCACGCAATATCGCTCGGCGGTGTTCGCCGAAAACGAGGAGCAGCGCGCGATCGCGCACGAAGTGATCGATGCGCTCGAGCGCGACAAGGTGTTCGACGCCCCGATCGTCACGCGCGTCGACATGCTCGACGGCAATTTCTGGCCGGCCGAGGAATATCACCGCGACTACTTCGCGCGCAATCCGCAGCAAGGTTATTGCGCGGCCGTGATCGGGCCGAAGATCGCGAAATTCCGCAAGAAGTTCGCGCATCGCCTGAAATCGAACGGCGGCTGAGCGAGCGGGACCGGGTGCAAGGCCCGATGCAGGAACCGACGGCGGCACAGGAATGTGCCGCCGTTTTTCATGGTGTCGTTGAATTTGCCGAGCCGCGCCGCAAGGCGCGTGTCTCAGGCCGGGTCCGCGCGCAGCCGCTCGATCGCCGCGTCGATCGCCTTGGCCAGTTCGATGCACGACAGCGGCGCCGAGCCTTCCGCCTTGTTGTTGATGGTGATCAGCACCGGCTGGCCGGCCAGCGCGTATCGCGCGGCCAGGTCGGCGAGCGCGCGACGCGTCTGCGGGTCCTCGTCGACGAGCCGGTCGAACGGATCGTATTTCGCCTTCGCCTGCTCGTATTTGAAGCCGCCGTGCAGGCTCCAGCGCACCACCAGCGGGCCGGGCGCGTCGCCGTCGAGCAGCGCGAGCGCCGCCGCCTGCCGCAGCGGGTCCGGCATCCGCGCGTGCAGGCCGACGCAGTAGCGCACGCCGGCCGCGGCGAGCGCGCGAATGAAGCGCGGCGTGAGCAGGCTCGCGTCGCGGATCTCGATCGCGTAGCGCGGGCCGTCGGTCTCGCCGCTTTCCGCTGATGGAGATGGCAGCGGCGGCAGCGCCGCGAAGAACGCCGCGAGCCGCTCGATCAGCGCGGCCGGATCGGCCAGCAGCCCGTCGGGCAGCGGCGAGAACTGGAACACCAGCGCGCCGGCCTTGCGGCCAAGGCCGTCGAGGCAGGGGCGCACGAAATCGTCGGTGGCGATGCGCGCGTCGAGGAACGCCGGGTTCGGTCCGGCCGGTTCGCCGCGCGGACCTCGCACGACGGCGTCGGTGACCGAGGCCGGCGCCTTCACGACGAAGCGGAAATCGTCGGGTACCTGCTGCGCGTAACGCAGATAGTCGGCCACCGACAGCGGCGCGTAGAACGAGCGGTCGATGCTGACGCTCTTGAGCAGCGGATGCGCGCCATAGGCATCGAGCCCGTCGCGAGAGAGCTTCTGCGCGGAGTAGTCGTCGCCGTAGACGATGCCGTTCCAGCCCGGAAACGACCAGGTCGAGGTGCCGAGCCGCACGTTCGGCGGCAGCGCGGCCGCGGTCGCGGCGACCTCGTCGCTGATCGCGGCGCGCGCCACGCCGCGTTTGCGCGAACGGCGCGGCGCGGCGGCCGGCTGGCCGGCGGCGCTGCCAGAAGCAGCGGAAGCGGGCGGCGGTGCCTCGTCGCCCCACAGCGACGGGGACGGTGCCGCTTCATTTTCGGCGGGCGCGGGGTGACGGGAGGGGGCGGGAGGCGGGGACGAACCGGCCGAGGCGGGCGGCGCTTCATCCACTGCGGGATCGGCCGTGGGCTCGACAGCAGGCTCAGGCGGCGCCGCGCCGAACAGGTCGAACTGTTCGGCGTCGCGCGGCGCCTCGTCGTGCTTCGTCGTTCGCGCGGCGTCGCGCCGCGTGCTGCCGTCACCCATGCATGGTCATTGCGTCGTCGGACGCCGCCGTCAGCGCGGCAGCGGGTTCTCGTAGATGTAGCGCCGCGACCACGGCAGCGTTTTCGCGCTGCGGCCGGCCTTGCGGCAGACGAGCTGATAGATCGACACGTCGTCGTTCTCGAACGCGTAGGCACAGCCGGCGAGATAGACGCGCCAGATCCGGAACTTCTCGTCGTCGACGAGCTGCCTCGCCGCGTCGGCCTTCGCCTCGAAGTTGTCGGTCCAGATGTCGAGCGTGCGCGCATAGTGCCGGCGCAGGCTTTCGACGTCAACCACTTCCAGGCCGCCGCGCTGCGCCGATTCGAGCGCGAGGCCGATGTGCGGCAGCTCGCCTTCCGGGAACACGTAGCGGTCGATGAATTCGCCGCCGCCCAGCGAGGTCTCGCCGCTGTCGGCGTCCGTCGAGGTGATGCCGTGGTTCATCGCGATGCCGTCGTCGGCCAGCAGCTCGCGCACCTTGCTGAAGTAGCCCGGCAGGTTCTTGCGGCCGACGTGCTCGAACATGCCGACGCTGGTGATCCGGTCGAACTGGCCGTCCACGTCGCGGTAGTCCTGCAGGCGGATCTCGATCTGGTTCTCGAGGCCGGCCTGCCTGACGCGCTCGGTGGCGAGGTCGAACTGGTTCTGCGAGAGCGTGACGCCCACGCAGCGCGCGCCGAACTTCTGCGCGGCGCGCAGCACCAGCGCGCCCCAGCCGCAGCCGATGTCGAGCAGGCGCTGGCCCGGCTGCAGCTGGATCTTGGTCAGGATGTGGTCGATCTTCTTGATCTGCGCGGTGGCGAGGTCTTCGTCGCCGTTCTCGAAGTAGGCGCAGGAATAGACCATGTTCTCGTCGAGCCACAGCTTGTAGAACTCGTTCGAGACGTCGTAGTGATACTGGATCGACTTCTTGTCCGAGTTCTTGGTGTGGCTGAAGTAGCGCGTCACGCGCGCGAGCTTGCTCGCGTTGGTGACGGTGTTGCGCGCGAGCGAATAGCCGATGTTGATGATGTCGGGCAGCCGGCCCTCGATGTCGATCTTGCCCTTCACGTAGGCCTCGCCGAGATTGTCGAGGCTCGGTTCGAGCAGCAGCGGCAGCGCCGAGGCGCTGTTGACCTTCAGCGTGACGTCCGGCGCGCTGAAGGTGCCGAAATCATGCTGGTCGCCGTTCCAGAGCACCAGGCGCGCCGGCAGGTTCGCCTTTTCCCGTACTTCGTCCGCCCACTGTGCCAGCTTCTTTTCCCAGAACATTTGGATTCTCCGTTGCCTGTTGAAATGAATACAGCCAAGTCATTGTTCCGGTCCGCCGCGGCGAGGCGGCGGGCCGTCATGCAAACCGAAACACGGAAGGCCGCGGAGCAACCCGGGCGGACCGGTGGGTGGCGCTGGCGCGGGCGATCAGCGCATCAGGGCGAGAGGCGCTCGACCACCCAGCGATCGGGGGCGCCGGCGTCGCGCGTGTAGCGCAGGCGATCGTGCAGCCGCGACGGCCGGCCCTGCCAGAACTCGATCGATTCCGGCACGACCCGGAAGCCGCCCCAATGCGGCGGACGCGGCGGGTTATCGCCGTAGCGCTCGCGGGCCTCGCGCTCGCGCGTTTCCAGCACGGCGCGGTCGGCGATCACGGTGCTCTGCGCCGACGCCCAGGCGCCGAGCCGCGAGCCGACCGGACGCGACGCGTAATAGGCATCGCTTTCCTCGGCGGCGATCTTTTCGAGGCGGCCTTCGATGCGCACCTGACGCTCCAGCTCGATCCAGTAGAACAGCAGCGCCGCGTGCGGGTTCGCCTCGATCTCGCGGCCCTTGCGGCTCTCGTAGTTCGTGAAGAACACGAAGCCGCGCTGGTCCACGCCCTTGATCAGCATGATGCGCGCGGACGGGCGCCCGGCGGCGTCCGCGGTCGCGAGCGTCATCGTGTTCGGCTCGGGCAGCTTGGCGTCGAGCGCCTCGTTGAGCCACTTGTCGAATTGCCGGAACGGATCGGATGCCACGTCGTGCTCGTCGAGCGACGCGCGGGAATAGTTGATACGGAGATCAGCGAGAGAAGTCATTTTTATGCGAACCCTTCAATCTGGGGCCAGTATAGCCAAGGATGCAAAATCATGCGTCGAGACGACACGCCCGGCCGACACCGCGCCGATCAGGCAAAATAGGCGCTTTCGCGGCCAGGCCGCTTTCATTTCACTTACCTCAGCATGGCCCGAATCGACGTCGTCACGACGCAAGCCGATCTTACTCCTGGCCCGGCGGGACATTTTGACCCGGATCGGGCGCGACGCTTTGGCGGCGTCTCGCGCCTGTACGGGTCCGACGCGCTGGCCGCGTTCGAGCGCGCGCACGTGGCCGTGATCGGCATCGGCGGGGTCGGCTCGTGGACGGTCGAGGCGCTCGCGCGCAGTGCGATCGGCAACCTGACCCTGATCGATCTCGACAATATCGCGGAAAGCAACACGAACCGCCAGATCCACGCGCTCGACGGCAATTACGGAAAGGCCAAGGTGGACGCGATGGCCGAGCGGATCGCGCTGATCGATCCGGCCTGCCGCGTGCATCGCGTGGAGGATTTCGCCGAGGCCGGGAACTTCGACGCGCTGCTCGGCGGCGGCTTCGACTACGTGATCGACGCGATCGACAGCGTGCGCACCAAGGTGGCGCTGATCGCCTGGTGCGTCGCGCGCGGCCAGCCGCTCGTGACGGTCGGCGGCGCGGGCGGCCAGCTCGACCCGACGCGGATCCGCATCGACGACCTGGCGCTGACGATCCAGGATCCGCTGCTCTCGAAGGTACGCGCGCAGCTGCGCAAGCAGCACGGCTTCCCGCGCGGGCCGAAGGCGAAGTTCAAGGTCAGCGCGGTCTATTCGGACGAGCCGCTGATCTATCCGGAAGCGGCGGCCTGCGAGATCGACGACGCGACGGCCGGCGACGTGGCCGGCACGGGCGGGCCGGCCGGGCTCAACTGCGCCGGCTTCGGGTCGAGCGTGTGCGTGACGGCGAGCTTCGGGTTCGCGGCCGCCGCGCACGCGCTGCGCGCGCTCGCGGCGCGATAGCGGACACGGTAACCGCCGCAGTCACCCCCTGGCAAAAAAACGGGCGCGTGCCACGATGGCACGCGCCCGTTTTGCGTCCGGCGTCCGGCCGCGCCGGCGCCTCAGTACAGCAGCGCGCTGAGCTTGCGGCGCCACGCGGAGACCAGGTTCGGCTGGTCGGCGGCCAGCTCGAACACCGACACCATGGTCTTGCGGCCGACGTCGTCCTTGAACGCGCGGTCGCGCTTGACGATCTCGAGCAGCTGCTCCAGCGCGCCTTCGTAGACGCGGTGCGCGATCAGCAGCTGGGCGAGATCGAAGCGTGCCTCGAGATCGTTGCCGTCGGCGGCGATGCGGGCTTCCAGCGCGTCGGTCGGCGGCAGCTCGACGGCGGCGTCGAGCGAGTCGAAGCGCGTCTTGATCGCCTGGTAGCGCGGGTCCACGCCGTTCACGGTCTGCGGCGAGAGGCGCGTGGCCTCGTCGCGCGCGGCCTCGACGCGATCGATGGCCAGCAGCAGCTCGATCAGGTCGAGGCGGATGTCGTCCTGGCCCGGATTCAGCGCGAGCGCCGACTGCAGGTGCGTGACGGCGTCGTCGTAGCGTTCCTCGGCCAGCGCGATCTGCGCGGCGCGGCGCTCGGCGTCGTCGGGCGACGGCAGCAGGCGGTCGATGAAGGCGCGGATCTGGCCTTCGGGCAGCATGCCGATGAACTGGTCGACGGCACGGCCGTCGGCGAACGCGATCACGTGGGGGATGCTGCGGGTCTGGAAATGCGCGGCGAGTTCCTGGTTCTCGTCGACGTTGACCTTGACGAGTTTCCAGCGCCCCGCGTAGTCAGCCTCGAGGCGTTCGAGCAGCGGGCCGAGCGTCTTGCACGGGCCGCACCAGGGCGCCCAGAAGTCGACGAGTACCGGGGCGTCGAGCGATGCTTCGATGACGTCGCGTTCGAAGGTGGCGAGCGTGGTTTCCATGGAGGTCCTCGTGGATCGGATTAATCGCGTAGATGGGGCCGAAGCCGGATCTTTCAATGCGGGCGCGCCGGCCGCCGCGGGCCGTCGGCGCGCCCCGGGGTTCAATGCGCGCGGCGCTCGGGCAGCGGAATCCAGTCGGTCTCGCCCGGTACGCCGCCCATCGTCTGTTCGGTCCAGGCCGTCTTCGCGCGCTCGATCGCCTCGCGGCTGCTCGCCACGAAATTCCACTCGATGAAGCGCTCGCCGGCCAGCTTCGCGCCGCCCAGCAGCATCAGGCGCGCGCCGCCGCGGCTCGCGAGCGAGACCGCCGCGCCGGGCGTGAGCACGGCCATCTGTTCCGCTTCGAGCGGCGTGCCGTCGATCGTCAGGTCGCCCGCCACCAGGTAGACGGCGCGTTCCTCGTGATCGGCATCGAACGCGAGCGTCGCGCCGGCCGCGAACTCGGCGGCCGCGTAGAGCGTGCGCGAGAACGTGGTGACGGGCGAGACGAGGCCGAACGCGTCGCCGGCGATCACGGTCAGCGCGACGCCGTCGCGCGCGAGCTTCGGCAGCGTCGCGGCCGGATGGTGCTCGAACGCGGGCTCGGTGGTCTCGTGTTCGAGCGGCAGCGCCACCCAGGTCTGGATGCCGTGGATGGTCTGGCCGCGCTCGCGGACTTCGGCGGGCGTGCGCTCGGAGTGGACGATGCCGCGCCCGGCCGTCATCCAGTTCACGTCGCCGGGCACGATGGTCTGCACCGAACCGAGGCTGTCGCGGTGCAGGATCGCGCCGTCGAACAGGTAGGTGACCGTGGCGAGGCCGATGTGCGGATGCGGGCGCACGTCGAGGCCGCTGCCGGGCGGCAGCTCGGCCGGCCCCATGTGGTCGAAGAAGATGAACGGGCCGACGAGGCGCGCGGCCATCGCGGGCAGCGTGCGGCGCACCTGCAGGTTGCCGATGTCGCGGACATGCGGTTTCAGGACCGCTCGGATCGAATCGCTCATGGTGGTCGTGGGGCCGGCTGAGGGCGGACTGGAATTGCGCTCATTGTATCGGGCTCGCGGAAAGCGCGGCGACAGGTTGCCGCAGCCGTTACACTGCCGGGTTCGTGCAATCGGGATAACGGAGGACATGACGCGATGATGGCCATGAAGGACCTGCTGCTCGCGCTGGTGGTGATCGTCGCGTGGGGCGTCAATTTCGTCGTGATCAAGGTGGGCCTGCACGGCGTGCCGCCGATGCTGCTCGGCGCGCTGCGCTTCACGCTCGCGGCGCTGCCGGCGGTATTTTTCGTGCCGCGGCCGCGCATCCCGCTGCGCATGCTGGTGCTGTATGGCGCGACCATCCTGCTCGCGCAGTTCGTGTTCCTGTTCACCGCGATGAACGTCGGCATGCCGGCCGGGGTCGCCTCGCTGGTGCTGCAGGCGCAGGCGTTCTTCACGCTTGGCTTCGCGCGGGTGTTCCTCGGTGAGCGCGTGCGCATCTGGAACCTGACGGGCCTCGCGATCGCCGCGCTCGGGCTCGTGACGATCGCCGCGCAA